>NZ_JBARTQ010000432.1:0-16531 GCF_049645325.1 Pseudomonas sp. | reverse complement strand
AGTGAGCGGGCTTGCCCCGCGCTGGGTGGCGAAGCCGCCCCATACAAAACGCCGCGGTGTTTCAGAACAACCGCGGCGTCAGGTTTCAGGGCGGCTTCGCCACCCAGCGCGGGGCAAGCCCGCTCACTACAAAGGCCTGCTGTTAGTTCACCGACAGAATCGGGCTGCCCAGCTTCTCCAGCAACGTCGCCTGCGCACTGCGCGGGTTCTGGTTGCCGGTCGGCGTGTTGCGCACGTAACGGCCATCCGACTGCAGGCTCCAGCTGTGGGTGTTATCGGTGAGATAACTCTCCAGCTCCTTCTTGACCCGCATGATCAGCTTCTTGCCTTCCACCGGGAAGCAGGTTTCCACACGCTTATCGAGGTTACGCTCCATCCAGTCGGCACTCGAAAGGAACATCTGCTCCTCGCCGCCATTGAGGAAGTAGAACACCCGCGTGTGTTCCAGGAAGCGGCCGATGATCGAGCGCACGTGGATATTGTGCGAAACGCCGACAATGCCCGGGCGCAGGCAGCACATGCCACGCACTACCAGGTCAATGCGCACGCCGGACTGGCTGGCCTTGTACAACGCGCGGATGATCTTCGGGTCGGTCAGCGAGTTGAACTTGGCGATGATGTGCGCCGGTTTGCCGTCGAGGGCGAACTGGGTTTCGCGGGCAATCATGTCGAGCATGCCCTTCTTGAGCGTGAACGGCGCGTGCAGCAGTTTCTTCATGCGCAAGGTCTTGCCCATGCCGATCAACTGGCTGAACAACTTGCCGACGTCTTCACACAAGGCGTCGTCGGAGGTCAGCAGGCTGTAGTCGGTGTAGAGCTTGGCGTTGCCGGCGTGGTAGTTGCCGGTGCCCAAGTGGGCGTAACGCACGATCTCGCCGGCTTCGCGGCGCAAAATCAGCATCATCTTGGCGTGGGTCTTGAAGCCGACCACGCCGTAGATCACCACCGCACCGGCTGCTTGCAGGCGGCTCGCCAGTTGCAGGTTGGACTCTTCGTCGAACCGCGCACGCAGCTCGATCACCGCGGTGACTTCCTTGCCGTTACGCGCGGCGTCGACCAGCGCATCGACAATTTCCGAGTTGGCGCCGGAACGGTACAGGGTCTGGCGTACGGCCAATACATGCGGGTCTTTCGCAGCCTGGCGCAGCAGGTCCACCACCGGCGTGAACGACTCGAACGGGTGCAGCAGCAAAATATCCTGCTTGCTCACCACGCTGAAAATGTTCTCGCTGTTTTGCAGCAATTTCGGGATCTGCGGTGTGAACGGCGTGTACTGCAGCTCCGGGTGGCTGTCCAGGCCGGTAATGCTGAACAGACGCGTCAGGTTCACCGGGCCGTTGACTTGGTACAGCTCGGTCTCGCCGAGGTTGAACTGCTTGAGCAGGTAGTCCGACAAGTGTTTCGGGCAGGTATCGGCCACTTCCAGACGTACCGCATCGCCATAGCGGCGCGAGAACAGCTCGCCGCGCAGGGCACGCGCCAAGTCTTCGACGTCTTCGGAGTCCAGCGCCAGGTCGGCGTTTCGGGTCAGGCGGAACTGGTAGCAACCCTTGACCTTCATGCCCTGGAACAGGTCATCGGCGTGCGCATGGATCATCGACGAGAGGAATACATAGTTATCGCCAGCGCCCCCTACCTCTTCCGGTACCTTGATGATGCGTGGCAGCAGACGCGGCGCCGGAATAATCGCCAGGCCCGAATCGCGACCGAAGGCGTCGATGCCTTCCAGCTCGACGATGAAGTTGAGGCTCTTGTTCACCAGCAACGGGAACGGGTGCGTCGGGTCGAGGCCGATCGGGGTGATGATCGGCGCGATTTCGTCACGGAAATAGCGACGCACCCACGTCTTGATCTTGGTGGTCCAGTGGCGACGACGGATGAAGCGGACCTGATGTTTTTCCAGTTCCGGCAGCAGGATGTCGTTGAGGATCGCGTATTGGCGGTCGACATGGCCGTGCACCAGCTCGCTGATGCGCGCCAGGGCCTGGTGCGGCTGCAGGCCATCGGCGCCAGCTTGTTCGCGGGCAAAGGTGATTTGTTTCTTGAGGCCGGCGACGCGGATTTCGAAAAACTCGTCCAGGTTGCTGGAGAAAATCAGCAGGAATTTCAGCCGTTCCAGCAACGGGTAGGACTCATCCAGTGCCTGCTCCAGCACGCGGATGTTGAATTGCAGTTGTGACAGCTCGCGGTGGATGTACAGGCTGCTGTCATCCAGGTTGGTCACCGCGACCACTGGCGCCGCCGGCGCGGGCGCTTCGGCCACCACGGCAGGCGGGGCTGGCTCCAGTTCCGGCGGGGTCTCGGTGACTTGTTCCACCACCGGGTGAGCGTCTTTTACGGCAACTTCGGAGAGTCCTTCGGTATTCATCGAGTGTTCCTGTGAGGGCTATTGTTGCTCTCTAAGCAATTGGGCAGCGCGGGCGGCGAAGTAAGTCAGAATGCCATCGGCGCCGGCACGTTTAAAGGCAGTCAGGGATTCGAGGATCACCCCTTCACTCAACCAACCATTCTGGATCGCGGCCATGTGCATGGCGTATTCACCGCTGACCTGATAGACAAAGGTCGGCACCTTGAATTCCTCTTTGACCCGATAAAGGATGTCCAAATAGGGCATCCCGGGTTTGACCATCACCATGTCGGCGCCTTCGGCGAGGTCGGCCGCCACTTCGTGCAGGGCTTCATGGCTGTTGGCCGGGTCCATCTGGTACGACGCCTTGTTGGCCTTGCCCAGGTTCAACGCCGAGCCCACCGCATCGCGGAACGGGCCGTAATAGGCGCTGGCGTACTTGGCCGAGTAGGCCATGATCCGCACATTGACGTGACCGGCCAATTCCAGGGCTTCACGAATCGCCTGGATGCGGCCGTCCATCATGTCCGACGGCGCAACCACCTGAGCACCGGCCGCCGCGTGGGACAAGGCTTGCTTGACCAGCGCATCGACGGTGATGTCGTTCTGAACGTAGCCGTCTTCGTCGAGAATGCCATCCTGGCCGTGGGTGGTGAACGGGTCCAGCGCTACGTCGGTGATCACCCCCAGCTCGGGGAACCGCTCGCGCAGGGCGCGGGTGGCACGCTGGGCGATCCCCTCAGGGTTCCAGGCTTCAGCAGCATCAAGGGACTTGAGTTCGGACGGTGTGACCGGAAACAGCGCCAGCGCCGGAATCCCCAGCTCAACCCACTTCGCCGCTTCGATAAGCAGCAGATCAACGGTCAAGCGCTCCACACCCGGCATCGACGCCACCGCTTCCCGGCGATTTTCACCGTCCAGCACAAACACCGGCAGGATCAGATCATTCGTCGTCAACACGTTTTCACGGACCAGACGGCGAGAAAAATCATCACGGCGATTGCGACGCAGACGGGTGGCAGGGAACAGGCGATTGGCAGGGGTAAAGCTCACGACAGACTCCTGAGCCCGCGTTGACGGGCGAGCGTTGCAGTTATAAGCGGCCATTATGACGAAGGAATGACAGTTGTGCTTATCGATGCGACCTGTAGTCGCATTCGTCGTTTATGTAGGAAATGTTCACTTCGTGACACATCTCGATACTTTCATGAATGTTCACGAAGGCGTAGGCTGCGCGTTCATTTCGCCAGCACCCTAGACCATGCTTCAACAATTTCTGCATGACTTCGGCTACTTTGCCCTCTTCCTCGGCACGTTCTTCGAAGGCGAGACCATCCTGGTACTCGCAGGCTTCCTGGCGTTCCGTGGATACATGGATATCAACCTGGTGGTGGTCGTTGCCTTTTTTGGCAGCTACGCCGGCGACCAGTTGTGGTACTTCCTGGGGCGCAAGCACGGCCGCAAACTGTTGGCGCGCAAGCCACGCTGGCAACTGATGGGCGACAAGGCCCTGGAGCATATCCGCAAGCATCCGGATATCTGGGTGCTGAGCTTCCGCTTTGTGTATGGCTTGCGCACGGTCATGCCCGTGGCGATCGGCCTGTCCGGCTACCCGCCTGTGCGCTACTTGATCCTCAACGGGATTGGCGCAGCGGTTTGGGCAGCGGCGCTGGGGGCTGCGGCCTACCACTTCGGCGCAGTGCTCGAAGGCATGCTGGGCAGCGTCAAGAAGTACGAGCTGTGGGTACTGGGCGCCTTGCTGCTGCTGGGCCTGGGCCTATGGTTGCGTCGCCGTTTCAAGAACGCACGCATCACCCGTCAGGCCTGTGCCGACGCCAAGGCCCGCCTGGCTGAGCAACAACTGGCCGAGTCGCAGAAAAACGAAACGCCTAAGACGCCAGTCGAGTAAGCCGGTCTCTGCAGCAGTAGAGGCCGATGCCGCTGACCAGGCTGTAACTGGCCAGCCCCAGCCAACCCAGGCTACCGGCTGGCCACAACCCGACCAGCGGCGCCAGCCACACCAACGGCACATTCAGCCCCAGGCGCACCAGCTCAGCCTTCAGCGCCCACGGGCGGTTCTCCAGGGCGACGCCCAACGTGAACAATCCTAATGCCATCGCGCTCCAGCCCAGGACCAGCGCCGCCGTCGGCAGCCCTTCACCGAAATTCATCAAATAACTGCCGAACCCCACATACCCCACGAATTGCAGGGCGACATAGACCTGCTGGCGCGCGTCCAACGGCACTTCGAATTTGCGGAATTGGCTCAAGTCCGGCTTGGCCATCGGGTATTTCTCCATCACGTCCGCCGGGCGCCAGCCGGTGCGCATGAACCAGATGCGCAGCTTGTCCCACTTACTCTCGGTACGCCGCGCATCACTCCACAACTGTGCATAAAACTGCAGGTTGGCCCACAGCGGGTTCCAACTGGCCAGCGGCGTGGTCACGCCAAAAATCACCGGTTCGTTTTCGTCTTCTTCCTGGAACGAACCGAACAGACGGTCCCAAATAATGAACACGCCGCCATAGTTGCGATCCATGTAAAGAGCGTTCTGTGCATGGTGGGCTCGATGATTGGAGGGCGTGACGAAAAACCACTCGAACCAGCCGAGCTTGGGCACGTGGCGGGTATGCACCCAGAATTGATACAGAAGATTGAGCGAGGCCACGCTGATAAACACCACCAGCGGCACACCCAGCACGGCCAGGGGCAGGTAGAAAATCCAGCTCAACAGGAAGCCGGTGCTGGTCTGGCGCAGGGCGGTGCTGAGGTTGTAGTCCTCGCTCTGGTGATGCACCGAGTGCGCGGCCCAGAGGATGTTGCGCTCATGGCCGCAGCGATGCAGCCAGTAGTAGCAGAAGTCGTAGAACACGAAGGCAAACACCCAGGTCCAGATGCTCTGGGCGGGCAGTTCGATCAGCGCCAGGTGTTTGAGGGCAAACGCGTAGGTCAACAACCCCACACCTTTGGTCAGCAGGCCGGTGGTGGTCGACAACACACCTGTGCTGAGGCTGTTGATGGCATCCGCCACCCGATAATTGCGCGCGCCGCGCCATCGGTCGGCCAGCAGCTCAACCACAATCAAGGCAATGAAAAACGGTACCGCGTAAGGCACGAAGTCCATGGGCTAGTCCGGTCTATTTTTGTTACATCAAGATTAGGTGTAGCGGCCCTGGATCCCATTGGCAACAGGTGACAAATTAGTAGACATTTAACGCCACAAAATAGGGAGAAAGCCCATGAGCAAAAAGATTGCAGTGATCCTTTCCGGCTGTGGCGTGTACGACGGTGCAGAGGTCCATGAAAGCGTGATCACCTTGCTGCGCCTGGACCAGCGTGGCGCTCAGGTCCAATGCTTTGCGCCGGATATTGCGCAACTGCAGGTGATCAACCACCTCACCGGCGAAGAGATGCCCGAGTCGCGCAATGTACTGGTGGAGTCGGCGCGCATCGCCCGGGGAGAGGTAAAGGACATACGCGAAGCCAACGCCGACGAGTTCGACGCGCTGATCGTGCCAGGCGGGTTTGGCGCGGCGAAGAACCTGTCGAACTTTGCCGTGGAGGGCGCCGGTTGCAGTGTTAACCCACAGGTGTTGGAGCTGGCCGAAGCCTTTGCCGAAGCGGGCAAACCGGTGGGGCTGATCTGCATCTCGCCGGCGCTGGCCGCGAAAATCTACGGCCCAGGCGTGACCTGCACCATCGGCAACTGCCCCGACACGGCGGCAGCCCTGGACAAGATGGGCGCCACCCACCGTGAATGTACGGTGGAAGACATCGTCGAAGACGAGGCGCGCAAATTGGTGAGCACCCCGGCTTATATGGTTGGCAAGAGCATCAGCGAGGTCGCATCCGGGATCAACAAACTCGTGGACCGGGTGTTGGAGCTGACCCACGAGAACGATTGATTCAACAAGCTGGCTTGCTGTGGTGAATGTGGTGTGGTGGCCTCTGTGGTGAGCGGGCTTGCCCCGCGCTGGGTGGCGAAGCCGCCCCTGTGTCAGGCGGCGCGGTGGCGCAGTTAATGCGGCGGCACAGGGCTTGGGGCCGCTGCGCGACCCAGCGCGGGACAAGCCCGCTCACCACAAAAAATCGCAGACTTCCGGTCAGGCCGGACGCATCAACCTGGTGAGAATTCGGTCCAGAGCGTTGGCAAATGCCTGCTTGTCCTTTTCCCCGTGGGGCGGTGGCCCGCCGCCCATCTGGCCCTGCTCGCGCAGATCGGTGAACAGGTTGCGCACCGCCAGCCGCTCACTCATGTTCGCCGGGCTGAACTCCTTGCCGCGTGGGTCAAGCGCCGTCACGCCTTTCTTCACCAGACGGTCGGCCAGGGGCACATCGCTGCAGATCACCAACTCACCTGGCAGCGCATGCTCTACCAGGTAATCGTCTGCCGCGTCCGGCCCGCTGGGCACCACGATCAGCTTCACACAGGCAAAGCTCGGCTTGATCTGGCTTTGCCCCGCCACCAGCACCACCTCGAACTGGCGCTTGAGGGCGAACTTGACCACTTGGTCCTTGGCCGCCCGAGGGCACGCGTCAGCATCGATCCACACGCGCATGTCAGGCCACCACTCGACGTTTCTCGGCCAGTCGGCTGCGCCCGTACAGCACCACAATTGCCAGGATCGCTACCGCCTGCGCACTCAGCGAGTACGCATCGGCGTGGATGCCCAGCCAGTCAAAGTCAAAGAACGCCACCGGCCGCGTGCCGAAGATGCCGGCTTCCTGCAACGCCTTCACACCATGCCCGGCGAACACCACCGACAGTGCACACAGCAGCGCCGCATTGATACCAAAGAACAATGCCAGCGGCAGCTTCGCCGAACCGCGCAGGATCACCCACGCCAACCCCACCAGCAGCACCAGCGCGGTGGCGCCACCGGCCAGCACCGCGTTGTGCCCGGCCGGGCCCGCTTGCAGCCACAGGGTTTCGTAGAACAGGATCACTTCGAACAACTCGCGGTACACCGAGAAGAACGCCAGCATGGCAAAACCGAACCGCCCACCGCCGCCCACCAGGCTGCTCTTGATGTAGTCCTGCCAGGCCGCCGCGTGACGTCGGTCGTGCATCCACACGCCCAGCCACAGCACCATCACACTGGCAAACAGCGCGGTGCAGCCTTCGAGCAATTCACGCTGGGCGCCGCTGACGTCAATCACATACGCCGCCAACGCCCAGGTGGCCAAGCCCGCCAACAGCGCCAAGCCCCAGCCCACGTTGACACTGCGTACCGCCGATTGCTGGCCGGTATTGCGCAGGAAGGCGAGGATTGCCGCCAGCACCAGGATCGCTTCCAGGCCTTCACGCAACAGGATCAGCAGGCCGGAGATATAGCTCAGCGACCAGCTCAAGCCATCGCTGCCGAGCAAACCGGCAGATTCAGTCAGTTTGCCCTTGGCCACGTCCAGGCGCTGCTGCACCTGCTCGACCGGCAAACCGTCCTGCAACGACTGCCGGTAGGCCATCAGGGCCTTTTCAGTGTCTTTGCGCACATTGGCGTCGACGTTGTCGAGGGAGCTTTCCACCAGCTCAAAGCCCTCCAGGTACGCGGCCACCGACAGGTCATAGGCCTGTTCGTGGTCACCACTGCGGAAGGCGGCGAGGCTCTTGTCCAGCGTCATGGCGGTGTAGTCGAGCAACTGCGCCGGGCCACGCTTGACCTGTGGCGGTTGCGCGCGCTGGGCACGGAACGTCGAGGCGGCCGCCGGGCCGCTGGCGGCCAGGACCTCATTCGGGGTTTGACGGGCCAGGTCGGCGAGGTTGAAGGGTTGCTCGCTTTTGGCAGCAACCGGGTCGGCCGTGAAACCCGCGATGTAGGTCGCGAGGTCCCAGCGCTGGCGGTCGTCCAATTGATCAGCGAAAGACGGCATGTCTGTGCCTTCGACACCCAGGCCGAGGGTGTTGTAGATCGCATAAAGGCTCAGGCGGTCCAGCCGCGTGGCATCGCGCAAGTTGGCGGGCGCCGGCGTCATGCCCATGCCTGCCGGGCCATCCCCGGCACCGGCAGTGCCGTGGCAGACCGAGCAATGCTGGGCGTAAAGCGGCGCACCGCGCGCAGGGTCAGGCGTGATCGCCGGGGCCTGGCTGACCTCATACGCCACCGCCAGCTTGGCGCCCAACTGACGCGCCTGGCGGGCGACTGTCGCGCCATCCTCATGTGCCGTTACAGCCGCTGACAATTCCTCGACACCCTTGACCAACTCCGCGCGTTCCGGCCTTTGCGGCAGTGCTGCCACCAAGCCCTGCAACACCCCGAGAAACTCTACCTGTTCGCGGTATTCGGATTCATCGATAACCTTGCCCGCCTCTACCGTAGGAGGGTAGTCAGCACCAATGTAGTCCAGCAAATGCAGGGCTTGTGGCGCGCCCTCGGCCGTTGCGGCCAGCAGATTGAAGCTGCACGACATCAGCGCCGGCAGCAACAGCCAGGCCAGGAAACGAAAGGGGGCAATCATGAATGAATCTCAAAGGTAAATACGAAGTAACACATTGTTGAACGTTAAGGGGTTTGACTCAAGACGTTAGTGATGTGGCGCAACGAAGGCGAGGCAGGTCAAAGCGCGACAGTGGCATTTTTTGAGGAAAAGGCAGCGGCAAAAAGCCATTGTTTTGCCAGCAACGGCGCCTATAATGCCGCGCCCTGTTAGCGCGAAAGGGAATTTAAATCCTCGTTTTTATGAGGATTAACCACATCAGCTGAATACTTTCAGGGAAGAAGTCTGCATGGCATTTCGCGCATTACCTCCGCTCGCGTTGGCGGCGGTGACCTTGCTCTCCGGTTGCTCAATGTTTCGCAGCTACGACACTGAGCTGCAAGCCACCAACCAGCAATTGGCCACCGGCAATGTCGACGGCGCCCTGACGCTGCTGGAAAAGAACAACACCGGCGAAGACAAGGACCTGCTCTATTTCTTCGAAAAAGGCGAACTGCTGCGGGCCAAGGGCGACCTCACCGGCAGCCAGACCGCCTGGCGCAGCGCCGACCTGCAGGTCTACAAGTGGGAAGAGTCGGTCAAGTTCGACAGCGAAAGATACCTCTCCCAGTTCGGCAGCTTCCTGGTCAACGACAAGGTGCGCCGCTACGAAGGTTATGACTACGAAAAAGTCATGCTGACCACCCAGATGGCCTTGAACCTGCTGGCCCTGAACGACTTCGACGGCGCACGTACCGAGATCAAGAAGACCCACGAGCGCGAAGCGGTGATCGCCGACCTGCGCGACAAGGAATACCTCAAGCGCGAAAACGAAGCCGAGCGCCAGGGCGTGACCACCCAGATCAAAGACCTGCGCGGTTACCCGGTCGAAGCGCTGGATGCACCCGAAGTGGTCGGCCTGAAAAACAGCTACCAGAGTGCGTTCAGCCATTACCTGGCAGGCTTCGTCTACGAAGCCCTGGGCGAAAAAGACTTGGCTGCACCCGGCTACCGCAAAGCCGCCGAGTTGCGCCCCAACACGCCACTGTTGGAGCAAGCGCTGTTGAACCTGGATGCATCCAAGGTCGGCGCGGATGAGACCGACGTGTTGATCGTCGTTCAAAGCGGCCTGGCACCCGCGCGTGATTCGATTCGCCTGCCGCTGCCGATTCCCATCGACGGCCACCTGGTGATCACTCCGCTGTCGTTCCCGGTGATCAAGGCTGATACCTCCACCGCGTCCTTCGCCCAGATCGGCGTTGATGGGCAGCAACAGAACCTCACCGTGCTCAACAGCACCACCGCCATGTCCCGCCGCGCCCTGCGTGACGACATGCCAGGAATCATCCTGCGCACCACCGTGCGTGCGGTCAGCCGTGGCATCACGCAAAACAACCTGAACAAGACCAACCCCATGGCAGGCCTGGTGCTGGGCATCGCCTCGGCCGTGACCGAAGGCGCCGACACTCGCACCTGGCGCACGCTGCCGGACATGACCCAAGTGACTCGCCTGCGCCTCAAGCATGGCGAGCACCAGGTCAGCCTGCCCAACGCCTTGGGCGGCACGCTGGTGACGGTCAAGGCCGACCAGCGCTACCAAGTGATCACCCTGCGCGTGGTCGGCAACCAAGTGTTCACCGGCGGCCTCGCTGCCCATGTAGTGCCGAGCGCTGCAGGCCAGGCCATCGCCCTCAAACAACCTTAAGGAGCACGCTATGCGTCATTTCATCTTCGGCGCCCTGGCGCTGGTCCTGCTTGCAGGCTGCGCTACCCCGTCGCCGCCGGAGCCCGGCAGCGCCGCCAGCAAAATCGTGGTGATGGGCACATTCAAGGGCATCGCCGTCGGTGCCATTCGGGTCGCCCGCGAAAACGGCTTCCTCACCGCCAAGGTGCAGTTGAGCAACATCACCAGCAGCAACCAGATGATGTATTACCGCTTCGCCTGGCTGGGCGCCGACGGTTTCCCGGTGGGCGATGAAGACACCTGGAAAGTGCTGAACCTGTACGCCAACCAGGCGACCTTCCTGCCGGCCATCGCCAACCTGCCCCAGGCAGCCGACTTCCGCCTTGAAGTGAAAACCCCTTAATTCAGCTGCAGAGAGACATTCCCATGTTTGCACGCTTCTCGATCCTCGCCGTCGTCGCCCTTCTGGCCACTGGCTGCTCCAACACCTCGCCCGTACTCGGCGGCAAGAACATCAGCTACGGCGACTCTAAGGCCGTGGAACTGGTGACCAACGAGTTCGGCTCCACCGACCTGCAGATGATCGCCGAGAGCATGACCCGCTCCCTGGCGCAGTCCGGCATCCTGCAAGGCCGCCCGGTGGTGCAGGTGTATGACGTGAAGAACAAAACCAGCGAGTACATCGACACCCGTGAGATCACCACGTCGATCAAGACCCAGTTGATGAAGACCGGCACCGCGCGCTTTGCCAGCGACAACACCGACATGCAAAGCCAGGTCGACCAGCTCAAGCTGCAGAACCAGAGCGGCCTGTACAAGAAGTCCACCGTGAGCAAGACCGGCAACATGGTCGCGGCCAAGTACCGCCTGGAAGGCTCCATCAGTTCCATCGTCAAGCGCAGCTCGGACTACAAGGACGTGTTCTACAAGTTCAGCCTGCAGTTGATCGACGTCGAAAGCGGTCTGGCCGAGTGGATGGACGAAAAAGAAATCCGCAAGACCACGGAGCGCTAAGCAATGCGTGCATGGATCGGCATGATCAGCCTGCTGTGCGCCGTTGGCGCCTCGGCAGCCCCGAAGATCGCGGTGACCGACCTGGCTTACGAGACGCAGGTCGAGGAGTACATCCACACGGTATCGGCCAGCAATAATTTCCAGGCCAGCGCCTACAACGCCAGCGGCGCGTCGAGCTACAGCGAGTACGAGAGCCGTACCCAGTACATCGAGCAGGCTGAGCTGCGTAAATTCAGCGGTGACATCAAGGGTGCGATCCTCAAGTCCCACCAGTTCCAACTGGTGCAGGGCACGCCTTACACCGCCGACGCCAAGGGCGACGTCTATGACGTGATCAAGCGCATCAAGGCCGGTGACTTCAAGGGGGCGGATTACGTGCTGTTCGGCACGCTGTCGGACATCGACTTCACCCAGGACATCAACGCCCTGGACCACACCAACAGCTACTCGGCCGTACTGGGCCTGACACTGGTGGCGGATTTCAGCCTGATCAACACCCGTACGTTCGAGATCACCTCGGCATTTACCGCCATGGGTGAAGGCCAGGACACCAAGTTGGTGAACAACCGCGACGTGCGCGTGAGCCTGAACCGGCCGCGGGTGGTGAAAGAGGTGTCGAAAGCGTTGGGTGAAGACGTTGCCAGGCAATTGGCCGAGCAGTTGGGTGGCGGCTATCAAGACCCGGGTAAACCCGCGCTGCGCAATAACCTGCCAAGGGATGAAGCGCCGAAGATTCTGCGCTGAGCCACACGTTCACACGCCACACACAACCAATGTAGAAGCTGGCTTGCCTGCGATGCAGGCACCGCGGTGTATCAGTTACACCGAGGTGATGCTATCGCAGGCAAGCCAGCTCCCACGGTTTTGAACCGGTTTCGTCAGCTTCAAGTCGTTGCGCGATGCAAGCTGGCAAGAAACCCCGCCGCGCCCACGAACAACCCGGCAAACGTGCGGTTCATGCGTTTTTGCTGCTTGGGCGTGCGCAACAGGCGCAATACTTTCGACGCCAAGCCCGTGTATCCCGCCATGACGATCATGTCGACGCTGATCATCGTCGCGCCCAGGATCAGGTACTGAGTCAGCAGCGGCGCCTGCGGGTTCACGAACTGCGGCAGTACCGCCAGCATGAACACCAGGGCCTTGGGGTTGCTGGCGTTGACCAGGAAACCACGGAACATCATCGCCATGGGCTTGCCGATCGGGCGCACGGCCGCGTCATCGGTCATGTCCATGGGCAAGGCACGCCATTGCTTGATGGCCAGGTACACCAGGTACGCCACGCCAAACCATTTGATCGCATAAAACGCGGTGGAGGATGCCGCCAGAATGGCACCCAAGCCGCCCGCGACCACGGCAATCTGCATCGCCAGCCCCAGTTGCAGGCCAATGGCGTTCCAGTAGCCGCGCAGGAAACCGTATTGCAGGCCGCTGGACATCGAAGCGATGGCGCCAGCGCCAGGCGAAAGGGAGATAATCCAACTGGCCACGAAAAAGGCCAGCCATGTGTCGAGTGCCATTACACACCTCAGGGAAGAGTTAGCGGTTGTGCCTAAAGCTAACTCCAGCGACCAAAGGCTGGCTATAAATTTTTACACGATGTGAATGCTAGCGGTCGCCCGGGAACACGTGGTTGCCTGGCCAGCGGCGCACAGAGCGCTGGAAAAACAAGCTGTTAGGCACCTGCACCATTGCGCTGTCGGTGCCGGCTTCGGCGACTTCCACCAGCGTGGTGTAGAGCAGGTTGATCGCGACCACCCGCCCTTTCACGCCCGGTTTGTCGACAGTGTCCACCAGCTCGACGATGTCACCCAGGCGAAACGGCCCGACCGTGAAGATCAGAATCGCGCACAGCAGGTTCGACAACACCGACCACATGGCAAAGAACGCCACGGCGGCAACGGCGACAAACCCCGACAACGCCGTCCACAACACCGTGGCAGACACGCCCAGGCGGCCGAGAACGAAGATCAGCGCACTGCCCATGATCAGCCAGCGCAAGCCGCCGCGCAGCGGCATCAACAGTTGTGGCGGGAACGGGTAGCGCTCGCCCAGGCGCGTGAGGCCTTTGGCGACGAATCGCTGGGCGAAGTAGCCGGCCAGCAGGATCAGCAGGATTTGCACGCCGATCCACACAGGCTCGACCCATTGCGCCGGCAGCGGCAACTGCAGCGCGTCCATCAGGACAGCGCCTCCAGCTCCGCTTGCAGGCTTTCGAGCAGTTCGAGGGCTTCCATCCAGGTTTCCTCCAGTTGCCCTTCGCGCACCTTGAGCTTGGCCTGTTCGGCCAGCAGGTCACGTAATTCATCCTTGCGCGCGGCTTCATACACGGCGCTGTCGCCCAGGCTGGTTTCGATCTTGGCCAGGCGCTCGTGCACCTTGCCCAGCTCGGCTTCGAGCTTGTCGGCTTCGCGCTTGTGGGGCGCCAACTGCTGGCGCAGTGCGGCGGCGGCCTGGCGCTGGGCCTTCTTGTCAGTCTTGTCCGGGTTGACCGGCGTGTTGCTGACCGGCGCGTTGCGCAGGCGGTAATCCGTCAGCCAGCGCGCGTAGTCGTCGAGGTCGCCGTCAAACTCTTCGACCTTGCCGTCAGCCACCAGCAGGAAGTTGTCAGTGGTGCTCTTGAGCAAGTGGCGATCGTGAGACACCACCAATACCGCACCGCTGAATTCCTGCAGGGCCATGGTCAGCGCCAGGCGCATTTCCAGGTCCAGGTGGTTGGTCGGTTCGTCGAGCAGCAACAGGTTCGGGCGGTCCCAGGCGATCAACGCCAGGGCCAGGCGCGCTTTTTCGCCACCGGAGAAATTCAGCACCGGCTCATCAATGCGCGCACCCCGGAAATCGAAACCACCGAGGAAGTCGCGCAGGGTTTGCTCACGCTCGGTCGGTGCCAGGCGCTGCAAGTGCAACAAAGGGCTGGCCTTGGCGTCGAGCGAGTCCAGCTGATGCTGGGCGAAGTAGCCCACTACCAGGTTCTCGCCACGGGTCAGGCGGCCGGCCAACGGTTGCAGCTCGCCAGACAGGTTCTTGATCAGCGTCGACTTGCCCGCGCCGTTAGGGCCGAGCAAACCGATGCGCGCGCCCGGCGTTAGCTGCAGCTTGACCTTCTCCAGGATGGTTTTGTCGCCATAACCCAGGCGTGCATCCGAGAGGTCCAGCAACGGGCTGGAGATTTTCACCGACTCGCGGAACACGAAGTCGAACGGTGAATCGACGTGGGCCGCCGACAGTTCTTCCATGCGCTCCAGGGCCTTGATCCGGCTCTGGGCCTGGCGGGCCTTGGTGGCCTGGGCCTTGAAGCGCGCAATGTAGCTTTCCATGTGCGCACGCTGCACTTGCTGCTTCTCGTAGGCCTGTTGCTGCTGGGCCATACGCTCGGCACGGGCGCGTTCGAACGCGGTGTAGCCGCCACGGTACAGGGTGATTTTCTTCTGTTCGACGTGGGCAATGTTGTCGACCACGGCGTCGAGGAAATCCCGGTCGTGGGAAATCAGCAGCAAGGTGCCTTGGTAGTTCTTGAGGAAATCCTCCAGCCACAGGATCGCATCGAGGTCCAAGTGGTTGGTCGGTTCATCGAGCAGCAGCAGGTCCGACGGGCACATCAGTGCCTGCGCCAGGTTCAGGCGCATGCGCCAGCCACCGGAGAAGTCGGCGACCGGGCGGTCCATCTGCTCATTGGTAAACCCAAGGCCGGCGAGCATCTTGCGGGCGCGGGCATCGGCGGTGTAGCCGTCGGCGCTGTCGAGTTCCGAGTGCAGGCGGGCCTGGGCGGCGCCATCCTGGGCTTTCTCGGCCTCGGCGAGGTCGTGTTGCACCTGGCGCAGACGCAAGTCGCCATCAAGCACGTAGTCGATGGCGATGCGGTCCAGGGTATCGATCTCCTGGCGCATATGGGCGATACGCCAGTCGGCCGGCAGCAAGCAGTCCCCGGAATCCGGGGTCAACTCACCCAGCAACAGGGCGAACAGCGTGGATTTGCCGGCGCCATTGGCACCGATCAGGCCGGCTTTGTGACCGGCGTGCAGGGTCAGCTCGGCATCTTCAAGAAGACGTTGCGGGCCACGCTGTAATGTTAGGCTTTGAAGTCGGATCATAATGGCGGCGGAGTCTACCAGCTTCGTTGGCCGCTGGCTTGGGTGTGAATATGTGCGCTGACCTGTGGAGCTTTGCCCTCTCGACTTACGCCCACCCGGGCGTCGAAGCCGCTTGCCTGCGCTTGCAGAAGCAAGGGGCGGATGTGTGCCTGTTGCTCTGTGGGGCGTGGCTGGAGCAGCGCGGTGTGGCGCTGACCGCCGAACGTGTCGAGGCGCTTGAACAAATCGCTGCGCCTTGGCAGTCGCAAGTGGTCGAGCCATTACGACAGGTGCGCATGCAATGGCGCGCCATGGCGCAGCAAGATCAGGATTTGGCGGGGTTACGCGAGCGGGTCAAAGCCCTGGAGCTGGATGCCGAGCGGCAATTATTGGCGCGTCTGGAGACGCTGGCGCAGCCATGGCCGACTCAGAGCGGTCAACACAGATGGCTTGAAGGCTTGGCGACCGAAGCCGCCAACCGTGACCACGACGCGCTGGACTTACTGCGCGCCGCAGCCACCAGCACTTAGGAAGCGCTGGTTGGGGTGGTGCTCGGCGTTACCGATGCAGGCGTGCTGCTGGCCGATGCGGTTGGAGCGGTGGACGCTGCCGGGGTAGTGGCAGGTGCAGCAGCACTTACTGGCTTGGCCGGGGCAGGCTTGACAGCTGGTTTTGCGGCAGCTGGTTTTACAGCGGGTTTTGCAGCAGCGGCTTTAGCAGCTGGCTTAGCGGCTGGTTTCGCAGCAGCAGGTTTGGCAGCTGGCTTGGCGGCTGGTTTTGCAGCAGCGGTTTTGGCAGCTGGCTTGGCGGCTGGTTTCGCAGCAGCAGTTTTAGCAGCTGGTTTGGCGGCTGGTTTCGCAGCAGCGGTTTTGGCAGCTGGCTTGGCGGCTGGTTTCGCAGCAGCGGTTTTGGCAGCTGGCTTGGCGGCTGGTTTCGCAGCAGCGGTTTTGGCAGCTGGCTTGGCGGCTGGTTTCGCAGCAGCGGTTTTAGCAGCTGGCTTGGCG
>NZ_JBARTQ010000431.1:0-9527 GCF_049645325.1 Pseudomonas sp. | reverse complement strand
GCCCCAAACCAGGCAACCTGGTTCTATCTGGAACTCGGCGGAGTCTTTGTTGGGGCCGCTTCGCAGCCCAGCGCGGGGCAAGCCCGCTCACTACAGGGAGATTTTTCGGCCTTGAAAGTTGTGTAGATACTTATGGCTATCGCAGGCAAGCCAGCTCCCACAGTTGAGCTTCATTGTCAGACAGGATTCTGTTCCCGCAAGCGCTCTGCCGCACTGCGCAACAACTGTTCGGTGCCGTTCCAGCCCAGGCAACCATCGGTCACTGACACACCGTATTTCATCGACGCGCTCAGCGGCTGGCAGCCTTCGAACAAGTGGCTTTCGAGCATCATGCCGATCAGCGACGTGTCGCCCTGAAGGCGCTGTTCCAGTACTTCGTTGAATACCGCCGGCTGACGCAGCGGGTCCTTGCCACTGTTAGCGTGGCTGCAGTCGACCATGACCCGTGCCGCGACTTTGGACTTGGCCAAGTCCTGCTTCACCTGCGCCACGCTGTGCGCATCGTAGTTCGGCCCACGGTGACCGCCGCGCAGCACCAGGTGCGTATCGGGGTTGCCCGGGGTCTGGATGATTGCCGGATGGCCCTGGCTGTCGACGCCGAAGTGGCGGTGCGGGTGGGACGCCGAACGCATCGCGTCGCAGGCAATCGCCACGCCGCCGTCGGTGCCGTTCTTGAAGCCCACGGGCATGCCCAGGCCACTCGCCATTTCGCGGTGGATCTGCGATTCGGTGGTGCGCGCACCGATGGCGACCCAGCTCAGCAGGTCATCGAAGTAACCGGCGGCCATGGGTTGCAGCAGTTCGGTCGCAACCGGCAGGCCCAGGCGCAGCATTTCGCGCATCAGTTGGCGGGACAGGGTGAGGCCGGCGGCCATGTCATCACTGCCATCCAGGTGCGGGTCGTAGGCCAGACCTTTCCAGCCGATGGTGGTGCGCGGCTTTTCGACGTAGGCGCGGATCACCAGCAGCATCTGGTCGCTGACTTCAAGCGCCAGCTTCTTCAGGTTGCGTGCGTATTCCATGGCCGATTCCGGGTCGTGGATCGAACACGGGCCGACAATCACCAGCAAGCGTAAATCTTCACCATTGAGGATGGCGCGCACGGCGTGGCGATGGGCGTGAACCTGCTCATTGAGGAACGGGCTGAGGGGCAACTGATGCTTGAGCTCAAGGGCGCTGGGCAGGCGCTGGGTCAGCGTTTCATTGGCGCTGGTGAGGTTCGAAACGGGCAGAGCGGCGACGGAGGAGTTCATATTCAAGGCTTCCTGGGCGAGCGGCGGGCGATTCCCGCACGTTCTGCCCTACTGGGGTGTTCGACAATTGGCCGTATTGGCTGCGTGTGTTGGCTTGCCACCAATACGTGACCGATCGGAGGCGGCAGGCTGTCCCGAACGGAGCTGGCTAAATCGCCATGCAGTGGAAGTGTCGTAGCGGTAATAGGTGGCGTAGTTCATGGCGTGAGTCCTTTAAGTGTTCGGTGTGAAACAAAATTGTTAAGGGCTGAAAAAACAAAACCCCCGATCGGGGAGCCGACCGGGGGTTAGATTTCTCTGGTAGGCGACCCCTTGAGTATTGGGCGCCGATTTCAGGTATCAGGCGCGCCAGTGGCTAAACCAATACCCAAAATAAAAGCTGACCAGTGCGCTCAAACCGCTCACACGGGTAGCCGATACCGAGCGCGGGGCGCTGGCAGCAGGGCAAACCTGAGTGTGGGTGAGTTGCAACATGGTATGTCTCCAAATGATGGGGGGAGCTTACTAGAGGCATGCGGGTGGATTCAATCAGTAATTTCTATCGCCTGGGGATGCGTATGGCTATGGGGCGAGATACGCTGATAGCACACCGATAATGATTGCCCGGACGCGACCATGACTGCTTTGACCCTTGCTGCTGCTCAGTCCATCTCTATCGCCGGCGATGTAGCGGCCAATATCGAGCGGCACCTGGCACTTATGCGCTCAGCGGCCGAGCACGGTGTGCAACTGCTGGTGTTTCCCGAGTTGTCGCTGACCGGGTATGAGCCCTCATTGGCGGCCGGGTTGGCCATTGCACCGCAAGACGACGTGCTGGCACCGCTGCGTGAAATGGCCCAGGAGCTGAGGTTGACCGCAGTAGTGGGGATGCCGATTCGACTGACGCCCGGGTCGGGTGTGTTGATCGGCGCCCTTGTGCTGGGCGCGGACGGCTCACTGGCGGTGTACACCAAGCAGCACCTGCACCCGGGCGAAGAAACCGCCTTTATTGCGGGGCAAGGCGGTGCGGCACTCGAATGGGGTGATAACCGTGTCGCGCTGGCAGTCTGCGCGGACTTTTCCCACGCCAGCCATCCACGTCAGGCGGCAGAGGCGGGCGCTACTGCCTACGCCGCCGGCGTGTTGATCAGTGAAAGCGGGTATGCAACGGACAGCGCGTTGCTGCAGGGCTACGCCGCCGAATATGGGTTGCTGGTGTTGATGGCCAACCATGGCGGCCCCTCCGGCGGTTGGGCTTGCGCGGGGCGCAGTGCAGTCTGGGCGCCGGATGGCCGTCTGCTCGCCGCCGCGCCGGGCGTTGGCGACGCGCTGGTGATTGCGCGTCGCGAAAGCGGGCAGTGGGCTGGCCACGTGGCAGTTCTCTGAGATGGCGTTTTACTTGCGCGCGGCGACAGAAAGGGACCGGCTGTTCGCGCGAACCCTGACCCACGAGACCATGAGCCGCTATTACCTGCAGTACGGTCTTTTGTGGTCCGACAATGGTTTTGACGTCGCCTGGGCCGGGCGCGAGAACTGGTTGATCTGCAATGAAGACGCGGTGATGGGCTTTATCAGCTTGAGCGATGACAGCCGGGCGCTCTACATTCGCGAATTGCACCTGCTTGAAACCTGCCGCAAGCAGGGCGCAGGCAGTTGGGTGCTGGAGCAAGTCGCGCTGAAGGCGCAGGCGCAGGGCCTTCTGCGGTTGACGGTGTTCAAGACCAACCCGGCGCGAAGGCTGTATCAGCGCCACGGTTTGAGCATTGTCGGGGAAGAGGATTGCTTCTGGCGCATGGAGCGTGAATGTCGGCCAGGCCCCGCGGAGTAAACCGGAAACGCCAGCCGGTGCTCACGCAAAGCTGACCTTCTGCTCAGCATAATGGGCGGCCTGCCGGCGTGTACCGGCTTAAAGTGTGCGTAATGTCTATATATATGACGCTTGCAGCTAGGTCTGCGCCTTGGTTTTTTGCTAAGGTGTTCAGCAACCTATAAGACCATATCGCGAGGTGTCTGCTTGATTAGGGTGCTAGTAGTCGATGATCATGATCTCGTTCGTACAGGCATTACACGAATGCTGGCTGACATCGATGGCCTGCAAGTAGTCGGCCAGGCTGAGTCAGGGGAGGAATCCCTGATCAAGGCGCGGGAGTTGAAACCCGATGTGGTGCTGATGGACGTCAAGATGCCTGGGATTGGCGGTCTTGGTGCCACTACCAAATTGTTGCGCAGCCATCCGGACATCAAAGTCGTGGTGGTGACCGTGTGCGAGGAAGACCCGTTTCCTACACGCCTGCTCCAGGCGGGCGCCGCCGGTTACCTGACCAAGGGCGCAGGCCTGGCCGAGATGGTGCAAGCCATTCGCCTGGTCTTTGCCGGCCAGCGTTACATCAGCCCGCAGATTGCCCAGCAGTTGGCGATCAAATCATTCCAGCCCACCAGCGACTCGCCGTTTGACGTGCTGTCGGAGCGGGAAATCCAGATCGCCCTGATGATCGTCGGCTGCCAGAAGGTCCAGTCGATCTCCGACAAGCTCTGCCTGTCGCCCAAGACCGTCAACACCTACCGTTATCGCATTTTCGAGAAGCTCGCCATCAGCAGTGATGTTGAATTGACCCTGCTCGCGGTGCGCCACGGCATGGTGGACGCCAGCGCCTGACATGACCACACCGTTTGATCCCAGTGCCTTTCTCTCGACCTGCAGTGGCCGCCCCGGCGTGTACCGCATGTTCGACAGCGAGGCGCGCCTGCTCTATGTCGGCAAAGCCAAGAACCTGAAGAGCCGCCTGGCGAGCTACTTTCGCAAGACCGGCCTGGCGCCGAAAACCGCTGCCTTGGTGGCGCGTATCGCCCAGGTCGAAACCACCATCACCGCCAATGAAACCGAGGCACTGCTGCTTGAGCAGACGCTGATCAAGGAATGGCGGCCGCCCTACAACATTCTGCTGCGTGACGATAAATCCTATCCCTACGTGTATTTATCCGACGGCGACTTCCCGCGCCTGAGCATTCACCGGGGCGCGAAGAAGGGCAAGGGCAAGTATTTCGGCCCCTATCCCAGCGCAGGAGCGATCCGCGAAAGCCTGAGCCTGCTGCAAAAGACCTTTTTTGTGCGCCAGTGCGAAGACAGCTTCTTCAAGAACCGCACCAGGCCGTGTCTGCAATACCAGATCAAACGCTGCAAGGGACCGTGTGTGGGCTTGGTTGAGCCAGCGGAATACGCAGAAGATGTGCGCCATTCGGTGATGTTCCTCGAAGGTCGCAGCAATGCGCTCACCGATGAGCTCTCAGGGGCCATGGAGCAAGCCGCCAGCACCCTGGATTTCGAGCGGGCTGCCGAATTGCGCGACCAGATCTCCCTGCTGCGCCGTGTCCAGGATCAGCAAAGCATGGAGGGCGGCACCGGCGACGTTGATGTGATCGCCGCTTTCGTCAACCCGGGCGGCGCCTGCGTGCACCTGATCAGCGTGCGCGGTGGGCGCGTGCTGGGCAGCAAGAACTTCTTCCCGCAAACCGGTATCGATGAAGAAGTCGCCGAAGTCATGGCCGCGTTCCTGGGCCAATACTACGTCAGCAGCCCCGAACGCGACCTGCCGTCGGAGCTGATCGTCAACGTGGTGCATGAAGACTTCCCGACGCTGATCGAGGCCATCCACGAACTGCGCGGCCGCGAGCTGGACATCAGCCACCGCGTGCGCGGCACCCGTGCCCGCTGGCAGCAACTGGCGGTGACCAACGCCGAGCAAGCGCTTGGCGCGCGGCTGGCAAATCGACAGCACATCGCCGCACGTTTCGATGCCTTGGCCGAAGTCCTCAACCTGGACGAGCCACCGCAGCGCATGGAGTGCTACGACATCAGCCACTCCAGCGGCGAGGCCACGGTGGCCTCCTGCGTGGTGTTCGGACCGGAAGGGCCGATCAAGTCCGATTACCGGCGCTACAACATTGAAGGCGTGACCCCAGGCGACGACTATGCCGCCATGCACCAGGCCCTTACGCGACGTTTCAGCAAGTTGAAGGACGGCGAGGGCAAGCTGCCCGATATCCTGCTGGTGGACGGCGGCAAGGGCCAGCTGTCCATGGCCCGTGACGTGCTCAACGAGTTGGCCGTGCCCGACTTGATCCTGCTCGGTGTGGCCAAGGGCGCCACGCGTAAAGCCGGCTTCGAGACGTTATACTTGAATGATGCCGCCCACGAGTTCACCTTGAAGGGCGACTCACCGGCGCTGCATTTGATTCAGCAGATTCGCGACGAAGCCCACCGATTTGCCATTACCGGCCACCGCGCGCGGCGTGGCAAAACCCGGCGAACCTCAACCCTGGAAGGGGTGGCAGGGGTCGGCCCGACCCGTCGTCGCGACTTGCTTAAACATTTTGGTGGCTTGCAGGAGCTGTCCCGTGCCAGCATTGACGAAATAGCCAAAGCACCCGGTATCAGTAAAAAGCTCGCTGAGCTGATTTATGCAAGCCTGCACAGCGAATAGAATGCCTTCTCACCTCGTAGTAAGTTGTGCCGATGAATATCCCTAACCTGATCACCGTTCTACGCGTCCTGCTCATTCCGATTTTCATTCTGTTGTTCTATTTGCCTTACGAATGGAGCTACGCGGCCTCCAGTTCCGTGTTCGCCTTCGCGGCCGCCACCGATTGGCTCGACGGCTACCTGGCGCGCCGGCTGGAACAAAGCACGCCGTTTGGCGCGTTCCTCGACCCGGTGGCCGACAAACTCATGGTGGCCGTGGCCCTGGTCCTGCTGGTGCAGGAACACGGCAACTTGTGGCTGACCTTGCCGGCAGCGGTGATCATCGGTCGTGAGATCGTCGTCTCGGCGCTGCGCGAGTGGATGGCCGAAATCGGCGCCCGCGCCCACGTCGCTGTTTCCAACATGGGCAAATGGAAAACCGCCGCGCAAATGCTGGCGCTGGTGATCCTGCTGGCCAACCCGTCGGACTTCTCCTTCTGGGTATTGATTGGCTACGCGTTGTTGCTGATCGCCGCCGGCCTGACCCTGTGGTCGATGTTGCAGTATTTGCGCGCTGCCTGGCCTCACCTGCGCACCACCGTTGAAAAGAAATAAAACTTTTTTGAATCAAGGGGTTGACGGGGGTTCTGGATTCTATAGAATGCACACCACCAAGACGCGGGAATAGCTCAGTTGGTAGAGCACGACCTTGCCAAGGTCGGGGTCGCGAGTTCGAGTCTCGTTTCCCGCTCCAAATACAAAGAAAAAGCCACTCTAACGAGTGGCTTTTTTTTGCCTGCGATTTACCTGATAGACGCGTCGGCGTCTTTTTTTGTGGCTGCGCAAAACCACTGAAATCCGGAGCATCGCGCTACGAACACCGGATTCAGGATGGCTTAGGAGTTCTCTCTTTGGACCAGCGTTCATCCGCCGCGCGGGCGCGCTCAGTCAGCGCCGTGAAACTCGGGCAACACGTATTCGGCGAGCTCCTCCATGACGTCCACGACTGGCCGGCCACTGTGGCGCAGGTGCAGGCCCACATGCTGCACCCCGGCTTCACGCAGCGCCTGCAGTGTCTCGATCAACGCGTTTCGCCCGCTACGCCCGCCGAAACGCAGCGCTTTCATCGGCGCGTGCGGGTCGGCTTCAAGATCCAGGTGCAGGAACGTGATGTAGGGCTTGTCGCCTCCCACATCGCGCCACAGCCTTACGCGGCGCCGGTGTTCCTCTGGCGTTCCGGGGTAAGCGAGCCAGCCATTCATGTGCTCACCGATCCAGTTCGGCGATTGCTGGCCAAGCCCGGCGACCAACAGCGGGAAGGTTTCTTCGCGCTGCGGCAGTAACGCGGCGCCTTCGGGCAGGCGTCCGGCTCCCCGGGTTTTGAGCAGTTCGACGGCGCTGCGAAAGAGCGCGCCGCGTTGCTCATAGTCAACGCCGAACAGCGGGTATTCCATCGGCCGGTCGCCACTGGCAACGCCAAGCAGCAGCCGGCCGTTGCTCAGTTCGTCAATGCTGTTGGCGGCCTTGAGCGTCAGCCAGGGTTGGCGCAAGGGCAGCACCACGGCTGCCGTGCCCAGCATGATGTTGTCGGTGATGCCTGCAAGGTAGCCCAGGTAAGAGAAGGTCTCGAACACCTGTGCGGCGTCACCGAACTGAGGGTCGTAGACGGGCACGTCGCGCACCCACAGGGCGCGAAAGCCGACGCGGTCCGCCAGCCGGGCGAGTTCGGCGTGCTGCTTGATATCGGGTACGCCAAAAGGGCGGTGGTCGGCGACGCGCAAGCGCTGGCCGTCGGTGGACCAGTCGTTGTCGAGCGGCAATTCCAGGCCGATTGAAAAGCCAGTCGGGCCGAGCAAACGTTGAAAATGAGTGTTCATCCAGTCTCCTGCGCCGTGCTCAAGGCAGGGCATTACTGCGGTTGATAAGCCGCAGTATCCCTGCCGCCGGGCGAGAGAAAAATGCATCAGCGCGCACAATACTCTTGAGCAAAATGCACAGCTGGGCGATCAGGGCCTGGCCGGAAGCCGTGTGAGTATCGCCTTGCCCACGTCCAGCGCCGAGGCCGGGTTTTGCCCGGTCACCAGCTCGCGGTCGATGACCACATGGCTGGTCCACGGCGTGGTGTTGCTGCTGTAGATGCCTGCGGCCTGTTGCAGCGCGGTTTGTGGGAAGAACTTCATGCTGCCGCCGTTTAACAGGCCTTTGGCGATTTCTTCTTCCTGGTTGCTGATGACCGTGAATTGGTAGCCCGCGTAGGTCCAGTCGGTGGCGGGCGCAGGGTTGCCGTTTTCCAGTTGCCGAGTGAACGCCGCCGCGTCCGGCAAGGTCGAGAGCAGGGCAATCGGGCCATGGCAGACCAGTGCGGTGGTTTTGTTGTTGGCATGGAAGTGGTTCAACAGTTTGCCCAGTTCGGCGCTGTGCAGCAGGTCTTGCATCGGGGCGTGGCCGCCGGGCACGTACACTGCGTCGAAGTGCGCGTAGCCGATCTGTTCGACGCGCGACAAGCTGATCACTGGCGACTCACCCGGCGAGGTGATCTTGAGTTGCTCCAGCAGCGCTTTGTGCACCTGCAGGTCGGCCACGTCATTGTTGAAATACGCCTTGTCGCTGGAAGATTTATCCAGTGTGGGCGCCTTGCCCGTTGGCGTTGCAAATGTGACTGAATGCCCGGCATCGAGCAGCAGTTTTACGGGCTGCATCAGTTCGTTCAGGTAAAAGCCGGTGGAAAATACCTGGTTGTCCTTGAGGTCCAGATGGTCGGCGTCTGACAGCACCACCAGTACATTGCTGGCCTGTGCGTGAAGTGCCGTGGTGAAAACCGTCATTGCCAGGGCGAGGCGGCTGAGCGTGCGCATGGGATGTCCTGATTGAAAAATGGGAGCCGGATGGCTGAGCGCACTGTATTCATGCTTGAAGTAGCGATAAACTCGCTGGCTGGAACAGCACCTGTTCTTTGGAGGTAAGAGTGAGCCGTCGATTCGATTACCTCGCGGACGTGGAAGTGTTTGTCACCGTGGTGGAAAAGGGCTCGTTGAGTGCGGGGGCGGTGTTTCTGGCGACCACCCCCTCGGTGGTCAGCCGTGCGATTTCACGCCTGGAGACGCGCCTCGGCGTGCAGCTGTTGAGGCGCACCACACGCCGCTTGAGCCTGACCCAGGCCGGCGTGCTTTACCTCGAACAATCCCGTGCGGCGTTTTCATTGATCGACAATGCCGAACGCTCGATCCAGGGACAGGAGGGTGCCTTGACCGGCCGAGTGCGTCTCAGCGTACCGACCACGTATGGCCACTACCGGTTGCCGCCCTTGCTTTGCCAATTCAATCGGCAGTACCCCCAGGTGCGCATCGAACTGAGCATCAGCAATCGCAATGTGGACCTGGTTGCCGAAGGCTATGACCTGGCGATTCGCCTCGGGCCGCTGCCGGACAGCGGTCTGATCGGGCGCAAGCTGGAGGACGCGTCATTGTGTGTGGTCGCCGCGCCTGATTACCTGCGCCGCGCGGGCTCGCCAGCAAGCGTGGACGACTTGGCCGTGCATGCCTGCCTGCCCTTTGTGATGCCCAGCACCGGTCGTGTCAGCCCGTGGCTGTTTCGCGAACAGGGCGTTGATCGGGAGTGGCTGCCGCACGCGGCTATTCAGGTGTCCGACGATGTACTGGGCATTGTGTCCCTGGCCGAGCACGGAATGGGGGTATGCCAGACCTACGACTTTATCGTAAGAGAGCGCATCGAGAGCGGCCGCCTGGTGCCGCTGCTGCAGCACGTGGCGGGGCGCTCACGGCCGTTCTCGGTGATTTTTCCGCCCCATCGCCAATTGTCAGCGGCGGCCCGTGCGC
>NZ_JBARTQ010000430.1:0-17440 GCF_049645325.1 Pseudomonas sp. | reverse complement strand
GTGCAGAAATTGCTACTTGTGATCCGTCTGACACCGTTCAGTAACAGTCCTAAACGCGCCACAAGCGCTTATCTTGGTTTCCAGGGATTACATAATGAAAAAAGCATTGCTGACCCTTTCTGCACTGGCTCTGTGCATGGCTGCTGGTGTTGCGACAGCCAAGGAATACAAGGAATTGCGTTTTGGTGTCGATCCGTCCTACGCGCCGTTCGAATCCAAAGCCGCCGACGGCAGCCTGGTGGGCTTCGATATCGACCTGGGCAATGCGATCTGCGCCGAGCTGAAAGTGAAGTGCAAGTGGGTTGAAAGTGACTTCGACGGCATGATTCCAGGCCTCAACGCCAACAAGTTCGACGGCGTGATTTCCTCGATGACCGTGACTGAAGCCCGTGAAAAGGCGATCGACTTCTCCAGCGAGCTGTTCTCCGGCCCGACTTCCCTGGTGTTCAAAAAAGGCGCGAACTACTCCACGCCTGAGTCCCTCAAGGGCAAATCCGTGGGCTATGAGCAAGGCACCATCCAGGAAGCCTACGCCAAGGCCGTGCTGGACAAAGCCGGTGTGACCACCAAGGCCTACGCCAACCAGGACCAAGTGTATGCCGACCTGACCTCGGGCCGTCTGGACGCTTCGGTGCAGGACATGCTGCAAGCCGAACTGGGCTTTTTGAAGTCGCCAGCAGGCGCTGACTACGAAGTCAGCAAGGCCATTGACGACCCACTGCTGCCAGCCAAAACTGCGGTCGGTATCAAAAAAGGTAACAAAGACCTCAAGGCCTTGCTCGATAAAGGTATCAAAGCGTTACACGATGATGGCACCTACGCCACCATTCAGAAGAAACACTTCGGCGATCTGAACCTCTACAGCGGTAAATAACACCCTGGCGCCCACCGGTTTGCGGTGGGCGCTTTTTTATCGCCATTAGGTCCTGAATTCATGTTTGAAGATCTTTTGCAAACCCTGGGGCTGAGTGCCTTCAGTTTGAAGGGGTTCGGCCCGCTATTGCTGCAAGGTACGTGGATGACCGTCAAGCTGGCGGTCGCCTCCCTGGCCGTCAGCGTCTTGCTGGGCCTGATCGGCGCCAGCGCCAAACTGTCCAGCGTGGCCCTGATCCGCATCCCCGCCCAGATCTACACCACCCTTATCCGCGGCGTACCTGACCTGGTGCTGATGCTGCTGATTTTCTACAGCCTGCAAATCTGGCTGACCGGTTTTACCGACTTTATGGAATGGGATTACATCGAAATCGACCCATTCAGCGCCGGGGTCATCACCCTGGGCTTTATCTACGGTGCTTATTTCACCGAGACCTTTCGCGGCGCGATTCTCGCCGTGCCCCGCGGCCAGCTGGAGGCGGCGACCGCCTACGGCCTCAAGCGCGGGCAGCGGTTTCGCTACGTGACCTTCCCGCAGATGATGCGCTTTGCGCTGCCGGGCATTAACAACAACTGGTGCGTGATGCTCAAAGCCACCGCGCTGGTGTCGATCATCGGCCTGGCCGACCTGGTCAAGGCGGCCCAGGATGCCGGCAAGAGTACCTACCAACTGTTCTTTTTCCTGGTACTCGCCGCGCTGATCTATCTGTTGATTACCAGCGCGTCCAACGTCGTCCTGCGCTGGCTTGAACGCCGCTACTCCGCTGGGTCCCGGGAGGCCGTGCGATGATCGAACTTCTGCAGCAATACTGGCGGCCCTTCCTTTATAGCGACGGCCAACACATCACCGGGCTGGCGATGACGATGTGGCTGCTCAGCGCCTCGATCTTCATTGGGTTTCTGGTGTCGATCCCGCTGTCCATCGCCCGCGTGTCGCGCAACCGCCTGGTGCGCTGGCCGGTGCAGTTCTACACCTACCTGTTTCGCGGTACGCCGCTGTATATCCAGTTGCTGATTTGCTACACCGGCATTTACAGCATCGCGGCCGTGCGTGCGCAGCCGGTGCTGGACGCGTTCTTTCGCGATGCGATGAACTGCACCATCCTCGCCTTCGCCCTCAACACCTGTGCCTACACCACCGAGATTTTCGCCGGGGCGATCCGCAGCATGGCCCATGGCGAAGTCGAAGCAGCCAAGGCTTATGGTCTGACCGGCTGGAAGCTGTATGCCTACGTGATCATGCCGTCTGCCCTACGCCGTTCGCTGCCGTACTACAGCAACGAAGTCATCCTGATGCTGCACTCGACCACGGTGGCGTTTACCGCGACGGTGCCCGATATCCTCAAAGTGGCGCGGGATGCCAACTCGGCCACCTACATGACGTTTCAATCATTCGGCATCGCGGCGCTGATCTACCTGACCGTGACCTTTGCCCTGGTCGGCCTGTTTCGCCTGGCGGAACGCCGCTGGCTGGCCTTCCTCGGGCCGAGCCATTAAGGAGCGTGTATGCGTCATCAGGTTCATGAACTGACCGCGCCAGTGCCCGGCACGGCGCGGCAGATTCACAGTTTTCACTTCGGCCCGGAACAGGCCCAAGGCAAGGTCTACATCCAGTCGTCGCTGCACGCCGATGAACTGCCGGGCATGCTGGTGGCCTGGCATTTGAAGGTGCGCCTGGCCGAGCTGGCAGCGGCCGGTCGCTTGCGCAGCGAAATTGTGCTGGTGCCGATCGCCAACCCCGTCGGCCTAGAACAGGTGTTGATGGACATTCCCTTGGGCCGCTACGAGCTGGAAAGCGGGCAGAACTTCAACCGCCTGTTTGTCGACCTCAGTGAAGCGGTGGGCAACCAGGTCGAGGATGAACTTGGGGATGACCCGCAGCACAACGTCGAGCTGATCCGCACCGCGCTGGTCAGTGCCTTGGCCGCGCAAACCGCCGGCACCCAGCTGCAATCCCAGCGCCTGGTGCTGCAACGGCTGGCGTGTGATGCCGACATGGTGCTCGACCTGCATTGCGATTTCGAAGCCGTGGCGCACCTGTACACCACGCCCGAGGCCTGGCCTAAGGTGGAGCCGCTGGCGCGCTATATCGGCTCGGAAGCCAACTTGCTGGCCACCGATTCCGGCGGGCAGTCTTTCGATGAATGTTTCACCCTGATGTGGTGGCAACTGCAGCAACGCTTCGGCGAGCGCTTTCCGATTCCCATGGGCAGCTTTTCGGTGACCGTCGAATTGCGTGGCCAGGGCGACGTCAACCACGGCCTGGCGGCCCTCGACTGCCAGGCGATCATCGATTACCTGACCCACTTCGGCGCAATTGAAGGCACCGTGGCGCCGTTGCCCGCGCTGCCCTACCCGGCCACGCCGCTCGCGGGCGTAGAGCCGGTGACCACGCCGGTCGGCGGCCTGCTGGTGTTCAGCGCGCTGCCGGGTGAGTACCTGCAAGCCGGGCAACTGATCGCCGAAATCATCGACCCCATTACTGATCGCGTAACGCCTGTGCAGTGTGAAAACGCCGGCCTGCTTTACGCCCGTTCGCTGCGCCGCATGGCCACTGCCGGGATGGTCATCGCCCATGTCGCCGGTTCAGAGGCCTACCGCAGCGGCTACCTACTTTCGCCTTGAGGATGCTCGCCCCATGTACAAATTGACCGTTGAAGGCCTGCATAAAAGCTATGGCGACAATGAAGTGCTCAAAGGTGTTTCGCTCAAGGCCAAGACCGGTGACGTGATCAGCTTGATCGGCGCCAGCGGCTCGGGCAAAAGTACCTTTTTGCGCTGCATCAACTTTCTGGAAACCCCCAACGACGGCGCCATGACCCTCGACGGCAAGCCGATCCGCATGGTCAGCGACCGCCACGGCATGCGCGTGGCCGACGACGCCGAACTGCAACGCCTGCGCACGCGGCTGGCGATGGTGTTCCAGCATTTCAACCTGTGGAGCCACATGAGCGTGCTGGAAAACATCACCATGGCCCCGCGCCGGGTGTTGGGCTGCAGCAAGAAAGACGCCGAGGACCGCGCCCGTCGCTACCTGGACAAAGTAGGCTTGCCGGCGCGCGTCGCCGACCAATACCCGGCGTTCCTGTCCGGCGGCCAGCAACAACGGGTGGCCATCGCCCGCGCCCTGGCGATGGAACCCGAGGTGATGCTGTTCGACGAACCGACCTCGGCCCTCGACCCGGAACTGGTCGGCGAAGTGCTGAAGGTGATCCAGGGGCTGGCCGAGGAAGGCCGCACCATGATCATGGTCACCCACGAAATGAGCTTTGCGCGCAAGGTGTCGAGCCAGGTGCTGTTCCTGCACAAGGGCCTGGTGGAAGAACAAGGCGCGCCGGACGATGTGCTCGGCAATCCGAAGAGCGAGCGCCTGCAGCAGTTCCTGAGCGGTAACTTGAAGTAAACCTTTGCGGCGCCTGGAGGGTCTCTGACATAGAGCCTCCAGAGCGTCAGCCGCCGAATGGCAAAACCCCTCGATTTCGCCAAGACATGGTTTGCCGCCAAGGGCTGGAAGCCGTTCGCCTTTCAGAAAGCCGTATGGACGGCAGTCAAAGACGGGCAATCAGGCTTGCTGCATGCCAGCACTGGCGCGGGCAAGACCTATGCGCTGTGGTTTGCCGCCCTCAACCGCTTCGCCATCACTCGCCCGCCCACCACCGGCAAACGCAAGCCGCCCGCCGAACCGCTGACTGTGTTGTGGATCACGCCGATGCGCGCCCTGGCCGCTGACACCGCGCGTGCCCTGGAAGCGCCGCTGGCGGCGTTAGAGATTCCCTGGAGTGTCGGCCTGCGCACCGGCGACACCAGCAGCAGCGAGCGCGCGCGCCAGAGCCGCCGTCAGCCAACCGCACTGGTCACCACCCCGGAAAGCCTGACGCTGATGCTCGCGCGCGCTGACAGCGAAGCGAGCCTGAGCCATCTGCGCCTGGTGGTGGTGGATGAATGGCATGAACTGATCGGCAATAAACGCGGTGTGCAACTGCAACTGGCGTTGGCGCGGCTGCGGCGCTGGAGCCCTGAGTTGATGGTGTGGGGAATTTCCGCGACCTTGGGTAATCAGGCCCACGCGCTGGAGGTTTTGGTCCCACACGGTAGCGGGATCAATGTGCAAGGGCAGACCGCCAAGCAGTTGCGGGTCGACACGCTGCTGCCGCCGGTCACCGAGCGCTTCCCCTGGGCCGGGCACATCGGTTTGAAGATGCTCCCCCAAGTGGTGGCCGAGGTCGACTCAAGCAGCAGTTGCCTGGTGTTTACCAACACGCGGGCGCAGTCGGAAATTTGGTACCAGGCGTTGCTGGAAGCGCGTCCAGAGTGGGCCGGCCTGATCGCATTGCACCACGGCTCACTGTCCCGGGAGACCCGTGACTGGGTGGAGCGGGCGTTGAAAGACGGTCAGCTGAAGGCCGTGGTGTGCACCTCCAGCCTCGACCTCGGGGTGGATTTCCTGCCGGTGGAGCGCGTGTTGCAGATCGGCTCGGCCAAAGGCGTGGCGCGCCTGATGCAGCGCGCCGGGCGCTCCGGCCATGCACCGGGGCGACCATCACGGGTGACGCTGGTGCCGACCCACAGCCTGGAGCTGGTGGAAGCCGCCGCCGCTCAGGATGCGATTGCGCAACGACGCATAGAAGCGCGGGAATCGCCCTACAAACCGTTGGATGTACTCGTACAACACTTAGTGAGCATGGCCTTGGGCGGTGGGTTTACGCCTGAGGCGCTGCTGTCGGAAGTGCGTGGCGCCTGGGCTTACAAAGACCTCACCGAGGAAGAGTGGGCCTGGGCCCTGGGGTTTGTGCGCCACGGCGGGCTGTCGCTGACGGCCTATCCGGATTACCGCCGTGCGGAGCCGGACGAACACGGCATCTGGCGCGTCCCGGATGCGCGCTTGGCACGTCGCCATCGCATGAGCGTGGGCACCATCGTCAGTGACGCGAGTATCCAGCTCAAATTCTGGAGCAAAGGCGGCGGTGGCAAGAACCTGGGCAGCGTCGAGGAAGGTTTTATCGCGCGGCTCAAACCCGGTGATGGTTTCTTGTTTGCCGGGCGCCTGCTGGAGCTGGTACGGGTGGAGAACATGACCGCGTACGTGCGACGCAGCAGCGCAAGAAAGGCCGCCGTGCCGCGCTGGAATGGCGGGCGCATGCCACTTTCCAATGAACTGGCCCAGGCGGTGGTTGAGCGTTTCGATGCCGCAGCACACGGGCACTATGAAGGCCCCGAGATGCAGGCGGTGCAACCCTTACTGCAGACGCAGTTGCGCTGGTCCGGCCTGCCGACGCGTGAGCACTTGCTGGCCGAGGCCCTGAAGTCGCGGGAGGGCTGGCACTTGTTTCTCTACCCTTTCGCCGGGCGCCAGGTGCATTTGGGGTTGGCCAGTTTGCTGGCGTGGCGGGTCAGCCAGCAACAGCCGGTGACGTTTTCGATTGCGGTGAATGATTATGGGCTGGAGCTGTTGAGTGCCACGCCGGTGGATTGGCCGCTGTTGCTCAACGAAGCCCTGCTCAGCGCGGAAAACCTGCTGGAGGACGTTGCAGCCAGCCTGAACGCCGGGGAACTGGCCCTGCGACGCTTTCGTGAGATAGCACGCATCGCCGGGCTGGTATTTGCCGGTTACCCCGGCGCACCGAAAAGCACACGCCAGGTGCAGGCTTCCAGTGGCTTGTTCTTTGAAGTGTTCAAGCAATATGACCCGCAGAACCTGCTGCTGAGCCAGGCGGGGGAAGAAGTCCTGCGCGATGAGTTGGATATTCGTCGGCTGGAAGCGACTTTGCGCCATCTGTCGGTATTGAAACTGGACCTGCACCGGATCGAACGGCCTACACCGCTGGCTTTCCCCTTGCTGGTCGAGCGGATGCGCGAAAGCATGAGTTCGGAAAAACTGTCGGAGCGCATTGCGCGGATGGTCAGGGAACTGGAAAAAGTCGCGGATAACGGGAAGCGTTGATGCATTACGAGTTGTTGTTGGAAGGCGAAGCACTGTGGTTGCTGGCGGACAAGGCCGTGTACTGGCCTGCGCGCAGATGCTTGCTGATTGCCGATGCGCATTTTGGCAAGGCGTCGGCGTATCGCAGCCTGGGGCAACCGGTGCCACAAGGGACCACGACCGAAAACCTGATGAAGCTGGACCGGCTGCTGGCGTTATTTGAGTGCGAACAGGTGATCTTTCTCGGGGATTTCCTGCATGGCCCCGGCTCTCACGCCAGCGGCACGCTGGGCGCGCTGAGGGCGTGGCGGGAGCGCAACCCGGTGTTGGCCATGACGCTGATTCGCGGCAACCACGACAAGCGTGCCGGCGACCCGCCGGCCGACTTGAAAATCGAAGTGGTGACAGAACCTCTGCTGGTGGGCCCTTTCGCCCTGCAACATGAACCAGACGCCCATCCCAGCCACCACGTCCTGGCGGGGCATGTGCACCCGGTGTATCGCTTGCGCGGCAAAGGCCGGCAAAGCTTGCGCCTGCCGTGCTTCCAGATAGGTGCGCACGTCAGCTTGCTGCCGGCGTTTGGCGCGTTTACAGGGGGCTACGCGGTGGAGCAAGGCGACGATCGGCAGATTTTTGTGATCGGCGACGAAGACGTATGGCCGGTGCGCTGAAAGGCCGGCCATGTCTCGTACCCTGATAAATCAGGCGACAGGCGCGGGTGGCGGCTCATCCGGAAGCGTCGGCTCACCGGGCTCGGTGGGCTGCTGGGGCCAATCTTCGTCAGGTTGACCAGGGATGCCGCCCGCGTATGCAGGGTCGGCCATCAGGGACCAGGCCAAAACACCAATCTGGTTGGGTTCAAGCCGGGCGAGTTCGGCGCTGATTCGCGGGTTGATCTTCATAAGGTACTCCTCAAGCGTGGCTCGACGCGTTTTGCACGCGCCGAGGCAGTACACCCAATAGAGTCACTTCCCGCAGACAAATTCCCTTTACGTGTAAGAGCTTTCGATCAAGCGCGTGGGAGAGTGACGCCGCGCTGGCCCTGATACTTGCCCGCGCGGTCCTTGTAGGACACTTCACAGGCCTCGTCAGACTGCAGGAACAGCATCTGCGCAACGCCTTCGTTGGCGTAGATCTTGGCCGGCAGCGTGGTGGTGTTGGAGAACTCCAGGGTCACGTGACCTTCCCACTCAGGCTCAAGCGGGGTCACGTTGACGATGATGCCGCAACGCGCGTAGGTGCTCTTACCCAGGCAGATGGTCAGCACATCACGGGGAATACGGAAGAACTCGACGGTGCGTGCCAGGGCGAAGGAGTTCGGCGGAATGATGCACACGTCGCTCTTGACGTCGACGAAGCTCTTTTCGTCGAAGTTCTTCGGGTCGACGATCGCCGAATTGATGTTGGTGAACACCTTAAATTCATCGGCGCAGCGTACGTCGTAGCCGTAGCTGGAAACCCCGTACGAAATAACGCGAGCGTCGCCTTCGCCACGAATCTGGCGCTCAACGAACGGTTCGATCATGCCGTGCTCTTGCGCCATGCGGCGAATCCACTTGTCCGATTTGATGCTCATGGCGGGTGTCCTGAATAGCGAGGTGGAAAAATTCTGTTGGGCATCTTACCGGGGCCGGCCCTGGGGTTCAAAGGGCGCTGGGGATTTGTTGATGAATGCCCTGATGAATGCGCGGCCTGCTATAAGCCATAGCCAGTGGGGCCGGGACCCAAGTTGCATTGCGCAGCGACTGTAAATACCACCGCCAGTCACGAAAATAGAGAAACCTTCGGAAATACCATTGGCACGTCCCGGAAAAAGGGTTAAGGTGGCGCCACTGTGCTGCTTGTGTCACTGAGAATCTCTACACGATATGTTGAATTTCGATCCAACCATCTCCAAGAATTTTTCCTGCTCTTTGCACTCAGTCTCGGCCAGGGCTTTTCCTGAGTCGCAGTTAACTTTGTCCAAGGAGATACACCATGTCTAATCGCCAAACTGGTACCGTTAAGTGGTTCAACGATGAAAAAGGCTTCGGCTTCATCACTCCACAATCCGGTGACGACCTGTTCGTTCACTTCAAAGCTATCCAATCCGACGGCTTCAAAAGCCTGAAAGAAGGCCAACAGGTTTCTTTCATCGCTACCCGCGGTCAGAAAGGCATGCAAGCTGAAGAAGTTCAAGTTATCTAACTTGTACTGACTTAGTCGAAAAAACCCCGCCCTTAAAAGCGGGGTTTTTTTATGCCTGGGATTTGAGCAAGCGCCGCATTCATGATCGTTCCCACGCTCTGCGTGGGAACGCTCTGCGTCCCAAAGCGTGACGCAGAGCGTCACAAGAGGTGCTCCCACGCAGAGCATGGGAACGATCAACTCAATCCCGGAACGATCAGAAAGCAAAACGCCCGGTGCATTCCCATGCACCGGGCGTTTTCATTGCTGCCTTGTAAGGCGTTATTGAAACAACGACTCACTCGACAAGCCATTCTTCTCCAAGATCTCACGCAAGCGCTTGAGGCCCTCTACCTGGATCTGCCGCACCCGCTCACGGGTCAGGCCGATCTCCAGGCCTACGTCCTCCAGGGTGCTGCTCTCATGGCCACGCAGGCCGAAGCGGCGAATCACCACCTCACGCTGCTTATCCGTGAGCTCCGACAGCCACTGGTCAATGCTTTGGGAAAGATCATCGTCCTGCAACAGCTCACAGGGATCGGTTGGACGATCATCCGTCAGGGTGTCCAGCAGGGTTTTATCCGAATCCGGACCCAGCGAGACATCGACCGAAGACACGCGCTCGTTCAAGCCGAGCATACGCTTGACCTCCCCTACCGGTTTTTCCAGCAGGTTGGCGATTTCTTCAGGCGAAGGTTCATGATCGAGTTTTTGGGTGAGCTCACGCGCTGCCCGCAGGTAGACGTTGAGCTCCTTGACCACGTGGATCGGCAACCGGATCGTGCGGGTCTGATTCATGATCGCCCGTTCGATGGTCTGGCGAATCCACCAGGTGGCATAGGTCGAGAAACGGAAGCCGCGCTCAGGGTCAAACTTCTCCACCGCCCGGATCAAGCCCAGGTTGCCCTCCTCGATCAGGTCCAGCAGCGACAGGCCACGATTGACGTAGCGTCTGGCGATTTTCACCACCAGGCGCAGGTTGCTTTCAATCATGCGCTTGCGCCCAGCCGGATCGCCCTTTTGCGACAAGCGCGCAAAATGGACTTCTTCTTCGGGGGTCAGCAGAGGGGAAAAGCCGATTTCATTGAGGTACAGCTGGGTCGCGTCGAGCGCCCGCGTGTAGTCAATGTACTTGTGTTGCTTTAACGCGGTGGAGTTCTTGGATTTGGTGCGAACTGAAGGTGCAGCTGACCCTTCATCATTCGACATCGATTCCTTTTCGGTAAGGATCTCCATTTCAAGGAGAACCTCATCGTCGATGTCAAACTCCGGCGCTTCTTTACTGAGAGCCATTGTTATAGTCCTTTGGTGAGTTCGACCTCAAGCTCAAGCGACGCCTTTATCCTTGGCAACGCTGGAGCCTGTTCCTTCTACGTGAGGGAACAGGCTGTGCAACACATCAACGACGGGGTAGGAATTGCAGCGGATCTACAGGTTTCCCTTGGCGGCGAATCTCAAAGTGCAGTTTCACCCGGTCTGTACCAGTTGACCCCATTTCGGCAATTGTCTGTCCGACTTTGACCTGCTGCCCCTCCCGAACCAACAGCCTACGGTTGTGGCCGTAAGCACTGACGTAGGTATCGCTGTGTTTGATGATGACCAGCTCGCCGTAGCCCCGCAAACCACTCCCGGCGTACACCACTGTCCCATCAGACGCAGCTAAAACAGGCTGTCCCAAATCCCCGGCGATATCAATGCCTTTATTCAAACTACCGTTTGAAGAGAATTTTCCAATCAATACCCCGTTCGAAGGCCATCCCCAACCGGTCGGCGCAGGCCCTGCAGGGGGCAGCGGCGCGGCTGTCGGCTTGCTCGCAACCGCAGGCACTACGGTGCCTGCAGGCCGAGTGATGATGGTAGTTTTGCTCGAAGACGAGGGCGAAGATCCGGAATTTGTCACAACTGCCGCAGGCGTTGAACCCGTGCGGCCATCGAATCTGATGGTCTGCCCCGGATGTATCGTATATGGCACAGGAATATTGTTACGAGCTGCGAGCGCCTTGTAATCCCAGCCATAACGGAAGGCGATCGAGAACATCGTGTCGCCCTTGCGCACCACATATTGCCCGGTGGTGACCGTTGGCTTTTGCGGTACGGCGCTGGTGCTATTGCGGTCGACAACCCGCGCGCCACTGGAGGGCGAGCTGGAGCAACCCGCCAACAAGGAACTCAAGACAAGGCCAAGCACCAGTCGCTGAAAGCTTGTTTTACTCATACGCTGCGCAAGACCTGTGAGACTCACCCGCCGCTCCCTTTGTGGTGGCTGAACATGAACGCCTGTATCAGGCAAGAAATATGTCGCAAGTATAACTGGGCATTGGCTTTTTACCGGCACACGACTGAAACGAAAAATTCATCGTGTTTAAAACCGGGTTTCAATCATGTTGACTCAACTGACCCCGCCGTAAGACACATCCTCGCCAACAGAATTCACTGCCAGCGCACAAATGATCAGGCCAGCGGGCCATTGAGTAACGGTACAAAGCGCACAGCGCCGAGTACGTGCCGTGAAAAACCTTCTTCCTCACGGATAATGAGCATCAATTGTTGCACTTCGCCGGAGCCCACCGGGATGACCAACCGGCCACCAGGCGCCAGTTGATCAAGCAACGCTTGCGGCACATCAGTGGCAACGGCCGTCACGATGATGCCGTTGTAAGGCGCCAGCGCCGGCCAACCCTCCCAGCCATCGCCCCAGCGGAACACCACATTGCGCAGGTTCAACTCAACCAGGCGCTCCTTGGCGCGGTCCTGCAGGACCTTGATGCGCTCCACCGAGAACACCCGCTCAACCAGCTGCGACAGCACGGCGGTCTGGTAACCGGAACCGGTGCCGATCTCCAGCACCTTGTCGAGCGGCCCCGCCGCCAACAGCAGCTCGCTCATGCGCGCGACCATATACGGCTGGGAAATGGTCTGGTTGTGCCCGATAGGCAACGCGGTGTCTTCATAGGCGCGGTGCGCCAGGGCTTCGTCGACAAACAGGTGCCGTGGCGTACGCCGAATGACTTCCAGCACCTGGGCGTTGGACAGGCCTTCTTCGTACAACCGCTGGATCAAACGCTCACGGGTACGCTGGGAGGTCATGCCGATACCACGGCGCAACATTTCGTCTTGTTCACGCGCCATCAACGCAACCCCTCAAGCCAGCCATCGAGGCTACTGAAGGCATCACTGAAGGTGCGATCAAGTTGCAACGGGGTAATCGAAACATAGCCTTGCATCACCGCATGAAAGTCTGTGCCGGGGCCGCCGTCTTCGGCGTCGCCCGCTGCCGCGATCCAATAGCCTTCCTTGCCACGCGGGTCGACCACCTTCAAGGGTGCCGCCGCACGGGCACGATGACCCAGGCGTGTCAGCTGGATGCCGCGGATATGGTCGAGGGGCAAGTTGGGAATATTGACGTTGAGCACTGTGCGTGGCGGCAAGTCCAGGGAGCCATGGGCCTCCACCAGCTTGCGCGCGAAATACGCCGCCGTCGCCAGGTTATCCAGTTGCCGCGAGGCGAAGGAAAAGGCGAACGAAGTGCGCCCGAGAAAGCGCCCTTCAAGGGCTGCCGCCACAGTACCGGAGTACAGCACGTCATCGCCCAGGTTGGCGCCGAGGTTGATGCCCGACACTACAAGGTCCGGCTCCTGGTCCAGGAGGCTGTTGATCGCCAGGTGCACACAGTCAGTGGGCGTGCCATTCACGCTGATAAAGCCGTTGGCTAAAACCTGCGGGTGCAACGGACGGTCGAGCGTCAGCGAACTGCTGGCGCCGCTTTTGTCCTGGTCGGGGGCAACCACCACGCACTCGGCGTAATCTGCCAGCGCAGCATAGAGCGCGGCAAGACCGGGTGCGGTGGCACCGTCATCGTTTGATATCAGAATACGCATGGGCTGTCCGTCTGCCCCACCGGCACCAGATCAACAAGCTCGCGCACCAAGACAGTGGCGAAGCATCCAGCCGGCAGGACGAATTCCAATTGCAGAATGTCAGGCTCGGGATAATGCCACGTCAACCCGCCAATGGGCAGTCGCAGAATGCGACGTTCCTGGCTCATGCCGGCATTCACCAGCCAATCGCGCAGGTCGGCTTCGCCGGCGGCAACGGCCTGTTCCAGCGCGTGGGTCGCACCGCCAGCCGGCGAGTCACCCTCGCCCCACTGCGGCCCTGTCGGGTGCAGGTCCAGAATCGCCAGGCGCGGGTCGCTGCATTCAGCCTCGCCAGCCGGGAAGAAACTGCGACTGTCAGTAAAGGCCAGCAAGTCGCCGACCTGGGCGCGCTGCCAGGAACCATCAGCGACACGTGCCGCCAACACTTTGTTGAACAGGAAACTGCGCGCGGTGGACAGCAGCCGCGAACGCACATTGCGCTGCTCCGGCAAGGCCTTGCGCGCAGCCCACTCACGGGCGTCGACGACGTTGCCACCGTTGTGGCCAAAACGCTGCGTGCCGAAATAGTTGGGGATGCCCTGCTTGGCAATCAGCTGCAGCCGCGCGTCGATGGCGGCGGCATCACCGGCAAACTGGGTCAGGCGCAAGGTGAAACCGTTGGCCGAATGCGCGCCACGTTGCAGCTTGCGTTTATGGCGGGCGATTTTCAGGATCTTGAGGGTGTCGTTTTCCGCACCACTCATGTCCGGGTCGGCCTTGCCCGGCAGTTGCACGCTGAACCACTGGCGGGTCAGCGCCTGGCGGTCCTTGAGCCCGGCATAACTGACGGTGCGCAACGGCACGCCGGCAGCCTTGGCAATCCGCCGCGCCGCCTCTTCGGTGTTCAGGCCACGCTTTTCCACCCACAGCCACAGGTGCTCACCGTCACCGGTCAGCGGAATGTCGAGGACTTCGTCTACCTGGAAATCTTCGGCCGTAGCCTTCAATACAGCGCTGCCCAAGGCCTCGCCGTAGGCCCGCGGGCCCAGCAGTTGCAGGTCATTCATGCGCGCAGCAACAAGGCGACGGAGTGCACCGCAATGCCCTCTTCACGACCGGTAAACCCGAGCTTTTCGGTGGTGGTGGCTTTCACGTTGACTTGATCCAATTCAATTTGCAGGTCGGCGGCAATCAGTGCGCGCATCGATTCGATATGCGGGGCCATTTTCGGAGCCTGGGCCACGATGGTGTTGTCGACGTTGCCCACCTTCCAGCCCTTGGCGTGGATCAGGCCGACTACGTGGCGCAGCAGTACACGGCTGTCCGCGCCCTTGAAGGTAGGGTCGGTGTCCGGAAAATGCTTGCCGATATCGCCCAACGCCGCCGCGCCGAGCAAGGCATCGCTCAAGGCATGCAAGACAACGTCGCCGTCGGAATGAGCCAGCAACCCATGGTGGTGCGCAATGCGCACGCCGCCCAAGGTGATGAAATCGCCTTCAGCGAAACGGTGCACATCGTAGCCGTGGCCAATACGCATAAAAAAACGCCCCGATTTAATTCAGGGCGTGATTCTACCTACTTTTGCCTCACATTAACCGAGCAAAGCACGACCATGGTGTCGCAAATGGTCTTCGATGAAGCTGGCGATAAAGAAGTAGCTGTGGTCATAGCCCGGCTGCAGGCGCAGTTCGAGCGGATGGCCCGCCGCCTTGGCCGCTTGTTGCAGGGCTTCAGGCTTGAGTTGCACGGCAAGAAAATCGTCGCGATCGCCCTGGTCCACCAGCAGCGGCAGCTTTTCCGAGGCTTCGCTGATCAGCACGCAGGCATCCCATTCGCGCCATTTGGAGCGCTCTTCGCCCAAGTAGCGAGAGAAGGCTTTCTGGCCCCACGGGCAGTCCATCGGGTTGTTGATCGGCGAAAAAGCCGACACCGATTGGTAACGCCCAGGGTTGCGCAAAGCGCACACCAGCGCACCGTGGCCGCCCATGGAGTGGCCGCTGATGCCGCGCTTGTCCGACGCCGGGAAATGCGCTTCAACCAACGCCGGCAATTCCTGCACCACGTAGTCATGCATCCGATAGTGCTTGGCCCAAGGTTCCTGCGTGGCATTCAGATAGAAACCGGCACCGAGGCCGAAATCCCACGCGTTGTCCGGGTCGCCCGGCACACCGGGCCCACGCGGGCTGGTGTCCGGCGCGACGATGATCAACCCCAGCTCGGCGGCCATGCGCTGGGCGCCGGCCTTCTGCATGAAATTCTCATCGGTGCAGGTCAACCCCGACAGCCAGTACAGCACCGGCAATTTGCCGCCCTGCTCCGCTTGCGGCGGCAGGTAGACGGCAAAGGTCATGTCGCAACCGAGCACATCGGAATGATGCTTGTAGCGTTTATGCCAGCCGCCGAAGCTCTTCTGGCACGACAGGTTTTCCAGACTCATGGCCGACCTCAGAAGTGGATGACGGTACGAATGCTCTTGCCTTCATGCATCAATTCAAACGCTTTGTTGATGTCTTCAAGGCCCATGGTGTGGGTGATAAACGTGTCCAGCGGGATCTCGCCGGTCTGGGCCATTTCCACGTAGCTTGGCAATTCGGTACGCCCGCGCACGCCACCGAATGCCGAACCGCGCCAGACGCGACCGGTCACCAGTTGGAACGGGCGGGTAGCGATTTCCTGGCCGGCACCGGCTACGCCGATGATCACCGACTCGCCCCAGCCTTTGTGGCAGCACTCAAGGGCGGCGCGCATCAGTTGCACGTTGCCGATGCACTCGAAAGAGAAGTCCACGCCGCCGTCGGTGAGGTCGACGATCACGTCCTGGATCGGGCGATCGTAGTCTTTCGGGTTGATGCAGTCGGTGGCGCCCAGCTGCTTGGCGATCTCGAACTTGGCCGGGTTGATGTCGATGGCAATGATGCGACCGGCCTTGGCCTTGACCGCGCCGATCACCGCCGACAGGCCGATACCGCCCAGGCCGAAGATAGCCACGGTATCGCCCGGCTTGACCTTGGCGGTGTTGATCACGGCGCCGATACCGGTGGTGACGCCACAACCGAGCAGGCAGACTTTTTCCAGCGGCGCTTCTTTCGGAATCTTGGCCACGGATATTTCCGGCAACACGGTGTACTCGGAAAAGGTCGAGGTGCCCATGTAATGGAAAATCGGCTGGCCTTTATAGGAGAAACGCGTGGTGCCGTCCGGCATCAGGCCTTTGCCCTGGGTGGCGCGAATGGCCTGGCAGAGGTTGGTCTTGCCCGACAGGCAGAATTTGCACTGTTTGCATTCCGGGGTGTACAGCGGGATCACGTGGTCGCCCACTGCCACAGACGTCACACCCTCGCCGATTGCTTCAACCACTGCACCGCCTTCATGGCCGAGGATCGACGGGAAGATGCCTTCCGGGTCGGCGCCCGACAAGGTATAGGCGTCGGTATGGCACACGCCGGAGGCGACCACGCGCAACAGCACTTCGCCAGCCTTGGGCATGGCCACATCCACTTCAACGATCTCAAGGGGCTTCTTGGCTTCAAACGCGACAGCGGCGCGGGACTTGATCATCCGGGTTTCTCCAGGGAGTTAAAAACTGAGGACGTAAGTGTAAAACAGGGCTCGTTGATTAATAATCCGGGTGAAAGCAAAACTTTATTGCTGTACAGGGATAATCACCATGCTGGAAAACCGCTGGGAGGGCATCGATGAGTTCGTTGCCGTTGCCGAATGCAGCCAATTCACGGCGGCGGCCGAGCGCCTTGGGGTGTCCTCCTCACACATCAGCCGGCAAGTGGCGCGCCTGGAAGAACGGCTGCAGACGCGCCTGCTGTACCGCAGCACGCGCAAGGTCACGCTGACCGAAGCGGGCCAGACCTTTCTGCAACACTGCCAGCGTCTGCAGGACGGTCGCGAAGAAGCGCTGCGCGCCGTGGGTGATCTCACCAGCGAACCCAAGGGCATGCTGCGCATGACCTGCGCGGTGGCTTACGGCGAGCGGTTTATCGTGCCACTGGTCACGCGATTCATGGGGCTCTATCCGCAATTGCGCGTGGATATCGAGCTGAGCAATCGCCAGTTGGACTTGGTGCATGAAGGCCTTGACCTGGCAATCCGATTGGGCCGGCTGCAAGACTCGCGGATGGTTGCCAGTCGCCTGGCGCCGCGTCGTATGTACCTGTGCGCGTCGCCGTCCTACCTTGAACGGTATGGTCGGCCACATAGCCTGTCGGAATTGAGCCGGCACAACTGCCTGATCGGTAGCTCGGACATCTGGCAACTGGCCCAGGACGGGCGGGAATTCTCCCAGAGAGTGCAGGGAAACTGGCGCTGTAACAGTGGGCAGGCGGTGCTGGATGCGGCATTGCAAGGCGTGGGGCTGTGTCAGTTGCCGGATTATTACGTACTGGAACATTTGCACAGTGGTGCGCTGGTGTCGTTGCTTGAGCCCCATCAGCCGCCTAATACGGCGGTGTGGGCGCTGTATCCACAGCAACGGCACTTGTCGCCGAAGGTGCGCAAGCTGGTGGATTTCTTGAAGGAGGGGTTGGCGGAGCGGCCGGAGTACAGCAGTTGATTATGGGCGCCTGGGCGGGCCTCATCGCGGCATAAGTATCTACACATCGTTGTAGTGAGC
>NZ_JBARTQ010000429.1:0-1942 GCF_049645325.1 Pseudomonas sp. | reverse complement strand
AAAGGTGGGAGCTGGCTTGCCTGCGATAGCGGTGGTACAGACACCGAACGTTCCGGATCAATCAGCGCCCACGGTCCCGGCGCAACAACTTCCTCACCCGCGCCACCAACGCCTTGGCTTCAAACGGCTTGAGCAAATAGTCATCCTCATGCAGCTCCAACCCGCGCAAGCGGTCTTCAATCCCGCCTGGGGTGGTCAGGAAGAGCATGGGCGTCTCACCCTTCAACCGAATCGCCTGCTGCAACTTCCAGGCATTCAAGCCCGGCAGCATCACGTCCAGAATCACCAGCTCGTACTCAGCGCTTTCGACAAAACGCAGCGCCGCCATGCCATTGGCCGCGACTTCCACGGTGTAGCCGGCCTCGTTCAAGCCCTGGGCCATCCGCTGTGCCTCGTCGGATTCATGTTCCACTAACAGCACGCGCATAACACACCTCGATTGATCAGGCGTGCAGGCTAACACCCTCAGGTGTGTGTCGCCTCACGCAACCGCTGCACGTCGAGAATCTCGATCTCGCCATAGCCCAGGCGCACCACGCCCTGGGCCTGCAGGTCTTTGAGCAGCGCATTGGTGGTCTGGCGCGACAGACTCAGCATCGCCGCCAGGTCTTCCTGGGGCAGTTGCAGCACCCGGCGCGCATGTTCGATGTCGCCGTAGCCCTCAACGATCATCAATAAACGATGGGCCAGGCGCACCGAAGCCGGCATCAAACTGAGCTGTTCGAGGCTGATAAAACTCAGGCGCAGCTTGTGGCTCATCAACAAGGCCAGGTCGCGCCAATACTGCGGGGTTGCCTCGAGAATCTTCAGCAGCGCCTGCTGCGGCACCTGCAACAGCGTGCACGGGCCCACGGCGCAGGCGTCGTGGGTACGCGGCAAGCCGTCGAACAGGCAGATTTCGCCGAACCAGTACGGCAGCTCCACCAGGCTCAGCACCGCTTCCTTGCCGTGTTCGTTCACCGCGCTGATGCGCAGGGTGCCGTCGAGCACCGCATACAGCCCGCACGGCGGGTCGCCGCGTTTGAACAGGTATTGGCCCGCCGTCAGCTGCCGCAGCCGGGCCTGGGCCAACAGGCTATGCTGAAAAGGCTCTGGCAAGTGGCTGAACCAGTGACCGGTGGCTAACCGCGCGTGCCATTTCTCTGCGTCCATGAGCACTCCGAAGATTGTCGCCCAGTTGACAGTCAGGCGCAGGCTGACAGGGCATGATCAAGCATCCTACAGGAGGAACAATAATGAAAAGCCTCGTCGACCACCTCAGTCAATACGCCGCGTACCACCGCGACCCACGCAATATTGCCAGCCATTTTATCGGCATTCCGCTGATCGTCGTCGCCGTGGCGGTGCTGCTGTCGCGCCCCGAATGGGCCGTCGGCGGGCTATGGATTTCACCCGCGGTGATTGTCGCGCTGTTTTCGGCGTGGTTTTACCTGCGCCTGGAACTGGCGCTGGGCGTGCTGATGACAGTGTTGATGGGCTTGTCAGTGTGGGCCGGGCATGTGCTGGCGGCGCAAAGCACACTGGTGTGGCTCGGCAGCGGCATCGGGATGTTTGTGGTGGGCTGGGTGATTCAGTTTGTCGGGCACTACTACGAGGGCAGGAAGCCGGCGTTTGTGGACGACGTGTCGGGGTTGATTGTGGGGCCGCTGTTTGTGGTGGCGGAGTTGGCGTTTCTGGTGGGGTTGCGGCATGACCTCAAGCAGCAGATTGAGGAGCGCTCGGGGCCGGTAACACGCCACAGCCTGAAGCCGAGTGGAATCTAATGGCGGGAGCGGTCCTTTGTGGGAGCTGGCTTGCCTGCGATAGCCATAAGTATCTACACAACTTTCAAGGCTGAAAAATCTCCCTGTAGTGAGCGGGCTTGCCCCGCGCTGGGCTGCGAAGCGGCCCCAACAAAGACTCCGCCGAGTTCCAGATAGAACGAGGTCGCCTGGTTTGGGGC
>NZ_JBARTQ010000428.1:0-4207 GCF_049645325.1 Pseudomonas sp. | reverse complement strand
CGGTATTTCAGATAAACCGAGGTGATGGCATCGCAGGCAAGCCAGCTCCCACATAAGCCCGCTTTTTAAAAAGTTCGGGATCGGGGTTACAAGGCCTTCTCGAAAATCTTCGAGTTGCGCTGATAGTTGTACAGCGATGCCCGCGCCGAGGGCAGGCGGTCCACCGTACTCGGCACAAACCCGCGCTCACGGAACCAGTGGGCGGTGCGGGTGGTAAGCACAAACAAGGTCTTCAACCCCTGCGCCCGCGCGCGCGTTTCGATACGTTCGAGCAATTCATCACCGCGCCCGCCATGGCGGTACTCCGGGTTCACCGCCAGGCAGGCCAGCTCGCCGGCATCCGAATCCGCGATCTGGTACAGCGCTGCACAGGCGATGATCATGCCTTCGCGCTCGACCACGCTGAACTGCTCGATCTCACGTTCCAGCACTTCGCGCGAACGTCGCACCAGAATGCCCTGCTCTTCCAGCGGGCTGATCAAGTCGAGCAAACCGCCGACGTCTTCAATCGCCGCTTCACGCACCCGTTCAAATTGCTCCTGGGCCACCAGCGTACCGCCGCCGTCCCGGGTGAACAGCTCGGTGAGCAACGCGCCGTCTTCGGCGTAGCTGACAATATGGCTGCGCCCTACCCCGCCACGGCACGCCTCGGCGGCAGCATCCAACAGTTCGGCTTGATAGTTGTTGCCCAGGCGCTGCAGGTGCGCGGGCACTTGCTGCGGGCGCAGCTCGCGCACCAGGCGACCATGTTCGTCGATCAGGCCGAGGTCGGCGCCAAACAGCAGCAGCTTGTCGGCGCCCAGGTCGATGGCGGCGCGTGTGGCGACGTCTTCGCAGGCCAGGTTGAAAATCTCACCCGTGGGCGAATACCCCAGCGGCGACAGCAACACGATGGAGCGCTCGTCCAGCAGGCGATTGATGCCTTTGCGGTCGACGCGACGCACTTCGCCGGTGTGGTGATAGTCCACGCCTTCGAGCACGCCAATCGGCCGCGCCGTGACCAAATTGCCGCTGGCCACACGCAGGCGCGAGCCCTGCATCGGCGACGAGGCCATGTCCATGGACAAGCGCGCTTCAATGGCGATACGCAACTGGCCGACCGCGTCGATCACACACTCCAGGGTCGCGGCATCGGTAATGCGCAAGCCTTCGTGGTAAGCCGGGGTCAGGCCGCGCGCTTCAAGGCGCGCTTCAATTTGAGGGCGCGAACCGTGGACCAGCACCAGCCGCACACCCAGGCTGTGAAGCAGCACCAGGTCGTGGACGATATTGCCGAAGTTCGGATGTTCCACACCGTCGCCGGGCAGCATGACCACAAAGGTGCAGTCGCGGTGAGCATTGATGTAGGGCGAAGCGTGACGAAGCCAATTAACGTATTCGGGCATAACACCTGGGCCTGTAATAAAAAGCAGCCGAAAAAGGATCAATCGTGAAAGCGCACAACGGGCTGATGGTTATCGTCGGAACAGGCTTGGCGACACGCTTGCTCTCCTTCTATGTACGAATGGGCAGGGGTTAATTTATGCGGGTTTCAGGCAGTAATGCTCAATCAGTTCCCGCAATAGACGCACTGTAGGCGTCAAGCGTGACATTTCAAGGTACTCGCCCGGCTGGTGCGCGCAGGCGATGTCGCCAGGGCCCAGCACCAGGGTTTCGCAACCAAGGCGCTGAAGATAAGGCGCTTCGGTGCCGAACGCTACTGCTTCGGCACGATGGCCGGTCAATCGTTCCGCCACCCGCACCAGCTCGGCGTCTTCGGCTTGCTCGAACGGCGGCACTTCAGGGAACAACGGCGCGTAGTCGATCTTGACTTTATGCCGCTCGGCCAAGGGTTCGAGCTTCTGCCGAATGGCATCGCGCAGCACCTTGGGGTCCATACCCGGCAGCGGCCGCAGGTCGAACTCCAGGGAGCACTGGCCGCAGATACGGTTGGGGTTATCGCCGCCATGGATGCAGCCGAAGTTCATCGTGGGCTGCGGCACGCTGAATTGCGGGTTGCGGTACTCACGCTGCCAGGCCAGGCGCAGGCCGCGCAGCTCGCCGATGGCGTCGTGCATGGCTTCAAGGGCGCTGTGCCCCAGGCTTGGATCCGACGAATGGCCGCTTTGGCCGAGAATGTCGATGCGCTCCATCATTACGCCTTTGTGCAGGCGGATCGGCTTGAGGCCGGTCGGCTCGCCGATCACCGCCGCGCGGCCCAGCGGGCGCCCCGCCTCGGCCAGCGCCCGGGCGCCGGACATGGAGCTTTCTTCGTCGCAGGTGGCGAGAATCAGCAGCGGCTGCTTGAACGGCTGGTCCAGCAGTGGCAACACCGCTTCAATCGCCAGGGCGAAAAAACCCTTCATGTCGCAACTGCCAAGCCCTACCCAGCGGCCGTCGACTTCCGTCAGCTTGAGCGGGTCGGTCTTCCACAGCGCGGCGTCATACGGAACGGTATCGCTATGCCCGGCCAACACCAGGCCGCCGGGCCCACTGCCGAAACTGGCGAGCAGGTTGAATTTGCCGGGGCTGACTTGCTGGATGTCGATGGCAAACCCCAGGTCGCCCAGCCAGCCGGCGAGCAAATCGATCACCGGGCGGTTGGTCTGGTCGAGAGACGCCTGGGTGCAACTGACCGAAGGCGCGGCAATCAATGCTGCGAACTGCTCTTTCATGGACGGTAACGGCATGCGCGGTCTCTCAACTTCCCGGATGAGCCCCACTATAGAACCATCTGCACGACACAATAAACCGTTGCGGCACGTTGCCGGGCTCAGTCCTGTACACTGCACGACCTTGGCAGCCACTCTTTTCCCCGGCTGCGCTCCCGATCCTGGATTTTCCGGCCATGCAGAAAGAAACCGAAATCAAGCTCCGCGTCAGCCGCGAAACACTCGCCGCGCTGCGTGAGCACCCGTTACTGAAAAAACGCAACAAAAGTGGCTGGGAACGCCGTGAGTTGATGAACCAGTACTTCGACACCCCCGAACGCGACCTGGCCCAGGCCAAAGTTGCCCTGCGCTTGCGCAAGGACGGTGACGAAATCATCCAGACCCTCAAGACCCGTGGCCAGAGCGTCGCCGGCTTGTCGGAACGCAATGAATACAACTGGGACCTGGCCAAGGCCAAGCTCGACGTGAAGAAACTCGACGGCGAGTGCTGGCCCGAGCAACTGGCCGAGCTGGACAAAAAGACCCTAAAGCCGATCTTCACCACCGACTTTGTACGCGAACGCGCCGAAATCGCTTGGGGCCGCGGCAAGGCCAAGGTGGTAATCGAAGCCGCCCTGGACCTGGGCCATGTAGTGGTCGGCAAGCAGAAAGAAGAAATCTGCGAGCTGGAACTGGAACTGCGCGAAGGCGAACCGGCTGCCCTGCTGGAACTCGCCGCCGAGCTGGCCGCCACCCTGGCTTTGATGCCATGTGATATCAGCAAGGCCGAGCGTGGCTATCGCCTGTACGACGCCAGCAGCTATTCGCTGAGCCTGCCGGCGCCGCAGATCCACGCCGAAATGCCGCTGGACGACGCCTTCGCCGCGATCATGTGGCACTTGCTCGGCAGCAGCCAGCGCCTGGCCGAACAATACCGCTTCAATGGCCACTGGCGCCTGCTGCAGGACTGGGTCGACAACCTCGGCGAACTGCGCGCCGTAATCGGCAGCCTCGGCCAGGCCGCACCGCGTCAATCCACCAGCGAACTGCGCAGCGCACTGGATGCCTTGCTGGAAGACTGGCGCCCGCTGGTGCAAGCCGGTGAAGACGATGAAGACATCCGCAAAGCCGCGCCGGAACAGTTCATCGAAGAACTGGAAGACGTGCGCTGGGGCCTGTTCTCGCTGAACACCTCGCGCTGGCTGCTGGCCCGTGCCTGGACCGCCGAGCGCACTGTGCGTGGCAACCGCCAGGGCGCCGCGCAAATCACCAACTGGCTGCCGCGCCTGCTGGCCGACGACGCCGTCGCCCTGCAACTGCCGCGCTACCAGCAGCAGCCGGAAGACCTGGCCGAGCAATTGCCGCGCATTGAGCGCATCCAGGCGTGGCTGCACCATGCACGTCAGGTGGTGGACATTCCGGAACTGGACCGTTTGTACGGCGAGCTGAACAAGTTGGTGCAACTGGCCAACCAGCCGATCACCGAGGAATCGCTGGATGCGCGCATGCATCAGGTGATTGCGGTGTATCAGAACCGTGCCTGGAAGACCCTGCTGCGTCTGTAATACAAATGTGGG
>NZ_JBARTQ010000427.1:0-7795 GCF_049645325.1 Pseudomonas sp. | reverse complement strand
GACCTGCGGTGTTATCAGGCCTGCAAGTACCGCATCACCGACTCACAAATCATCTCGCGGTGCCGCTGCTTAACCGCCTCGTCCGACAGCTCGATCTGAAAAATCTCGCTGAACGTGTGGCGGTTGGACACCCGGTAAAAGCTGAATGAGTTGATCAGCAAGTGCACATCCAACGGGTTCAACCCTTGGCGGAACACGCCCATCTCGGCGCCCCGCTGCAACGTGGCGCCCAGCCCTTCGAGGATATTGCTGTTCATGGCCTTGATCGAATCCGAGCGCTTCACGTACTCGGCATTGTTGATATTTTCGATGCTGACAATGCGCACGAAATCCACGTTCTGGTCGTGGTGGTCAAAGGTGAATTCCACCAGCCGCAGGATCGCTTCGCGCGGCTCCAGGGCGGTGAGGTTCATGCGGGTTTCGGTGTTGCGAATGTCGCCGTAGAGCTTCTCCAGCACCTCGACGTACAACTGCTCCTTGCTGCCGAAGTAGTAATAGATCATGCGTTTGGAGGTGTGGATGCGCTCGGCGATGGCGTCCACGCGCGCACCGGACAGGCCCTGCTGCACAAACTCGACAATCGCTTCCTGGAGGATGTTTTCGCGGGTCTTTTCCGGATTGTTCTTGCGACTCTTGCGCGGTGCGTCTGACACAGCGGAGAGGTCGGGGGTCAGGGTCATGGTGCGCTCAGGGCCATTTGTGTTGTGCAGGCCGCGATTATGGGCCGAGGCGCTTCCCGAAGGAAGCACCTCGCCGCCCGTTATAAACGCGCCTGACGCACAGCGCCGCTGCGCGATTTGGCCATTGCCGCCAGGCGCACCGCCACGTTGGCGGCGCCATAACCGGCGTAGCCATTCTTGCGCTGGATGATCTCGAAGAAAAACCGCCCTTCGAACGGTTCGGTGTACACGTGAAACAACTCACCGCCCTGGGCGTCGCGGTCGTACAACACGTTGTAGTACGCCAGTTCGCTGAGGAACTCGTCGTCGAAATCAAACCGCGCGGCCAAGTCGTCGTAATAGTTGAGGGGGATGTCCAGCAACGGCACGCCCGCCTCTTTGGCCCGGCTCACTTCGGCGAAAATGTCCGCGCAGTCGAAGGCAATATGGTGCACACCTGAGCCGCGATAGCTCGACAGCGCGTGGGAAATCGCCGTGTTGCGGTTCTCGGAGATATTCAGCGGCAGCCGAATCGAGCTGCAACGGCTGCGCAGTGCGCGGCTTTTCACCAGGCCGTAAGGGTCGGGCAGCACCACTTCATCGTCGGCTTCGAAATCCAGCAGGCTTTTGTAGAACAGCACCCAACTGTCGAGGCTGTCGGCCGGCAAGGCCATGGCCATATGGTCGATGCGCAGCAGGCCGCCGCTGGACGCCGTGGCGGTTTGCAGGTTGAAGTCGGTGTCGTACAGCGTGCCCTCGGAGGGGTCCACCAGATAAATCAGGCTGCCGTCCGGCGCGCGTACGGCCGCCAGTTCCAGCTCGTTGGGCCCGACCAGCCCGCGATACGGCTGGCCCTTGTAGGCCACCGCGCGCTCCAGGGCCTTGGCGCTGTCCTTGACCCGAATCGCCGTGGCACACAACGACGGCCCATGGGCTTCGAAAAAGTTATGCGCAAAGGAATAGGGTTCGCAGTTGAGGATCAGGTTGATATCGCCCTGGCGCAACAGGCTCACGCTCTTGGAGCGGTGCTGCCCGGCCTTGACGAAACCCAGGCGCTCCAGCCATTGCGTGAGCTTGGCGCCGAGGTTTTCATCCACGGCAAATTCAAGGAACTCGATGCCGTCGTATTCACTGGCGGCGGGCGTATCGAACAGAATCTCGACGGGCTGGGCCGGCGCTTCCTGCTGCAAACGCTCGCGGGTTTTCTCTTCCAGGTACAGCAGCGAGCGCAAGCCGTCCGCTGCATTTGCCCGGGTCGGCGCGGCGCGAAAACCGTCGTTGAAAATTTCCAGGGACAGCGGCCCCGTGTAGCCACTCTTGATGATCGGCGCCAGAAAGCCCGCCAAATCAAACTCGCCCTGCCCCGGGAAGCAACGAAAATGCCGGCTCCACTCCAGCACATCCATGGCCAGAATCGGCGCGTCGGCCATTTGCACAAAAAAGATCTTGTCGCCGGGAATGTCGGCGATGGCGCTCGGGTCGCCCTTGAGCGACAAGGTGTGAAAGCTGTCGAGCAACACGCCCAGGCTCGGGTGATCAATCTGGCGCACCAGGTTCCACACCTGCTGCCAGGTGTTCACGTGCTTGCCCCAAGCCAGCGCTTCATAGCCGATTCGCAGGCCACGGCGCCCGGCGTGCTCGGCGAGCAGGCTGAGGTCATCGAGCAAAATGCGTTCATCGCCCACCGAATCCGCCGAGGCATTGCTGCACACCAGCACCAGGTCGGTGCCCAGCTCCTGCATCAGGTCGAACTTGCGCTCGGCGCGCTCCAGGTTGCGCGCGAGGCGGTCGCGGCGGCAGCCTTCAAAGTCGCGAAACGGCTGGAACAAGGTGATGGCAATGCCGAGGTCGGCGCACATTTGCCTGACTTCCCGCGGGCTGCCGTCGTAATACAACAGGTCGTTCTCGAAGATCTCAACCCCGTCAAACCCGGCGGCGGCAATAGCTTCAAGCTTTTCCGGCAGGGTGCCGCTCAAGGAAACAGTGGCAATGGAACGTTGCATGGGCGACTCCCGGCAATTTTTGTTTGTGGCAAATTATTCGCCCCCAGCCTACACGCAGCAATTAAAATGTACGAACCAGTTAGTTTTCGGTGCGATTATCGAACACTATGCCCCTTTGGCGAATTGACGATTTTTTAACCGCTGCGCACCATCGACCTTGCAGCTACAGCCGAAATGAAGACCCAGAACACACCATAAAAATTTCAAAAAACGGGTACGACCTCATGCCTTCGCAAAACTCCGTCCTGGCCGCGCGCCCGGGCAACCCGCACGCCGGCATCGGCGACAAAATCCGTGGCGCCCTGGCCGTGGGTAAAACGCGCTGGGGCATGCTGGCCCTGGTGTTCTTCGCCACCACCTTGAACTACATCGACCGCGCCGCCCTGGGCGTGATGCAACCGATCCTGGCCAAGGAAATGAGCTGGACGGCGATGGACTACGCCAACATCAACTTCTGGTTTCAAGTCGGCTACGCGATTGGTTTTGTGCTGCAAGGCCGCTTGATCGACCGCATCGGCGTGAAGCGCGTGTTCTTCTGCGCAGTGTTGCTGTGGAGCCTGGCCACCGGTGCCCATGGCCTGGCCACGTCGGCCGTCGGCTTTATGGTGTGCCGCTTTATCCTCGGGCTGACCGAAGCCGCCAACTACCCGGCCTGCGTCAAGACCACGCGGCTGTGGTTCCCGGCCGGCGAGCGCGCGGTCGCCACCGGCATTTTCAACGCCGGCACCAATGTCGGCGCAATGATGACGCCAATGCTGCTGCCACTGATCCTCCACGTGTGGGGCTGGCAGGCGGCGTTCTTGTGCATGTCGGCACTCGGCGGGATCTGGCTGGTGCTTTGGGGGTTGAAGTACTACAACCCGGAAGAGCATCCGACGGTCAAACAATCCGAATTGGACTACGTGCAACAGGAAGTCGAACCGGAACAACCGCGCGTGCCCTTCAGCCGCATCCTGCGCATGCGCGGCACCTGGGCCTTCGCCCTCGCCTACTCGATGACCGCGCCGGTGTTCTGGTTCTACCTGTATTGGCTGCCGCCGTTCCTGAACCAGCAATACAACCTGGGCATCAACGTGACCCAGATGGGCATCCCGCTGATCATCATCTACCTGACCGCCGACTTCGGCAGTATTGGCGGAGGCATTCTGTCTTCATTCCTGATCGGCCGTGGGATGAACCCGATCAAGGCGCGGCTGTTGTCGATGCTGCTGTTCGCCTGCTGCATCGTCGGCGTGATCATGGCCGCCGGTTCCAGCCAGTTGTGGGTCGCGGTGTTCGCCATCTCCCTGGCCATCGGCGCGCACCAGGCCTGGACCGCCAACATCTGGAGCCTGGTGATGGACTACACGCCCAAGCACATGATGAGCACGGTGTTCGGTTTTGGCGGGATGTGCGCGGCCATCGGCGGCATGTTCATGACCCAGATCGTCGGCCATATCCTAACCGTGACGAACAACAACTACACCGTGCTGTTCACCCTGATCCCGGCGATGTACTTCATCGCGCTGGTCTGGATGTACTTCATGGCGCCGCGCAAGATTCCTACCGTCGAGGCCTGACTCAACGCCGCCGCTGCTGCCAGGCAGCGGCCAACCCGCTCATGCAGATCACCCCGATGCCGACCACTGTGGTCACGTCGGGTGTGTGGTTGAACACCAGCCAGCCCAACAACCCCGCGAACACGATCTGGCAATAGCCGAACGGCGCCAGCAAAGCCGGCGCCGCAAAGCGGAACGCCTGGGTCAGCATCAAGTGCGCGGTCATCCCACAGGTGCCCAGCGCCAGCATCAACACGCCATGCCACAGCGTCGGGAGCTGCCAGAAGAACGGCACCAGCGCACTCATCACCAAGGTATTGCACAGGCCGGCAAAGAAGTTGCTGGTGGTCGGGGTGTCGTACTTGCTGAGAATGCGCGTGAGCAGTTGGTAGAAGCAGAAGAACAGCGCCGAACAGAGTGGCAGCAACACCGCCGGGGTGAAGAGTTCACCGCCGGGGTGGATGATCACCAGCACGCCGATAAACCCGCAGATCACCGCCAGCCATTGGCCCCGCGTGACGTGCTCGCCGAGCAATGGCACCGACAGTGCCGTCACCAAAATCGGCGCCAGGAAGTTCACCGCCGTGGCTTCGGCCAACGGGATGTAATGCAGCGCTGCGGTAAAAAACAGGCTGGTACCCAACAGGCACAGTGCCCGTACCACCTGCATCCCCGGCCGTTTGCTGCGCAGCACGCGCAGGCCCGATTGCGGCAGGAAAATCCCGGCCATCAGCAAGGTATGCACCAGGTAACGCGCCCACACCACCATCACGATCGGGTAGAACCCTGCCAGGTACTTGGACAAGGCGTCGTGGCTGGAAAACAGAAACGTCGCCACCACAATCAGCAAGATGCCTTTGAAGGGATGGTTGACGCCGGAGAGGGGTGTGCTGACAGTCATTGTATTCTCTTGCATGGCGGGCTGAACGCTACGGCACTCAACCCGGTAATCTAGCAGCCGGGCTTGCGTCTGCCCCAAGAGCATAACCAAACACCGTGCGAACAGCGCACTAAATCAAGGGATTCGAGTCCAACGCTGCACGTTTGTCCGCGCGTTGCACACTTTTTAACCAAGGCTGCCCGCTATGAAAAAAACCCTCTTTGCCCTGTCTGCCCTCGTGCTGCTCACCGCCTGTAACAAGGAGGAAGCGCCAGCGCCCAAGCCCGCCCCCGCGTCGGTGCAAGCCACCCTGGTGCCGGCAACCCCGCCCACCGACAAATGGGTCGGCAAGTGGATCGGCGTGGAAGGCCTGAACCTGACCATCGCCAAAGACGACAGCATCGGCCGTGGCCACTACCTCCTGACCATGCAATACGGCCTCGACGCCGACGATTCCGGCACGTTCAAAGGCGAAGCGAACGAAGACGGCATCGCCTTCACCCGCCCGGACGGCCCGCAGCAGTTGAGCGCAGGCGACGGCGAAGCCACCGGTTTGAAATGGCTGGCAGATAAAAAGGACTGCCTGATCGTCGATACCGGCGAAGGGTATTGCCGCGACTGACGAGGCGTTGCTGACACAACTTTCATCTGGCGCCCCTGCCGACATGGCCCGACAGCAGCGATACTAGGCCGCTCTCGTACCTGTCGGACAGCCGGGCTGGCGCCGTGCCCACGCACCAACAACACTGCATTGAAAAAGTGTTCCCAGGTTCACGAGAGGATTGCCCCATGCTATGGAAAAAAGGCCGACGCAGCGACAACGTGGTGGATGCCCGCGATGACAGTGGCGGCGGTGGTGGGGGGGGCATGCGCTTTGGTGGCGGCAAGGGCCTGAGCCTGACGGCGATTGTGCTGATCGTCGGCATCGGCTGGCTGACTGGCCAGGACCCGCTGCAGATCCTCGGCCAATTAACCGGCCAAGTGGAACAGGCACCGTCGGTGAGCACGCAACCGCGCCAGGCACCGCCGGCCAATGACCAGCAGGCCGACTTTGTGCGCGCCATTCTGGGGGACACGGAAGACACCTGGGCGCAGGTCTTCCAGGAAAACGGGTTGGTCTACAAGAACCCGAAACTGATTCTGTTCCGTGGGCGGGTGAATTCCGCCTGCGGTGGCGCCACCTCAGCCAGCGGCCCGTTTTACTGCCCGGCTGACCAGCAAGTGTATCTGGACCTGGATTTCTTCCGGGAAATGTCCCAACGCTTCCAGGCCGCCGGCGATTTCGCCCAGGCTTATGTGATCGCCCATGAAGTCGGGCATCACGTGCAAACCTTGCTGGGCATCTCGGCCAAGATTCAAGCCGCGCGCCAGCAGGGTCGGCAGATGCAAGGCGACGGCGGCCTGCTGGTTCGCCAGGAGTTGCAAGCCGACTGCTTCGCCGGAGTATGGGCCAACCGGGCGCAAAAACGCCTGAACTGGCTGGAACCCGGCGACATTGAAGAAGCACTCAACGCGGCCAACGCCATTGGCGATGACCGTTTGCAGCAACAGGGTCAAGGGCGCGTAGTGCCGGACTCGTTTACCCACGGCACCTCGGCACAGCGGGTTCGCTGGTTCAAGACCGGCTTCGCCCAGGGCCAGATCACTCAATGCGACACCTTTACCGCCAAGAGCCTCTAGATGAACAAACGATTGGGATTGTTGTTGAGCGTGTTGATTACCTGTTCTGCCACCACCTGGGCCGCCGAGAAAGAACACGGCGTCAAGGAAGTCAGCCCCGATCGTTTTCACCTGGATGCCGGTGACCTCAGCCTGGGCTTGAGCCAGGACTGGAGCAAGCCGTTGCCCCAGGTCACTCGCGCATTGATCATCGTGCACGGCCGCCTGCGCAATGCGCAGACCTACCTGCAAAGTGGCGAAGACGCCGCCGAACATGCAGGCCAGGCCGGCAATACGCTGGTGATCGCGCCGCAGTTTCTCAATCAGTCCGACGTAAAGCGCAACCACCTGGACAACCAGGTGCTGCGCTGGAATGGCAATGACTGGATGGCCGGCGAGGCCTCGACCGGCCCGGGCCAGATCAGCTCCTACGGCGCCCTCGACCAGATCATCAAGCACCTGGGCAACCGCAAACTGTTCCCGGCGCTGAAAGAAATCGTGGTGGCCGGGCATTCCGGTGGTGGCCAGGTGGTGCAGCGTTTCGCCCTCACCGGCCACGATCACCCAATGCTGCAAACCGAAGGTATCAGCCTGCGGTATGTGGTGGCCAACCCGTCCTCCTACGCTTACTTCACGCCGCAGCGCCCGGTGAAGTTTGATGCCGCCAGTTGCCCAGGCTTCAACGACTGGAAATACGGCATGCAAAACCTGCCGGATTACGCCAAGGGCCAGAGCGCGCAGCAGCTTGAGCAGGCTTACGTGTCACGCAACATCACCTACCTGCTGGGCCAGCAAGACACCGACCCGAACCACCCGGCGCTGGATAAAAGCTGCGAAGCCGAAACCCAGGGGCCGTATCGCCTGATCCGTGGGCACAACTATTTTGACTACCTCAAGCAGCGTCACCCGCAGCTGACTCAGAAGCTGGTGGAAGTGCCGGGGGTTGGGCATAACGGGGATGGGATGTTCACCTCGCCTGAAGGGCAGAAGGTACTCTTTGCTCAGTAGTCACTGAAAAACGCGGTTCGACATGTGGGAGCGGGCTTGCTCGCGAAT
>NZ_JBARTQ010000426.1:0-2297 GCF_049645325.1 Pseudomonas sp. | reverse complement strand
GTTAACCACGATGGCCGAACGCCGAGCCTAAGCGAGGTGCCGAGTGGAGGGGCAAGAGCCCTTTGCTTACTTTGGGGCTTTTCCAAAGTGAGCCGCCGTCAGGGCGGAACCCTAAGACGCCATCACTCAAACAATGGATATGCCCCCCCAGCCCGTAAAAACCCCGTATAAATCCCCGATTCCCCATAACGATTACGTCGTCCCTATTGAGCAACCAATCCCCCGCACTTTACCGTCACTCCCTACCCCAAAACCCCGTAGGAAGTCATCGTGGAAAGTTCAACTCTAGGCATGGTCGTCCTGTCAATGATTGCGCTCTTCGGCACCGCTGCGTTTTGCTTCGAGCACCTCGCCACCCGCAACGACAAGAAAAAGAAAACCAAACAAGCTGATCGTTGATGCCCGCAACTGAACGTGGCCTACCCGCTAACGGGCGCGGAGTCAAAGGCGGCGGCGGGCTTGTAGGGTGTCAGCGTGGTCGATGCTGGCCAGACACTACCAACCGTGGCGGCCATGCTGATGATCGGAATCGGCAAGAGTTGCCTTGGGGTTTGATGGATGGCCTGGCACCCAGCCTGGAGCCGTCGAGCTGAATCGCAGGCAAAAAAAAGCCCGCTCAATGAGCGGGCTTTCTGCGGTGACCTGGCGTTCAGTGTTCCAGGTTACCAAATATGGCGCAGCGGACGGGACTCGAACCCGCGACCCCCGGCGTGACAGGCCGGTATTCTAACCGACTGAACTACCGCTGCGCGTAACACATGAAGCGAATGGTGGGTGATGACGGGATCGAACCGCCGACATTCTGCTTGTAAGGCAGACGCTCTCCCAGCTGAGCTAATCACCCTTCGTTTCGGTGTGGGCGCATCATACACCAAAAAATCGTAATGTCTTGATTTAAATGCAATTTATTTAAAAAAAGTTTACCGCACGATTTTTTGCCATATTTCGGACAGAAAAAAGCCCGCGATTAAGCGGGCTTTCCGTGGTGACCTGGCGTTCAGCGTTCCAGGTTACCGAATATGGCGCAGCGGACGGGACTCGAACCCGCGACCCCCGGCGTGACAGGCCGGTATTCTAACCGACTGAACTACCGCTGCGCGTAACACTTGAAGCGAATGGTGGGTGATGACGGGATCGAACCGCCGACATTCTGCTTGTAAGGCAGACGCTCTCCCAGCTGAGCTAATCACCCTTCACTTTCGGTGTGGCGCGCATTCTACGGAGCGACCCTAAGTCTGGCAAGCACTTTCTTAAATCTTTTTTTTGAGGCCTTCCAATGGCTTAGGCAGGGTTGGCCTGAGACGTTATCAAGAGAATAATGCCCCCCTTTGTATAAAGGAGAGACTCACCCCATGTGGTTCAAGAACCTGCTTATCTATCGCCTAACCCAAGATCTGCCTGTTGATGCCGAGGCGTTGGAAACTGCAATGGCCACCAAACTGGCGCGCCCTTGTGCAAGCCAGGAGTTGACCACTTACGGTTTCGTCGCGCCCTTTGGTAAAGGTGAAGACGCTCCCCTGGTTCACGTCAGCGGTGACTTCCTGCTGATCGCCGCGCGCAAGGAAGAACGCATCTTGCCGGGTAGCGTGGTACGTGACGCGCTGAAAGAGAAAGTCGAAGAGATCGAGGCCGAGCAAATGCGCAAGGTCTATAAAAAGGAACGCGACCAGATCAAGGATGAAATCATCCAGGCTTTCCTGCCGCGAGCCTTTATCCGTCGTTCGTCGACCTTCGCTGCCATCGCGCCGAAGCAAGGCCTGATCCTGGTCAACTCGGCAAGCCCCAAGCGCGCCGAAGACCTGCTGTCGACCCTGCGTGAAGTGATCGGCACCCTGCCGGTACGCCCACTGACCGTGAAAACCGCGCCGACCGCGATCATGACCGACTGGGTCACCACCCAGAAACCGGCCGATGACTTCTTCGTCCTCGACGAATGCGAACTGCGCGACACCCACGAAGACGGCGGCATCGTGCGTTGCAAGCGCCAGGACCTGACCGGCGAAGAAATCCAGCTGCACCTGACCACTGGCAAAGTCGTGACTCAACTGTCGTTGGCCTGGCAGGACAAGCTGTCCTTCATGCTCGACGACAAGATGACCGTCAAGCGCCTGAAGTTCGAAGACCTGCTGCAGGATCAGGCGGAACAGGACGGTGGTGAAGAGGCGTTGGGCCAACTGGATGCCAGCTTCACGCTGATGATGCTGACATTCGGCGACTTCATCCCGGCGCTGGTTGAAGCGCTGGGCGGCGAAGAGACACCACAGGGCATCTAAGCCATGTGAAGAGCAAAATGTGGG
>NZ_JBARTQ010000425.1:0-10059 GCF_049645325.1 Pseudomonas sp. | reverse complement strand
ATATCGCTTTTTTTTATTGGTGAAAAAATCGTCAGTTTGACTGCGGGCCCCATTCCATGCGGCTTTGCGCGCGTTAAACGCGGGTTGTCCACTGAGTTATCCACAGCTTCTGTGGATTGTCCCGAGCGCTTGCTCTAGAACGGGCGTGCAGGGTTTTTTCAGCTTTACGTGTACGAAAAAAAGAGTAGAGTGGCGCGCCTTCCGTTCTGTCCCACAGTGCTTTATGAAGTTTCGCTCAGTATCACCTTCTGTTACCGACACCCCTCAAACTGTTACCGCACCCAAGCGCTTTTCCTTGAAGGTCGCCTTGTGGCTGCTCGACAGCCCGCGTCTGGGGCACAACACCAACGTCAAACACTTCGCCGGGCATTTGCTCAAACAACCCGCGCGTGAAGGCGTAGTCGCGGCGCAGAGCCGTCTGGGCCAATTGATGTGCCGTGAATGCGGCAACGCCCGCGACCGGCGTATCGGCCACGATCTGCTGCGTTCGGCGGCCCGCGCCGGTGACCGCCGCGCCCTGCGCGAATTGGGCCAGGTCGAAGACTGAGCTGTCGTCTAGCCTTGTGCTCCGTTAACCTTGGCCTTTTTCGGTGATGGCAGAAATGGCGATGGCTTTTGACTGGACCAGTATTGCCTTGGGTCTTGCTGGCGCCGCGGTGCCGTTACTGGCGTTGTGTTGGCAGATTCAACGACGGCTGAGCGAGCGCACTAGCGGCTGGGAATTGCTCGAAGAGCGCCTGGCCACCGCGCAATTGGCGCAGGAAGGGCTGGCCGCGCAACTTGACGCCAGCCGCGATGAAATCAGCGACCTCAGCCAGGCCAACGCGGCCAAACAGGCTGACTTGGCCGCCATGCGCCGTGAAGTCGAACTGCTGCAAATCGACCGCGATAACGCCCGTGACGCGGCCCATGCCTGGAACCTCGACCGCAGCGCCAAGGAAACCGAACTGCGCCGCCTCGACGCCTTGTCCGCCGGCCTGCGCGCCGAACTGCGTGAACAGCAGGACAGCCATCAGCAGCGCCTCACCGACCTGCAAGGCTCACGGGACGAGCTGCGTGCGCAGTTCGCCGAGCTGGCCGGGAAGATCTTCGATGAGCGTGAACAGCGCTTTGCCGAAACCAGCCAGGAACGCTTGGGCCAGTTGCTTGACCCGCTCAAGGAACGTATCCAGTCCTTCGAAAAACGCGTGGAAGAAAGCTACCAGAATGAGGCGCGCGAACGCTTTTCCCTGGCCAAAGAGCTTGAACGCCTGCAGCAACTGAACCTGCGCCTGTCGGACGAAGCCACCAACCTGACGCGCGCGCTGAAGGGCCAGAAAACCCAGGGTAACTGGGGCGAGCTGATCCTTGAGCGAGTGCTGGAGCATGCCGGTCTGGAAAAAGGCCGCGAGTATCAGACCCAGGTGAGCCTCAAAGGCCCGGACGGCGAGCGCTTCCAGCCCGACGTGTTGATCATGTTGCCCGGCGACAAGCAGGTGGTGGTCGACTCCAAGGTCAGCCTCACCGCTTATCAACAGTACGTGGCGGCCGATGATGAGGTGATCGGCCAGGCGGCGCTCAAGCAGCATGTGCTGTCTTTGCGTAATCACGTCAAAGGCTTGGCCGGCAAGGATTACAAGCGCCTGGAAGGCTTGCACAGCCTGGATTTCGTGTTGTTGTTCGTGCCGATCGAGGCGGCGTTTTCTGCCGCATTGCAAGCCGAACCGAACTTGTTCCAGGAAGCGTTCGACCGCCATATCGTTATCGTCAGCCCTACCACGTTGCTGGCCACCTTGCGCGTGATCGACAGCCTGTGGAAGCAGGAACGCCAGAGCCAGAATGCCCGCGAGATCGCTGAGCGCGCTGGTTGGCTGTACGACAAGTTCGTGCTGTTTATCCAGGACCTGGATGAGGTGGGCAACCGTCTGCAACAGCTGGACAAGGCTTACAGCGCGGCGCGAAACAAGCTGACAGATGGGCGCGGAAACCTGGTCAGCCGCACCGAGCAATTAAGGTTGCTGGGTGCTCGCGCCAGCAAGAGTTTGCCGGCGGATTTGCTGGAGAAAGCGATGACCGATTCAGACGGTGTGGCGCACGTGCCTGAGTAAGTTGCGGTCAATGTGGGCGCTGGCTTGCCTGCGCTAGCGGCGTGTCAGCCACCACCGTTATCGCAGGCAAGCCAGCTCCCACAGGTATTGAGTTAAATCTTTTTACAGCGGCAAATGCCGACTGAGCAGCGCCCGCAACGCCGCCGGCTTCACCGGCTTGGCCAAGTAATCCAAACCCGCCGCATGCACCTCGGCCACCATCTCCGGACGCCCGTCGGCGCTGATCACCACCCCGGGAATCGGCTCGGCCAGTTGCGCGCGCAGCCAGCCCATCAGTTCGGTGCCGGTTTCGCCGTGGTCCAGGTGGTAATCCACCAGCGCGACCTGTGGGCGCATGCCCTCAGCCAGCAGTGCCGCGCAATGTGCCTGGTCAGTGGCGGTCCACACTTCACAGCCCCAGCGTGTGAGCAAGCTGCGCATGCCGATCAGGATGCTCTCTTCGTTATCCACACATAGCACCTGTGCGCCGCTCAGCGGCAACCCATTGTCCTGCGTCGCCTTGACCTGTGGGCTGGCCTGGTTGCGCGCCAGCGGCACGCGCACGCTGAACACGCTGCCTTTGCCTGGCCAGGAGCGCACGCTCAAGGTGTGACCCAATACGCGGCACAAGCCGTCGGCGATCGCCAGGCCCAGGCCCAGGCCTTTTTCGGCGCGGGTCTGATGGCTGTCCAGGCGCTTGAACTCTTCGAAGATGACCTGCTGTTTATCTGGCGGAATGCCAGGGCCGCGGTCCCAGACTTCCAGGCACAGCTCACCGCGGCGCCTGCGTACGCCAAGTAGCACCGGGCCGTCGGCATAGCGGAAGGCGTTAGTCAGAAAATTCTGCAAAACCCGTCGCAACAGTTTGATGTCGCTGTTGACCCGCAAACGGCTGCCGCGCAGGCGGAACCGCAGCCCTTGCTCCTGAGCCAGGGCCTTGAACTCAGCGCCGAGGGTGTCGAACAACTCGTTGAGCGCAAAAGGCTGGCGCTGTGGGTTGATCTTGCCGTTTTCCAGGCGCGAGATGTCCAGCAGGTCGCTGATCAAGTCCTCGGCGGAACGCAGCGAACTGTCCAGGTGCTGGACCAACTGCCGGGCCTCCCCGGACAAACCGTCATTCTGGTGGGAGAGGGCGGCGGAGAACAGTCGCGCAGCGTTGAGCGGCTGCATGAGGTCATGGCTCACCGCAGCCAGAAAGCGCGTTTTCGATTGGCTGGCCGATTCGGCGACACCCTTGGCATCGGTGAGTGCCACATTGAGTTGCGACAGTTCGTGGGTGCGCTCGGTCACCCGTCGTTCCAGGCCTTCATTGGCCTCGGTCAACGCTTGCTCGGCCTCACGGAACGCGGTGATATCGGTGAAACTCATGACAAACCCGCCGCCGGGCATCGGGTTGCCGATCAGCTCAATCACGCGCCCATTCGGGAACAAGCGCTCGGAGGTGTGCGCGCGCCCCTGGCGCATCCAGTGCAGACGCCGCGCCACGTGCACTTCGGCCTCGCCCGGGCCGCACAGGCCGCGCTCGGCGTTGTAGCGAATGATGTCGGCGATCGGCCGTCCCACGCTGATCAAACCGTCGGGGTAATTGAACAGCTCCAGGTAGCGCCGGTTCCATGCCACCAGCTTCAGTGACTGGTCGACCACACTGATGCCCTGGGTGATGTTTTCGATGGCGCCTTGCAGCAGTGCCCGGTTGAATTGCAGTACTTCCGAGGCTTCGTCGGCGATGCGGACGACATCCTCCAACTGCATTTCCCGACCTTCAATCGCGGCCTTGACGACGGCGCGCGTCGAAGAAGCGCCGAGCACGCCGGCCAACAGGCGTTCGGTATGGGCGATCCAGTCGTTGTCGGCGTTCTGGTTGGGGTTGAAGCCCTTGCCCTGGCGATAGGCGAAGCGAATAAAGCTCTGCTGGGCGCGCTCCTCGCCGACGAAGCGCGCCGCCAGGCTGAGCAGGTCGCTGATCTGCACCGACAGCATCGAGCGCGCGCTCGCGCGTTGGCTGATTTCCTGGCCGATAAAACGGCCGGCCTGCCAGTGTTCGGACACCCGCGTGCGCGACAGCATCGACACCCAGACGAACAGCGTGAAGTTACCCGCCAGGGAGAACACCGTGCCCAAGGTCAGTGAGGTCACGGACACGCCAAACGGGTGGGAATGCATCCATGTGAGACCTGGGAAAAGGCTCAGCGACCAACCCAGGCTTTTCGCCGTCACCGGCAGGACCAAGGTGTAGAACCACAGGAACGTGCCTGCCGCCAACCCGGCAAACACACCGCGTCGGTTGGCCTGCTTCCAGTAGAGCGCGCCGAGCATCGCCGGGGCCAGTTGGGTCACGGCGGCAAAGGCGATCTGGCCGATGGTCGCCAGGCTCGCCGTGGAGCCCAGCAGCCGGTAACTCACATAGGCCAGCAGCAGGATGATCACAATGCTGACCCGGCGCACCGACAGCATCCAGTGGCGGAACACTTCGAACGGGCGCTCGGCGCTGGAGCGACGCAGCAGCCACGGCAGCAACATATCGTTGGAGACCATGGTCGACAACGCGATGCTGGCCACGATCACCATGCCGGTCGCCGCCGAGGCACCGCCGATAAACGCCAGCACGGCGAGGGCCGGATGCGCTTCAGCCATGGGCAGGCTGATGACGTAGGAATCGGGCAAGACCGAGCCGGGCAGCAGCATTTTGCCGCCCAGAGCGATGGGCACCACAAACAGTGCGGCGAGGATCAAATAGGCCGGGAATACCCACTTGGCCAGGCGCAAATCCTTGGGGTCGATGTTTTCCACCACGGTGACGTGGAACTGCCGAGGCAGGCAGATAATCGCCATCATCGCGACGCCGGTCTGCACCACCATCGACGGCCAGTTGATCGTCTCCTGCCAGTATTCCTCCAGGCGCGGCGCGAGCATCGCCTGATTGAACAGGTCGCCGAAACCGTCATACAGGCCGTAGGTCACAAACGCGCCGACCGCGAGAAAAGCGAACAGCTTGACCAAGGACTCAAAGGCGATCGCCAGCACCATGCCGCGGTGGTGTTCGGTGGCATCGAGGTTGCGGGTACCAAACACAATGGTGAACAGCGCCAGTACCAGCGACACGATCAGGGCTGTGTCCTGGGCGCGGGTGCCGGTGGTGTCGACCCCGGCGCCGATCAGCAGGTTCACACCCAGCACGATGCCTTTGAGTTGCAGGGCGATGTAGGGCAATACGCCGACCAGGCAGATCAGCGCGACGACCACGGCCAGGGATTGAGATTTGCCGTAGCGCGCGGCGATAAAGTCGGCGATCGAGGTGATGTTTTCCTGCTTGCTGATCAGGATCATCTTCTGCAGCACCCAGGGTGCCAGCACCAGCAGAAGCACGGGTCCGAGGTAGATCGGTAAAAACGCCCACAACTGTTCGGCGGCTTGGCCTACGGCGCCGAAGAAGGTCCAACTGGTGCAGTAAACCGCCAGCGACAGGCTGTACACCCACGCACGCACACGTGGCGGCAGCGGCGCACGGCGGCGGTCACCGTAAAAGGCGATGGCAAACATAATGGCCATATAGGCCAGGGCAACGGCGGCGATCAGCCCGCTGGACAGCGTCATGGTAACTCCGAGCATAAGAACACCCAGGCCTTCCGGGCCCGGTGGCACAGTCTCGCATGATGCCTGGGGTTAGTCAGTGTCGACCAAGGTCGTGTGCATCAGTTGGGTGGGGTCCGGGCTTGCCCGCAATAGCATCAACACGGTTCAACTGTCACAGCGCGGTGCCTGTATCGCCGGCAAGCCAGCTCCCAGCGTTATCGCGGCGGCAGGGTTTTCTGACGCAGGAGATAGACCGTCACCAGCACGGCGCTGGTCAGCATAAAACCGCGCGCCCACGGCAGTGGCACCAGGTAGCAGGAGAAACCGATGCTCAGCCACATCAGGCCGATCGCATAGACCTTGCCCTTGAGCGGGATGCCATTGCCGTCGAGGTAATCACGAATCCATGGGCCCAGGCGCGGGTGGTGCACCAGCCAATGGTAGAACCGCGGGGAGCTTCGGGCGAAGCAGGCGGCGGCGAGCAGAAGGAAGGGGGTGGTCGGCAACACCGGAAGGAAAATGCCGATCACTCCCAGCGCTACGCTCAACCAGCCGATGGCCAGCAGGGCGTAACGCAGGAGCAGCGAGCGTTTGCCCGTGGGGGGCATGGGCAAACGACTCAGTGGTGACGTGGCTTGAGGATCGCCGGCTTTTCGTCAGGCGCGTTGCACAGCAGGTACAGCGCGGTCAGGGCTTCCGGGATCTGGACGATCATGTCGTCCATCAGGTTGGCGTCGGCGGCGATGTCGGAGAACTCTGGCTGGTCGTCGAACAGGCCCGAACCCACCATGATCGGCAGCAGCATTTCGCTGACTTCTTCTTCGGCGGTTTCGAACCAGGCCGCTTCGCGCAGGAACACACCTTCCATGAAGCCGATGCACCAGCCGCGCAGGTCGGAGTCGTCCGGCTCTTCGCCCAGGTCCAGCTCGCACGGCAGCTCGAATTCTTCATCAGAGGCCAGTTGGCGACCGATGTGGGCCTTGAGGGCCAACAGGGTGGATTCGATTTCTTCGCGCTGGGCAGCGTCAGCGTAATGCGGTTCTTCAGCGAACAGTGCGTCGATCCATTCACGGTCGGGCACGATGTCGGCGCAAATCGAAAGGGCGGTCAGGTAGCCGTGGGCGGCCACGTAGTCCAGCGCCTCGTCATGCAGCTCATCGGCGTCGAGGAAGGCTTGCAGGCGGGTTAGTTGCTCAGCGAAGGACATTGAAGGACTACCTTGGGAATAAACGATGCTGAATTCTAGGCTTTCTTGAGCGCCCAGGCCAGCCGCTGTGCACATTTGCCAGCTTTTAGAGACGGGCTGCAATTCGTCAGCGGTGCCCTTTGCAGGCTGGTGCTCGGGTATACTGCCGCGTTTTGTGATGCCCCTGCAGGCCGAGCGCCACCTCGGGAAAACTTCGCTTACGGATTATTTTCCGTGAATGCGGTTTTTTTCGTCCAGCCTGTACAGAGGGATTTCGGCACCATTTTGGAGTTTTACATGCTCGAGCAGGCTCAACGCGTTCTCAAGGACATCTTCGGCTACGACAGTTTTCGTGGCCGCCAGGGTGCAATCATTGAGCGCGTGGCCAATGGCGGTGACGCCCTGGTCCTGATGCCTACCGGCGGCGGCAAATCGTTGTGCTTCCAGGTACCTGCGCTGTTGCGTAATGGCCTGGCGGTGGTGGTGTCGCCGTTGATCGCGTTGATGGACGATCAGGTGGCCACCCTGGAAGAGTTGGGTGTCGCTGCGGCGTCCCTGAACTCCACCCTCAGCGCCGAACAGCAGCGCGACCTGGCCGCGCGGATCAAGCGCGGCGAAGTGAAGATGCTCTACCTGGCCCCCGAGCGCCTGGTGCAGCCGCGCATGCTGGCCTTCCTGCAGAGCCTGGAAATCGCCCTGTTTGCCATCGACGAAGCCCACTGCGTGTCGCAATGGGGTCACGATTTCCGTCGCGAATACTTGCAACTGGGTCAGTTGGCCGAGCTGTTCCCTGATGTGCCGCGTATCGCCCTGACCGCCACGGCCGACAAGCGTACCCGCGAAGAAATTGTCGAGCGCCTGCATTTGCAGAACGCCGAGCGCTTCCTGTCGAGCTTCGACCGGCCGAATATTTTTTACCGCATCGTGCCCAAGGAACAGCCACGCAAGCAGTTGCTGGCGTTCCTCTCCGAGCGCCGCAGCGATGCCGGCATCGTCTATTGCCTGTCGCGCAAGAAGGTTGATGAAGTGGCCGCGTTCCTGTGCGAGCAAGGCTACCCGGCGTTGCCGTACCACGCCGGCCTGCCGAATGAAACGCGCTCCGCGCACCAGAAACGCTTCCTCAACGAGGAAGGCCTGATCATGGTGGCGACCATCGCCTTCGGCATGGGCATCGACAAATCCAACGTGCGCTTTGTTGCGCACATGGACCTGCCCAAATCCCTTGAGGCTTACTACCAGGAAACCGGTCGCGCCGGTCGTGACGGCCTGCCGGCGGACGCCTGGATGGTCTACGGCCTGCAGGACGTGGTGATGCTCAAGCAGATGCTGCAGAACTCCGAAGGTGACGAGCGCCACAAGCGCTTGGAGCAGCACAAGCTCGACGCCATGCTGTCGCTGTGTGAAGAGACCCGCTGCCGCCGACAAACGCTGCTGGCGTATTTCGATGAAGACATGCCCCAGCCGTGCGGGCATTGCGACAACTGCACCGACGGCGTGCAGACCTGGGACGCCACCGAGCCGGCGCGCCAGGCATTGTCTGCCATCTACCGCACCGGCCAGCGTTATGGCGTGGGCCATCTGGTGGATGTGTTGCTCGGCAAGGACAACGAAAAGGTGCGCAGCTTCGGCCACGAGAAGCTTTCGGTCTATGGCGTTGGCAAAGCCCGCGCCGAGGGCGAGTGGCGTTCGTTGTTCCGGCAAATGGTGGCGCGCAACCTGGTCGATATCGACATCGAAGGGTATGGCGGCCTGCGCTTGAACGACAGTTGCCGACCATTGCTCAAGGGCGAAGTGACCCTTGAACTGCGTCGCGACCTCAAGCCGCAAACCACGGCCAAGAGCAGCACCAGCCAAGCCAGCCAACTGGTGCGTGGCGAAGAGCGCGAGCAGTGGGAAGCCTTACGCACCCTGCGCCGCAAACTGGCGCAGGAACACAGCGTGCCGCCTTACGTTATTTTCCCCGACTCCACGTTGCTGGAGATGCTGCGCGAGCAGCCCACCACCATGGCCGAGATGGGCCGGGTCAGCGGCGTGGGCGCGCGCAAACTGGAGCGCTACGGCCAGGCCTTTCTCGAAGTGCTCGGCGGCCAGGCCGAAGCACCCAAGGAAGTCGCCGATATTCGCCATGAGCTGATCAGCCTGGCGCGCGCGGGCATGACCCCGATCCAGATCGCCGGCCAGTTGCAATGCTCGGAAAAGAACGTCTACACCTTGCTCGCCGAATCGATTGGCAAACAGCAATTGTCGTTGGAGCAGGCACTGGATTTGCCGGAGGACTTGCTCGGTGAAATCCAGGACGCGTTTCTCGACGGGGAAGGCGAATTGCCACCGGTTGCGGAGATCGCGCCGCTGTTTACCGGGCGTGTTCCAGAGGGTGTCTTGTACTGTGTTCGTGCCGCTTTGCAGTCTGAATTCGAGATTTAGTGCGCCAATTGCGACAATGTAACGAATCAGTACATAGCAACTCTTGCCTACTGGCATGGCTCATGCTTAGCTGACTAATAATTAGCCACACTTTATTTTCAGTCTAAACCATGAGTTTTTTATGCCGTTAACCGATCAACACCGTTTTGGCATGCAGCTGGCGCAAATGTCCCGAGGTTGGCGCGCCGAGCTGGACCGCCGTTTGGCGGGGCTGGGTCTGTCCCAGGCGCGTTGGCTGGTGCTGTTGCACCTGGCCCGCTTCGAAGACCCGCCAACTCAGCGTGAATTGGCACAAAGTGTCGGAGTAGAAGGGCCAACCCTGGCTCGGCTGCTCGACAGCCTGGAAGGCCAAGGCCTGGTGCAGCGCCAGGCCGTGCTCGAAGACCGCCGCGCCAAGCGCATTCTGTTGTGTGATACGGCGCGTCCGCTGATCGAGCAGATTGAAACCATCGCCACGGCATTGCGCCATGAGCTGTTCGTGGGCGTGGACGAAGAGGATATGCGCGTGTGCATGCGCGTGCATGGGCACATTCTGGCGAACCTGGAAAAGCCCTGATCCAAGGCATGCTGAAGCTCAAAAGGTGGGTGCTGGCTTGTGTGGTGACCCGGCTTTTGGATATGCCTGCTTCGGGTTAGCAGGCTTTTTGTGGTGAGCGGGCTTTTTGTGGTTAGCAGGCTTTTTGTGGTGAGCGGGCTTTTGTGGTGAGCGGGCTTGCCCCGCGCTGGGCTGCGAAGCGGCCCCAACACCAGGCACCGCGTTTTACCTGACTAACCGCAATTACCTATCAGGGCCGCTCCGCGCCCCAGCGC
>NZ_JBARTQ010000424.1:0-26726 GCF_049645325.1 Pseudomonas sp. | reverse complement strand
ACTGGCGTTTCCGTCTGCCAGCCTTCCCTCAATAATTCGTGGTCTACACAGGTGATAAACACCTGGCAGCGTAAGTCTTCCAACAAGCGGCATAACGCGCGACGGTGTTGCTCATCGAGTTCCGACGGCAGGTCATCCACCAGATAAATACACTGGCCGCGACGGGCCTGGCTAACCAAGTGGCCCTGGGCGATACGCAGCGCACACACCACCAACTTCTGCTGACCACGGGACAAGATATCCGCGGCATTGTGAGCGCCTAACCTAAGACGCAAATCAGCCCGCTGGGGTCCGGCTTGGGTATGACCAATTTGCTGATCACGCTGCAGGGACGTGGCGAGCACTGCACTCAGTTCACGCTCTTTGTCCCAACCACGGTAATAACTCAGCGTCAGCCCTTCGAGATCCAACAACTCACTCAGGGTCTGCTCAAAGACTGGTTTCAAGGCTTTGATATAAGCGCGGCGGTATTCATCTATTTCGTCGCTGGCCAGGCACAGTTCCCGGTCCCAGGCCGCTTGCGAAGCGGCGTCAAGTGTACCATGCCGCAGCCATGAGTTCCGCTGCCGCAGGGCCTTCTGCAGGCGCTGCCACGTGGCCATGAAACGTGGTTCCACGTGGAACACTCCCCAATCGAGGAACTGCCTGCGAATTTTCGGCGCGCCTTCCAACAGCCGGAAGCTGTCGGGGTTGATCAACTGCAGTGGCAGAATTTCCGCGAGCTGTGCAGCGCTGCGAGCATTTTGCCCGTCGATGCGAATTTGAAATTCCCCACCGCGATCACGTGAGATGCCTAGGCTACTGTGGCCACCTTCCGCCAATTCGACTTGGCCAAATACCGTGCACGCCAGTTGTTCGTACTGAATAACCGGTAACAAACGGGCGCTGCGAAAGGAACGGGCAAGCCCCAGCAAGTGTATGGCTTCCAGCACGCTGGTTTTGCCACTGCCGTTGGCGCCGTAGAGAATATTGATGCGGGGGGAAGGGGAGAAGGTCACCGGGTGCAGATTGCGCACCGCGGTGACTGAAACGCGACTGAGGGACATCTAGCTTCTGCTGAGCATGGTTACAGGCGCATCGGCATAACAACGTAAGCCGAGTCGTCGTTGTCGGATTCCTGCACCAGTGCGCTGCTGTTGGAGTCCGACAGAATCAGGCGAACCTGTTCGGTAGTCATCACACCCAGCACGTCCAGCAAGTAGCTCACGTTGAAGCCGATTTCCAGCGAACCACCGTTGTAGTCGACGCCCACTTCTTCTTCCGCTTCTTCCTGCTCCGGGTTGTTGGCCTGGATCTTCAGCTGACCGTTGGCCAGTTGCAGGCGGATACCACGGTACTTTTCGTTCGACAGAATGGCCGTACGGCTGAACGCTTCACGCAGTGCCTGACGATCACCCAGCACCAGCTTGTCGCCGCCTTTAGGCAGTACACGCTCGTAATCCGGGAACTTGCCATCTACCAATTTGGAGGTGAAGGTGAACTCGCCGGTGGTGGCACGGATGTGGTGCTGACCCAACACGATGCTGACGTTGCCGTCCGGTTCGGTGAGCAGACGTGCCAGTTCAAGGATGCCTTTGCGCGGCACAATGACCTGGTGACGGTCCGGCTGGCCGATATCGGCTTTCATCGAGCACATCGCCAGACGGTGACCGTCAGTTGCGACGGCGCGGATGATGCCTTCGGACACTTCCAGCAGCATGCCATTGAGGTAATAACGCACGTCCTGCTGGGCCATGGCGAAGCTGGTACGTTCGATCAAACGACGCAGCTTGCTTTGCCCAAGGCTGCACGTCAGCGAACCCGGGCCTTCTTCCACCGTCGGGAAGTCGTTAGCTGGCAGGGTCGACAGGGTGAAACGGCTACGACCGGCCTTGACCACCAGCTTCTGCTCATCAACTTTGATGTCGATCAGCGCATCGTTCGGCAGGCTTTTGCAGATATCCATCAGCTTGCGTGCCGGCACAGTGATCTCGCCCGGTTCGGCGGGTTCTTCCAGCTGTACGCGACCGACCAGCTCGACTTCCAAGTCGGTACCGGTCAAGGACAATTGCTGGCCTTCGACCACCAGCAATACGTTGGAGAGCACCGGCAAGGTCTGTCGGCGCTCGACGACGCCTGCGACCAGTTGCAGGGGTTTCAACAGGGCTTCGCGTTGAATGGTGAAATGCATGGTCTAGTCCCTTGCCTTAATAAGCTGCGCTGGTGTCATCAAGTTGTCAGTGTACGCAGCAGGTTCTTGTAGTCCTCGCGAATATCCGCGTCGGATTCCTTAAGTTCATTGATCTTGCGGCATGCGTGCAAGACCGTGGTGTGGTCGCGACCGCCAAACACATCACCTATTTCCGGCAGGCTGTGGTTGGTCAACTCTTTGGAGAGTGCCATGGCCACCTGACGTGGACGCGCTACCGAGCGCGAACGGCGCTTGGACAGCAGGTCGGAAATCTTGATCTTGTAGTACTCGGCCACGGTGCGTTGGATGTTATCCACACTCACCAGTTTGTCTTGCAGCGCCAACAAGTCTTTCAGCGATTCACGAATCAGCTCGATGGTGATATCGCGACCCATGAAGTGCGAGTGCGCAATGACCCGCTTGAGCGCGCCTTCCAGCTCACGCACGTTGGAGCGGATGCGCTGGGCAATAAAGAAGGCGGCATCGTGAGGCAGATCGACTTTGGCCTGGTCGGCCTTTTTCATCAGGATGGCGACGCGTGTTTCCAGTTCCGGCGGCTCTACAGCAACAGTCAGGCCCCAGCCGAAGCGCGATTTCAGACGCTCTTCCAGACCTTCGATTTCCTTCGGGTAACGGTCACTGGTCAAGATGACCTGTTGGCCACCTTCGAGCAATGCGTTGAACGTGTGGAAAAACTCTTCCTGGGAACGTTCTTTACGCGCGAAGAATTGAATGTCATCGATCAGCAACGCATCCACCGAGCGGTAGAAACGTTTGAACTCGTTGATGGCATTGAGCTGCAAAGCCTTGACCATGTCAGCCACGAAGCGCTCCGAATGCAGGTACACGACCTTGGCATTGGGGTTCTTCTTTAATAGATGGTTACCCACAGCGTGCATCAAGTGCGTCTTACCCAAGCCAACGCCGCCATACAGGAAGAGCGGGTTGTAACCGTGCTTGGGATTATCGGCCACTTGCCAGGCGGCTGCGCGAGCCAACTGGTTGGATTTGCCTTCGACGAAGTTTTCGAAGGTAAAGGTGCGGTTCAGGTAACTGGTGTGCTTAAGCGCACCCTCAACCTGCACGGTGCGCTGTTCCGCACGGACCGGTGCCTGTTGGGAACTGGCGCCCGCCATCGGATCGAAGCTATCGCGGGACGGCTCTTCATTTATAGGCGAGTTTTTCTGCGATGAGGATTTCGAAGGCGTCTGGGCAATCGGCGTCGGCGAGTTATTAACAGGTGCCACTGCGGCCTGAGCCTGCGAAGCGCTCGCTGCCAGTGGAGCATTCGGCGCGGCGCGAGGCGCGGAGCTGCGTTTGCTGCCTATTAATAAGGAAAGCACGGGCGCAATGCCATTGCCGTGTTCATCGAGCAATTCGAGAACGCGGCTCAGGTACTTCTCGTTGACCCAGTCGAGGACAAAACGGTTGGGCGCATAGACACGCAACTCGTCGCCTTCGGCTTCGACCTGTAGCGGACGGATCCAGGTGTTGAATTGCTGGGCAGGCAGCTCATCGCGCAAAAGCTCCACGCACTGCTGCCAAAGTTCCACTGACACGGATATCCCCTAAGTTGAAAGCCGGTGAGGCAAAAACAGCCGCCATTGTAGCGGCCAGACGCCCACTTATCCACATGTAGGTTGCTCACAGAGCGGCCAAAATCAATGCGTTAACTGCAAAAAAGGCGACCAGTGGTCTGTGCATAAGCTCTGTGGATAAGCGGGCCTAAGCTCATTGCACAAGTGGGGTCGAAAGTCTGTGGGTAACTGGCCTGTGGATAACAAGCCATTCCACCCACAGCTTATCCGACAGTGCAGCACAGGGAGAGCACCGTTTTCCCCCGTAGTTGTCATTCTCTGTACATCAGGTAAAACATGGCCTCAGGTCACTTATCCACAGAGGAATGACTGCCTAGCTTTTATAAGCTTTACAGAAAAGCTTTAAATAACTTCCTTCTTTATTTTTATATCTATGGCACTGACTCTGGAAGCCGAGCGCACAGAAAACGCCTCGCACCCCGTTGAGATCTAATTGAAGGAAAAGCTGGTTGGAAATTGACCTAGAGGCTTGCTTTCTCTAGAATCGCCGGTCTCTTAAAACGGGGGCCATTCCGGCCCGTTGTGGACGAACCAGGTAACAACGCCATGAAACGTACTTTCCAACCAAGCACCATCAAACGCGCCCGTACTCACGGCTTCCGTGCTCGCATGGCAACCAAGAACGGCCGTGCTGTCCTGTCGCGTCGCCGCGCCAAAGGTCGTGCGCGTCTGGCAGTTTGATAATCCGGTACTGGTGGTGAGTCAGGACTTCAGTCGGGAAAAGCGTTTGCTGACCCCCCGGCATTTCAAGGCAGTCTTTGACTCCCCCACCGGCAAGGTTCCGGGGAAAAATCTCCTGCTCCTTGCGCGTAACAACGATTTGGATCACCCCCGTCTCGGGTTGGTGATTGGCAAAAAGAGCGTAAAGCTCTCCGTTGAGCGCAATCGCCTCAAGCGTCTGATGCGCGAATCGTTTCGCCTCCACCAGGACACTCTGGTTGGTTGGGATATTGTTATCGTCGCGCGCAAAGGCTTGGGGGACGTAGAAAACCCCGAATTGATTCAGCATTTCGGCAAGCTCTGGAAACGTTTGGCGCGTACCAACAAGCCAACACCAGCAGTCAGCACCGAAACTGTAGGGGTAGACAGCCTTGATGCGTAAACTGGCCATCGTTCCGATCCAGTTTTATCGCTATGCCATTAGTCCTCTGATGGGCAATCACTGTCGTTTCTACCCCAGTTGTTCCTGCTACGCGTTAGAGGCCATAGAAAATCATGGTCTTCTGCGCGGTGGCTGGCTGGCCTTTCGTCGTTTAGGCCGCTGTCATCCGTGGAATACCGGTGGTTATGACCCGGTTCCACCTATCCCTACCTCCCGTTCTTCTTCGATGGCCGAGTAATCATGGATATTAAACGCACGATCCTGATCGTCGCCCTGGCAATCGTGTCCTACGTCATGGTTCTTAAGTGGAACCAGGACTACGGCCAAGCTGCCCTGCCGACTCAGAATATTGCTACCAATCAGGCTGCGCCGGCTATTCCGGACACCCCGCTGGGTAACAATGCGTCCGCGAGTGCCGATGTTCCCAGCGCGAATGGCGAGACAACCGCCCCTCTAGAAACGCCAGTGGTCACCAATAAAGACCTCATCCACGTGAAAACGGATGTGCTCGACCTGGCTATCGATCCACAAGGTGGTGATATTGCCCAGCTGAAGCTGCCGCTGTATCCACGTCGCCAAGACCACCCGGATGTTCCGTTCCAACTGTTCGATAACGGCGGTGAACGTACTTATCTGGCACAAAGTGGCCTGACGGGTACCGATGGTCCGGATGCGCGTGCTACCGGTCGTCCGGTTTATTCGACCGAACAGAAGACTTATCAACTGGCTGATGGCCAGAACCAGTTGAACGTCGACCTGAAATTCAGCCTCGACGGCGTCAACTACATCAAGCGTTTCAGCTTTACCCGTGGTTTGTACGACTTGAAGGTCACTTACCTGATCGACAACGAAAGTGCCAAACCGTGGAGCGGCAACCTGTTTGCCCAGCTCAAGCGTGACAACAGCGCCGATCCGTCTTCCAGCACTGCCACCGGCACCGCGACCTACTTGGGCGCCGCCCTGTGGACAAGTAGCGAGCCGTACAAAAAAGTGTCGATGAAAGATATCGACAAGGGCGCGCTGAAAGAAACCGTTCAAGGCGGCTGGGTCGCCTGGTTGCAACACTACTTCGTGACCGCCTGGATCCCGAACAAGGGTGATGCCAACCTGGTTCAAACCCGCAAAGACAGCCAAGGCAACTACATCATTGGTTTTACTGGCCCGGCGTTGACCGTCGCACCCGGTGCCAAGGCTGAAACCAGCGCCACTCTGTATGCCGGCCCGAAAAGCCAGGCCGTGCTGAAAGAGTTGTCCCCAGGTCTGGAATTGACTGTGGACTACGGCATTCTGTGGTTCATTGCCCAGCCGATTTTCTGGCTGCTGCAACATATCCACAGCATCGTTGGCAACTGGGGCTTCTCGATCATCTTCCTGACTATGCTGATCAAAGGGATTTTCTTCCCTCTGTCGGCAGCCAGCTACAAGTCGATGGCGCGCATGCGTGCCGTGGCTCCGAAACTGGCGGCTCTGAAAGAACAACATGGTGATGACCGGCAGAAAATGTCGCAGGCCATGATGGAGCTGTACAAGAAAGAGAAGATCAACCCGCTGGGTGGTTGCTTGCCTATTCTGGTGCAGATGCCGGTATTCCTGTCGCTGTATTGGGTACTCCTGGAAAGCGTGGAAATGCGCCAGGCACCGTTCATGCTGTGGATAACTGACCTGTCGATCAAAGACCCGTTCTTTATCCTGCCGATCATCATGGGCGCAACCATGTTTATCCAGCAGCGTCTGAACCCGACTCCGCCGGATCCGATGCAGGCCAAGGTAATGAAAATGATGCCAATCATCTTCACCTTCTTCTTCCTGTGGTTCCCGGCTGGTCTGGTGCTGTACTGGGTGGTCAACAACTGCCTGTCGATCTCTCAACAGTGGTACATCACGCGTAAAATCGAAGCGGCTACCAAAAAAGCTGCTGCGTAATTTACTCTGTGGATAACCACTCAAGACGCCCCCTAGTGGGGCGTTTTGCTTTCCGTTACTTTTGTTCTGGAACACGCTGATGAGTGCACCTCGTGAAACCATCGCTGCTGTCGCAACCGCTCAAGGTCGCGGCGGTGTCGGTATCGTTCGAATTTCCGGGCCGCTCGCGAGTGTGGCCGCCCAGGCCATCAGCGGCCGTGAGTTAAAACCCCGATACGCCCACTACGGTCCATTCCTGGACGCCGATAACACCGTGTTGGATGAAGGCCTTTCGCTTTACTTTCCTGGCCCTAATTCGTTCACCGGTGAAGATGTTCTGGAATTGCAGGGCCACGGCGGCCCGATCGTCCTGGATATGTTGCTGCAGCGCTGCCTTCAGTTGGGTTGCCGTCTGGCACGCCCTGGGGAATTCAGCGAACGCGCATTCCTGAATGACAAACTCGACCTGGCCCAGGCTGAGGCTATCGCTGACTTGATCGAGGCAAGTTCTGCACAGGCGGCGCGCAATGCGTTGCGCTCGCTACAAGGCGCATTTTCGATACGTGTGCATAACCTGACCGAGCAATTGATCAGCTTGCGCATCTACGTCGAGGCCGCGATTGATTTTCCGGAGGAGGAAATTGACTTCCTCGCCGATGGACACGTCCTGGCAATGCTAGACAGGGTTCGCGATGAGTTATCCACAGTGCTGCGCGAGGCCGGGCAGGGTGCCCTGCTGCGCGATGGCATGACGGTGGTGATTGCCGGGCGGCCGAACGCCGGCAAGTCCAGCCTGCTGAATGCCCTGGCAGGACGTGAAGCCGCCATCGTTACCGAGATTGCCGGCACCACCCGGGATATCTTGCGCGAACATATCCACATCGATGGCATGCCGCTGCACGTGGTCGACACGGCCGGCTTGCGCGATACCGATGACCAAGTGGAAAAGATCGGCGTAGAGCGCGCACTCAAGGCGATCAGCGAAGCGGATCGTGTGTTGTTGGTGGTGGATGCCACTGCACCGGAGGCTCTGGATCCATTTGCGTTGTGGCCGGAATTCCTTGAGCAACGACCGGACGCGGCCAAAGTGACCTTGATTCGCAACAAGGCCGACCTCACGGGTGAAGCCATCGCGATGGAGACCAGTGAAGATGGCCACGTCACCATCAGCCTGAGCGCAAAGTCGGCCGGCGATGGGCTGGAGTTACTGCGCGAGCACCTCAAGGCCTGCATGGGCTACGAACAGACGTCGGAAAGCAGCTTCAGTGCTCGCCGCAGGCACCTGGAAGCGCTTCGCCATGCCAGCACGGCGTTGGAGCACGGTCGGGCGCAGCTGACCTTGGCGGGCGCTGGAGAGTTGCTGGCTGAGGATTTACGCCAAGCGCAGCAACTTTTAGGTGAAATCACCGGCGCTTTCAGCTCGGATGACTTGTTGGGCCGTATCTTTTCCAGCTTCTGTATCGGTAAATAGTCCCTTCGTTGTTCACAGACAGGCCATTCGTGCCTGTCTGTTTCTCTCGTTTCACCCCATCTCCTTCCATTTTTCCCTGACCACCAAAGCATTGGCGGCTTTTCCGTGGCCGTAATTTGTCTTCGCGCGTGCATTTCTGTGGATTAAGCCCTGTGAATAACCGGCCCTGTGCCCAGTTGATAACAGGGCTCGAAACCTGAGTAAAAACCCGCCTGTGGATAACCACCTGTTTAATCCACAGGCTTAAAGCACTTATCCAAGTGCCTCATGGGCACATGACCACAGACTTTTGAATCTCTGTACACTACGTAAATAAAGGGCTGTATAGATCTATCCACAGAAAGTAGCCTCAGTAGAAATAAACATAAAAACAAAGATTTAATAAATCTCTCTCTTTTAATTTCTATTGTCTGTGATTCATCCACAGCTGGTTAAATTTTGTCCAAAGGGTTCTTTAGGAAGGGCTAAGTCCCTATACTTGCCGCCAAAGCTCCAAAACTCTTTCAACAAACAATTCCTGATTACCTACATAAGCAGGCACGAGGTGCGTGGTGGATTTCCCTTCCCGTTTTGAAGTGATCGTCATCGGCGGCGGTCATGCCGGTACCGAGGCAGCACTGGCGTCAGCACGCATGGGCGTAAAAACCCTGTTGCTGACGCATAACGTGGAAACCCTCGGTGCCATGAGTTGCAACCCCGCCATTGGTGGGATCGGCAAAAGCCATCTGGTCAAGGAAATCGACGCCCTCGGCGGCGTGATGGCCATGGCTACCGATAAGGGTGGTATTCAATTTCGCGTGCTCAACAGCCGCAAAGGCCCGGCCGTGCGTGCCACTCGGGCACAAGCCGACCGCATCCTGTACAAGGCCGCGGTACGTGAAACACTGGAAAACCAGCCGAACCTGTGGATATTTCAACAGGCCGCCGATGACTTGATCGTCGAGCAGGACCAGGTACGCGGTGTTGTCACTCAAATGGGCCTGCGTTTCCTCGCAGATTCCGTGGTGTTGACCACCGGCACGTTCCTCGGCGGACTTATCCACATTGGCATGCAGAACTATTCCGGTGGCCGTGCCGGTGATCCGCCGTCGATTGCCCTGGCAAAACGCCTGCGCGAACTGCCGCTGCGTGTCGGCCGCCTGAAAACCGGGACTCCGCCGCGTATCGACGGTCGTTCTGTGGATTTCTCGGTGATGACCGAACAAGCCGGTGATACACCGATTCCGGTCATGTCGTTCATGGGTTCCAAAGAACAGCACCCGAAACAGGTCAGTTGCTGGATTACCCACACCAACGCACGCACCCACGAGATCATTGCCGCGAACCTTGATCGTTCGCCGATGTACTCCGGGGTGATCGAAGGCATCGGCCCGCGTTATTGCCCGTCGATTGAAGACAAGATCCACCGCTTTGCCGATAAGGAAAGCCACCAAGTCTTCATCGAGCCCGAAGGTTTGACGACTCACGAGCTATACCCGAACGGCATTTCCACGTCCCTGCCGTTCGACGTGCAAATCCAGATCGTGCAGTCGATTCGCGGCATGGAAAACGCCCACATCGTGCGACCGGGCTACGCCATCGAGTACGACTACTTCGACCCGCGTGACCTGAAATACAGCCTGGAAACCAAAGTCATCGGCGGTTTGTTCTTCGCTGGGCAAATCAACGGCACCACCGGTTACGAAGAAGCCGGCGCCCAAGGTTTGCTGGCCGGGACCAACGCCGCATTGCGTGCACAGGGCAAAGACAGCTGGTGCCCGCGTCGCGATGAAGCGTACATCGGTGTGCTGGTCGACGACTTGATTACCCTGGGCACTCAGGAACCGTACCGGATGTTCACTTCCCGGGCTGAATACCGCCTGATCCTGCGTGAAGACAATGCCGACCTGCGCCTGACCGAAAAAGGTCGCGAGTTGGGCCTGGTCGATGACGCTCGCTGGGAGGCCTTCTGCAAAAAGCGCGAAAGCATCACGCTCGAAGAACAACGCTTGAAAAGCACTTGGGTTCGCCCGGGCACCGAGCAGGGCGATGCGATTTCCGAAAAATTCGGTACACCGCTGACCCATGAGTACAACTTGCTGAACCTGCTGTCCCGACCGGAAATCGACTACGCTGGTCTGATCGAAGTGACAGGCCACGGTGCAGAAGACCCGCAGGTCGCCGAGCAGGTCGAAATCAAGACCAAGTACGCCGGTTACATTGATCGCCAACAGGACGAGATCGCTCGCCTGCGCGCCAGTGAAGACACCAAGCTGCCTGTGGATATCGATTACACCGGCATTTCCGGGTTGTCGAAGGAAATTCAAAGCAAGCTGGGGATAACTCGCCCTGAAACATTGGGCCAGGCTTCACGCATCCCCGGCGTCACCCCGGCAGCGATTTCGCTGTTGATGATTCATTTGAAAAAACGCGGCGCGGGCCGTCAGTTGGAGCAAAGCGCTTGAGTTCGTTGGTCACCTTGCAACACGCCGAAGAGTTATCCACAGGGGCGCGCCAGTTAGGTGTTGACCTGACCGCAGCCCAGCACGAATTGCTGCTGGGTTACTTGGCCCTGTTGATCAAATGGAACAAGGCCTACAACCTGACCGCAGTACGTAACCCTGACGAAATGGTCTCTCGTCACTTGCTCGACAGTTTGAGCGTGATGCCATTCATCGAAAATGGTCGCTGGCTCGACGTCGGCAGTGGCGGTGGCATGCCCGGTATTCCGCTGGCCATCCTGTTTCCGGAGTCGCAAGTGACGTGCCTGGACAGCAATGGCAAGAAAACCCGCTTCCTGACCCAGGTAAAACTCGAACTCAAACTGGATAACCTGCACGTTATCCACAGCCGGGTAGAAGAGTTCAGGCCTGAACTGCCATTCACCGGAATTGTTTCCCGGGCGTTCAGCAGCATGGAGAACTTCAGCAACTGGACGCGCCACCTGGGCGACCGCGACACCCGCTGGCTGGCAATGAAGGGCGTCCATCCAAGCGATGAGCTGTTAGCATTGCCGGCAGACTTCCACCTCGATAGCGAACATGCCTTGGCCGTACCCGGTTGCCAAGGCCAACGCCATCTGCTGATACTGCGCCGCACGGCATGATTGGGAACACAAGCAAGAATGGCTAAGGTATTCGCGATAGCGAACCAGAAAGGTGGCGTGGGCAAAACCACCACCTGCATCAACCTCGCAGCATCCCTGGTCGCGACCAAGCGCCGGGTGCTGTTGATCGATCTCGATCCACAGGGCAACGCCACCATGGGTAGCGGTGTGGATAAACACGGCCTGGAAAACTCGGTCTACGACTTGCTGATTGGCGAGTGCGACCTGGCCCAGGCCATGCACTATTCCGAGCACGGTGGTTATCAACTGCTGCCGGCCAACCGCGATTTGACCGCGGCGGAAGTGGTGCTGCTGGAAATGCAGATGAAAGAAAGCCGTCTGCGCAGCGCCTTGGCGCCGATCCGCGAGAACTACGACTACATTTTGATCGACTGCCCGCCGTCACTGTCGATGCTGACACTGAACGCGCTGGTGGCCGCCGACGGGGTCATCATCCCCATGCAGTGCGAGTACTACGCACTGGAAGGGTTGAGCGACCTTGTGGATAACATCAAGCGAATCGCCGAGCTGCTTAATCCGAACCTGCAGATCGAAGGTTTGCTGCGGACCATGTTTGATCCGCGCCTGAGCCTGATGAACGATGTGTCGGCGCAGCTCAAGGAACACTTTGGCGAGCAGCTGTACGACACCGTGATCCCGCGCAACATCCGTCTGGCCGAAGCGCCGAGTTACGGCATGCCGGCTTTGGCGTACGACAAATCATCGCGTGGCGCCATCGCCTACCTGGCACTGGCCGGCGAGATGGTCCGCCGTCAACGCCGCAACTCACGCACCGCTGCAGCCCAGCCAACTTAAGGAATCCCCATGGCCGTCAAGAAACGAGGTCTCGGACGTGGACTGGATGCACTGTTGAGTGGTCCGACCGTCACATCGCTTGAAGAGCAAGCGGTGCAGGCCGACGAGCGCGAGCTGCAGCACCTGCCCCTGGACCTGATCCAGCGCGGCAAATATCAGCCACGCCGGGACATGGACCCCCAGGCGCTGGAAGAACTGGCCAATTCGATCAAGGCGCAAGGCGTAATGCAGCCGATCGTGGTTCGCCCGATCGGTGGCGGGCGCTTTGAAATCATCGCCGGCGAACGCCGCTGGCGCGCCAGCCAACAGGCCGGCAAGGAAACCATCCCGGCGATGGTGCGTGATGTGCCGGATGAAACCGCCATCGCCATGGCGTTGATCGAGAACATCCAGCGTGAAGACCTCAACCCGATCGAAGAAGCGATTGCGTTGCAGCGCCTGCAGCACGAATTCCAGCTGACCCAGCAACAAGTGGCCGATGCTGTGGGCAAGTCCCGCGTGACCGTGTCCAACCTGCTGCGCCTGATCGCATTGCCGGAAGTCATCAAGACCATGTTGTCCCACGGCGACCTGGAAATGGGCCACGCCCGTGCTTTGCTCGGTTTGCCGGAAAATCAACAGGTTGAAGGGGCGCGACACGTTGTCGCACGTGGGCTCACCGTTCGTCAGACTGAGGCCCTGGTTCGCCAGTGGCTCAGTGGCAAACCTGCACCGGTCGAAACGGCCAAACCTGATCCGGATATAGCGCGCCTTGAGCAGCGCCTGGCCGAGCGCCTAGGCTCTGCGGTGCAAATTCGCCACGGCAAGAAAGGCAAAGGGCAATTGGTCATCGGATATAACTCACTCGATGAGCTTCAGGGCGTCCTTGCCCACATCCGCTGAAACATTTACTCATGTAGCGCGCGATCGGAAAACACTACCCGGCAGTTGAATAGGGGCAGAACCGCCCCTATACTCTGCGCGCATTTTGTCGGCACAAATTATGCCAAGTTATTGATTTCCGGCAGCCGACCATTGAGGAGCAAGAGTGATGGAAACCCGCACGCCAAACACGTTGCCGTTCCATCGCTTGGCCGTTTTCCCGGTTTTATTGGCTCAATTTGTCGTTTTGCTGATCGCCGCATTGGCGCTTTGGTATTGGCATGGAGTCGTAGCCGGATATTCAGGACTCTGCGGAGGCCTGATAGCCTTGCTGCCCAATATGTATTTTGCTCACAGGGCCTTTCGGTTTTCCGGCGCCCGAGCAGCCCAGTCTATCGTCCGGTCATTTTATGCCGGCGAGGCAGGGAAACTGATTTTGACGGCAGTGCTGTTTGCACTGACCTTTGCAGGTGTGAAGCCATTGGCGCCGCTGGCTGTATTCGGCGTCTTCGTGTTGACCCAACTGGTCAACTGGTTCGCTCCCCTGCTAATGAAAACAAGACTTTCGAAACCTTAGGGCGTTTGAGGCAACCATGGCAGAAACAACCGCTTCGGGCTATATCCAGCACCACTTGCAGAACCTGACCTTCGGTCAGCTTCCCAACGGCGGCTGGGGCTTTGCCCACTCCGCAGCAGAAGCCAAAGAAATGGGCTTCTGGGCATTCCACCTGGATACTCTGGGTTGGTCTGTCGCATTGGGTCTGATCTTCGTCCTGATTTTCCGCATGGCGGCAAAGAAGGCGACTTCCGGTCAGCCAGGTGCTTTGCAGAACTTCGTTGAAGTATTGGTCGAATTCGTCGATGGCAGCGTGAAAGACAGCTTCCATGGCCGTAGCCCGGTGATTGCACCGCTGGCACTGACCATCTTCGTCTGGGTGTTCCTGATGAACGCCGTCGACCTGATTCCGGTCGACTGGATTCCTCAGTTGGCCATCCTGATCACCGGCGATCACCACATTCCATTCCGTGCGGTTTCCACTACGGACCCTAACGCCACCCTGGGCATGGCCCTGTCGGTGTTTGCGTTGATCATTTTCTACAGCATCAAGGTCAAGGGCATCGGCGGCTTCATCGGCGAACTGACCCTGCACCCGTTCGGCAGCAAGAACATTTTCCTTCAAGCCCTGCTGATCCCGGTGAACTTCCTGCTGGAATTCGTAACCCTGATCGCCAAGCCGATTTCCCTGGCTCTGCGACTGTTCGGCAACATGTATGCCGGCGAGCTGGTGTTCATTCTGATCGCTGTGATGTTCGGCAGTGGTCTGCTCTGGCTTAGCGGCCTGGGCGTAGTTCTGCAGTGGGCGTGGGCTGTGTTCCACATCCTGATCATTACCCTGCAGGCCTTCATCTTCATGATGCTGACCATCGTCTACCTGTCGATGGCGCACGAAGAGAACCATTAAGACCAGTCTCGACTAGTCTGATGTCCTTCCCGGTGAAACGGGAAGGTGGCCCACCAGGGCTATGAAACGATTTGTTTTACCGCTTTAAAATCTAAAAAACCTAAACCATACGACGTAAAAGTCGGGAGGAAAGATGGAAACTGTAGTTGGTCTAACCGCTATCGCTGTTGCACTGTTGATCGGCCTGGGCGCCCTGGGTACTGCCATTGGTTTCGGCCTGCTGGGCGGCAAATTCCTGGAAGGCGCAGCGCGTCAGCCAGAAATGGTCCCAATGCTGCAAGTTAAAATGTTCATCGTCGCCGGCCTGCTCGACGCCGTGACCATGATCGGCGTTGGTATCGCTCTGTTCTTCACCTTCGCGAACCCTTTCGTTGGTCAACTCGCTGGCTAATCACTCGAATTTTTCGAGTTGATTGGGGTGATGGACAACGAATGAGCGAGGTGTTGGCGTGAACATTAATGCAACCCTGATTGGCCAATCCGTTGCGTTCTTCATTTTTGTAGTGTTTTGCATGAAGTTCGTGTGGCCTCCGGTCATCGCGGCTTTGCACGAACGTCAGAAGAAGATCGCAGACGGCTTGGACGCTGCCACCCGTGCAGCTCGCGACCTGGAGTTGGCCCAAGAGAAAGCGGGTCTTCAACTGCGCGAAGCTAAGGCACAGGCAGCTGAAATCATTGAGCAAGCCAAGAAACGCGGTAACCAGATCGTCGAAGAGGCTGTTGATAAAGCCCGCGTCGAAGCTGACCGTGTGAAGGCTTCGGCTCATGCCGAGATCGAACAGGAACTGAACGGCGTCAAAGACGCGCTGCGTGCCCAACTGGGTGCTCTGGCGGTCGGCGGTGCTGAGAAGATTCTGGGCGCCACAATCGATCAAAACGCGCACGCGGAGCTGGTTAACAAACTGGCTGCTGAAATTTAAGCGAGGGCGATCATGGCAGAACTGACCACGTTGGCCCGACCTTACGCTAAGGCAGCCTTCGAGCACGCCCAGGCCCACCAGCAACTGGCCTCTTGGTCAGCCATGCTCGGCCTGGCTGCAGCAGTGTCGCAAGACGACACCATGCAGCGCGTGCTCAAGGCCCCGCGCCTGACGAGCGCAGACAAGGCCGCCACTTTTATTGAAGTGTGCGGCGACAAGTTTGATGTAAAAGTGCAGAACTTCATCCACGTCGTTGCCGAAAACGACCGTCTCCCGCTTCTGCCGGAGATCGCCGCTCTTTTCGACCTGTACAAGGCCGAAGAAGAGAAGTCGGTAGACGTTGAAGTCACCAGTGCTTTTGCATTGAACCAAGAACAGCAAGACAAACTCGCCAAGGTTCTCAGTGCACGACTCAACCGGGAAGTGCGCCTGCAAGCTTCGGAGGACGCATCCCTGATTGGTGGTGTTGTTATCCGTGCTGGCGACCTGGTTATCGATGGCTCGATTCGCGGAAAAATCGCGAAACTTGCCGAAGCATTGAAATCTTGAGTTTGAAGGGGCAGCAGAGCAATGCAGCAACTCAATCCTTCCGAAATAAGTGAAATTATCAAGGGCCGCATCGACAAGCTCGATGTGACCTCCCAAGCCCGTAACGAAGGCACTGTCGTCAGCGTATCTGACGGCATCGTGCGGATTCACGGTCTGGCCGACGTAATGTACGGCGAGATGATCGAGTTTCCGGGCGGCGTCTACGGTATGGCTCTCAACCTGGAGCAAGACTCCGTAGGTGCCGTTGTATTGGGCGCGTACCAGTCTTTGGCTGAAGGCATGAGCGCCAAGTGCACCGGCCGCATCCTCGAAGTTCCTGTTGGTAAGGAACTGCTGGGTCGCGTAGTCGACGCACTGGGTAACCCTGTTGACGGCAAAGGTCCACTGGGCAACACCGAGACCGACGCGGTCGAGAAAGTTGCTCCGGGCGTGATCTGGCGTAAGTCGGTAGACCAGCCTGTACAGACTGGCTACAAGGCTGTCGATGCCATGATTCCTGTCGGCCGTGGCCAGCGTGAGCTGATCATTGGTGACCGTCAGATCGGTAAAACCGCTCTGGCCATCGACGCGATCATCAACCAGAAAGACAGCGGCATTTTCTGCGTCTACGTAGCGATCGGTCAGAAACAATCGACCATCGCCAACGTGGTTCGCAAGCTGGAAGAAAACGGCGCCCTGGCCAACACGATCATCGTGGCTGCCAGTGCTTCGGAATCTCCTGCGCTGCAATTCCTGGCACCGTACTCCGGTTGCACCATGGGTGAATTCTTCCGCGACCGCGGTGAAGACGCGCTGATCGTTTATGACGATCTGTCCAAGCAAGCAGTGGCTTACCGCCAGATTTCCCTGCTGCTGCGCCGTCCACCAGGCCGTGAAGCTTACCCAGGCGACGTGTTCTATCTCCACTCCCGTCTGCTGGAGCGCGCATCCCGCGTTTCGGAAGAATACGTAGAGAAGTTCACCAACGGCGCAGTGACCGGCAAAACCGGTTCCCTGACTGCACTGCCGATCATCGAAACCCAGGCTGGCGACGTTTCCGCGTTCGTTCCGACCAACGTGATTTCCATCACCGACGGTCAGATCTTCCTGGAATCGGCCATGTTCAACTCCGGGATCCGTCCTGCAGTGAACGCCGGTGTTTCGGTATCCCGTGTGGGTGGTGCCGCTCAGACCAAGATCATCAAGAAGCTCTCCGGTGGTATCCGTACCGCTCTGGCTCAGTACCGTGAACTGGCGGCATTCGCCCAGTTCGCTTCTGACCTGGACGAAGCGACCCGTAAGCAACTTGAGCATGGTCAGCGCGTTACCGAGCTGATGAAGCAGAAGCAATACGCCCCAATGTCGATCGCTGACATGGCGTTGTCGCTGTATGCCGCTGAGCGTGGGTTCCTGACTGACGTCGAAATCACCAAGGTCGGCAGCTTTGAACAAGCGCTGATTGCTTACTTCAACCGCGATCATGCCGACTTGTTGGCCAAGATCAACGTGAAGGGTGACTTCAATGACGAAATCGACGCTGGCATGAAAGCCGGTATCGAGAAGTTCAAGGCCACCCAAACCTGGTAAGCCGCAGCGGGAGCCGCAAGGCTCCCGCTTGCTAACCTGATAGGTGTTACATGGCAGGCGCAAAAGAGATTCGCAGTAAGATTGCGAGCATCAAAAGCACGCAAAAGATTACCAGCGCCATGGAAAAAGTGGCGGTCAGCAAAATGCGCAAGGCACAAATGCGCATGGCTGCTAGCCGTCCTTATGCGGAGCGTATCCGCCAGGTAATTGGGCATTTGGCCAACGCCAACCCGGAATACCGCCACCCCTTCATGATCGACCGCGAAGTTAAGCGTGTGGGTTATGTGGTAGTGAGCAGTGACCGTGGTTTGTGCGGTGGTCTGAATACCAACCTGTTCAAGGCCCTGGTCAAGGACATGGCGGTAAACCGCGAAAAGGGCGTCGAGATCGATCTGTGTGTTGTGGGTAGCAAGGGTGCGGCCTTTTTCCGTAACTTCGGCGGTAACGTCGTTGCAGCTATCAGCCACCTGGGTGAAGAGCCGTCGATCAATGATTTGATCGGCAGTGTGAAGGTGATGCTGGATGCGTACCTGGAAGGCCGGATTGACCGCCTGTCCGTGGTATCCAACAAGTTCATCAACACCATGACCCAGCAGCCAACCGTGGAGCAATTGATTCCACTGGTGGCGACTCCGGATCAGGAACTCAAGCACCACTGGGACTACCTCTACGAACCAGACGCCAAAGAGCTGCTTGACGGCTTGATGGTGCGCTACGTGGAGTCGCAGGTGTACCAGGCGGTGGTCGAGAACAACGCAGCTGAACAAGCGGCGCGGATGATCGCGATGAAAAACGCTACCGATAACGCCGGTGATCTGATCAGCGATTTGCAGCTGATCTACAACAAGGCGCGTCAGGCTGCGATCACCCAAGAGATCTCGGAAATCGTCGGCGGCGCTGCCGCGGTTTAACGGTTCAAATATTCAGAGGATCCAGCTATGAGTAGCGGACGTATCGTTCAAATCATCGGCGCCGTTATCGACGTGGAATTTCCACGCGACAGCGTACCGAGCATCTACAACGCTTTGAAAGTCCAAAGCGATGCCGGCACCACTCTGGAAGTTCAGCAGCAGCTGGGCGACGGCGTGGTTCGTACCATTGCAATGGGTTCCACCGAAGGCCTGAAACGTGGTCTGGGTGTGCTTGACACCGGCGCTGCCATCTCCGTACCGGTCGGTAAAGCGACCCTGGGCCGGATCATGGACGTACTGGGCAACCCGATTGACGAAGCGGGTCCGATCGACACCGAAGAGCGCTGGGGCATTCACCGTCCAGCACCTTCGTTCGCCGAACAAGCGGGCGGCAACGATCTGCTGGAAACCGGCATCAAGGTTATCGACCTGGTTTGCCCGTTCGCCAAAGGCGGTAAAGTCGGTCTGTTCGGTGGTGCCGGTGTAGGCAAGACCGTAAACATGATGGAACTGATCCGTAACATCGCCATCGAGCACAGCGGTTATTCCGTGTTCGCCGGTGTGGGTGAGCGTACCCGTGAGGGTAACGACTTCTACCACGAGATGAAGGACTCCAACGTTCTGGACAAAGTGGCACTGGTTTACGGTCAGATGAACGAGCCGCCGGGTAACCGTCTGCGCGTAGCACTGACCGGCCTGACCATGGCCGAGAAGTTCCGTGACGAAGGTAACGACGTTCTGTTGTTCGTCGACAACATCTACCGTTACACCTTGGCCGGTACTGAAGTATCCGCACTGCTGGGCCGTATGCCTTCCGCAGTAGGCTACCAGCCGACCCTGGCCGAAGAGATGGGCGTTCTGCAAGAACGTATCACTTCGACCAAAGAAGGTTCGATCACCTCGATCCAAGCGGTATACGTACCTGCGGATGACTTGACTGACCCGTCGCCTGCGACCACCTTCGCCCACTTGGACGCCACCGTCGTTCTGTCCCGTGACATCGCTTCCCTGGGTATCTACCCAGCGGTCGATCCACTCGACTCGACTTCGCGCCAGCTGGACCCGAACGTGATCGGCCAGGAGCACTACGACACCGCTCGCGGCGTTCAGTACGTGCTGCAGCGTTACAAAGAACTGAAGGACATCATTGCGATCCTGGGTATGGACGAGCTGTCGGAAGCCGACAAGCAGTTGGTAAACCGTGCTCGTAAGATCCAGCGCTTCTTGTCGCAGCCGTTCTTCGTGGCTGAAGTCTTCACCGGTGCTTCGGGTAAATACGTTTCCCTGAAAGACACCATTGCTGGCTTCAAAGGCATCCTCAACGGTGACTACGACCACCTGCCAGAACAAGCGTTCTACATGGTCGGCGGCATCGAAGAAGCGATCGAGAAAGCCAAGAAACTGTAATTTCGGCGCCCGGAAACGGGCGCTCATCAGGTTGAGGCAATCAGATGGCTATGACAGTCCATTGCGATATCGTCAGCGCGGAAGGGGAAATCTTCTCCGGTCTGGTAGAAATGGTGATTGCACACGGCGAACTCGGTGACCTGGGTATTGCCATGGGCCACGCGCCATTGATCACCAGCTTGAAGCCAGGTCCGATCACTCTGACCAAGCAAGGCGGGGAAAAGGAGGTGTTTTACATCTCCGGTGGTTTCCTTGAGGTTCAGCCGAACATGGTCAAGGTACTTGCCGACACCGTGCAACGTGCTGGCGACCTGGATGAAGCCTCCGCTCAGGAAGCCGTCAAGGCTGCCGAGAAGGCCCTGAACGAAAAGGGCGCGGACTTCGACTACAGCGCTGCTGCTGTACGTCTGGCCGAGGCTGCAGCTCAGCTGCGCACGCTCCAGCAGATCCGCAAGAAGTAAGCGGCCACGCCGTCTTGCTTCATGCGCGATTGATTAAAAAGGGTAGCCTCGGCTACCCTTTTTCTTTTTTAGCAAAACACTTCTTTGGTCTGAAGTCGGACCGCCCAGGATTGGTAGCCATTCATGTCTCTTGAAATCGTTATTCTCGCCGCAGGCCAGGGCACTCGCATGCGTTCGGCCTTGCCCAAGGTGCTGCACCCGGTGGCCGGCAACTCCATGCTTGGCCATGTTATCCACAGCGCCCGGCAGTTGGACCCACAGCGTATTCACGTGGTGATTGGCCACGGTGCCGATGTGGTGCGTGAGCGTCTGGCGGCCGACGACCTGAATTTCGTATTGCAAGACAAACAGCTGGGCACCGGCCACGCGACCGCGCAGGCCGTGCCGTTCATCACCGCTGACACCGTGCTGATCCTCTACGGCGACGTTCCGCTGATTGAAGTGGAAACCCTGCAACGCCTGCTCAAGCATGTCGTGCCTGGCCAAATGGGCCTGCTCACCGTTGAGCTGGATGACCCGACCGGCTACGGCCGCATCGTGCGCGATGCCGATGGAAAGGTTGCAGCCATCGTCGAGCACAAAGACGCTACCGAAGCCCAGCGCACCATCACCGAAGGCAACACCGGCATTCTCGCTGTGCCGGCTGACCGTCTTGCCGACTGGATGAGCCGTCTGTCCAACAACAATGCCCAAGGCGAGTACTACCTCACCGACGTCATCGAGATGGCCGTGAGTGATGGCCTGCTGGTCGCCACCGAGCAACCCCACGACCCGATGGAAGTGCAGGGCGCCAACGACCGCAAGCAGCTTGCAGAGCTGGAGCGTCACTACCAATTACGCGAAGGCCGCCGCCTGATGGCCCAGGGTGTGACCCTGCGCGACCCGGCCCGCTTCGATGTACGCGGTGAAGTGACGGTAGGCCGCGACGTGCTGATCGACATCAACGTGATCCTGGAAGGCCGTGTGGTCATCGAAGACGACGTGGTGATCGGCCCGAATTGCGTGATCAAGGACAGCACGTTGCGCAAAGGTGTGGTGGTGAAAGCCAACAGCCACATTGACGGCGCCGTGATGGGCCAGGGCAGCGATGCCGGCCCGTTTGCGCGCTTGCGTCCCGGCAGCGTGCTTGGCGCCAGGGCGCATGTGGGTAACTTTGTCGAACTGAAAAATGCGCACATGGGCGACGATGCCAAGGCTGGCCACCTGGCCTACCTCGGTGATGCAGTGATCGGGGCGCGCAGTAACATCGGCGCCGGCGCTATCACCTGCAACTACGATGGCGCCAACAAGTATCAGACGACCATTGGTGAAGACGTCTTTATTGGCTCCAATAACTCCTTGATCGCGCCGGTGACCATCGGTGACGGCTCGAATACGGCGGCGGGCTCGACCATCAACCAGGATGTGGATAAGTCGCAGTTGGCAGTCGCCCGCGCGCGCCAACGCAACATCGACGGCTGGAAACGCCCGGTCAAAATCCCGAAGACCTGAGTTATCCACAATATCCGAGACACTGTAGTGCCCATGTGGGAGCGGGCTTGCTCGCGAAGACGGTCTTTCAGTTGATACATGTGTTGACTGGCATACCGCTTTCGCGAGCAAGCCCGCTCCCACATTTTTCATCTGTGTTGATTAAAAAGTTCAGTGCCTGCTTGACGATCTTTCGCTAATAGGTTTTGATTGCCTTCGTTATCTTTCGAAACGAAACTTATCATCACCATGTCGAAACGAAATACCCCCCAACGGCGCCACAACATTCTGACGTTGCTCAATGAACTGGGCGAAGTCAGCGTGGACGAATTGGCCAAGCGTTTCGAAACCTCGGAAGTGACCATCCGCAAGGATTTGGCTGCCCTCGAAAGCAACGGCCTGTTGCTGCGCCGTTACGGTGGCGCGATCACCATGCCGCAGGAACTGGTGGGCGACGCCGCCCAACCCATTTCGGCCTACAAGCGCGCCATCGCCCGTGCGGCCGTCATGCGGTTGCGTGAACACGCGCGCATCATCATCGACAGCGGCAGTACAACGGCCGCCATGATCCCGGAATTGGGCCAACAGCCCGGCCTGGTGGTAATGACCAACTCCCTGCACGTGGCCCGCGCCTTGAGCGAACTGGAACACGAGCCGGTGCTGTTGATGACCGGCGGCACCTGGGACCCGCATTCGGACTCGTTCCAGGGCCAGGTTGCCGAGCAGGTGTTGCGTTCCTACGACTTTGATCAACTGTTCATCGGTGCCGATGGCATCGATCTGCAGCGCGGCACCACCACCTTTAACGAGTTGCTGGGCCTGAGCCGTGTGATGGCCGATGTCGCCCGTGAAGTGGTGGTGATGGTCGAATCCGACAAGATCGGCCGCAAGATTCCCAACCTGGAACTGCCCTGGGGCAGCGTCCATACCCTTATTACCGATGATCGCCTGCCGCTTGAGGCCCGCGACCAGATCCAAGCCCGCGGCATTACGCTGATATGCGCGGCAATCATCTAGGAGAAATGCCATGTGTGGAATTGTAGGCGCCGTCGCTGAACGCAACGTCACCGCCATCTTGCTTGAAGGCCTCAAGCGCCTGGAATACCGCGGCTACGACAGCGCTGGCGTGGCCGTTTTCACCAACGCCGGCAAGCTTGAGCGCATGCGCCGCCCGGGCAAAGTCGCCGAGCTGGAGCAGGCCCTGCTGGGTGAGCCGGTGGTCGGTCGTTTGGGCATCGCCCACACCCGTTGGGCGACCCACGGTGCGCCGTGCGAGCGTAACGCCCACCCGCATTTTTCCGGTGACCTGGCGGTGGTGCACAACGGCATCATCGAAAACCACGAAGTGTTGCGTGAGCAGCTCAAAGGCCTGGGCTATGTGTTCACTTCGGACACCGACACCGAAGTCATCGCTCACCTGTTGAACCACAAGCTTAAGGACCTTGGCGACCTGACCGTCGCCCTCAAAGCCACCGTCAAGGAACTGCACGGTGCCTACGGCCTGGCCGTGGTCAGCGCCAGCCAACCCGACCGCGTGGTTGCTGCGCGCAGTGGCAGCCCGCTGGTGATTGGCCTGGGCCTGGGGGAAAACTTCCTTGCGTCCGACCAACTCGCCCTGCGTCAGGTCACCGACCGCTTCATGTACCTGGAAGAAGGCGATATTGCCGACATCCGCCGCGAAAGCGTAGCGATCTGGGACGTCAACGGTGTTCCAGTTGAGCGCGAAGCCGTGCAATACCGTGACGGCGCCGAAGCCGCTGACAAAGGCGAATTCCGCCACTTCATGCTCAAGGAAATCCATGAGCAGCCTTCCGTGGTGCAGCGCACGCTGGAAGGTCGCCTGAGCCAGAACCAGGTGTTGGTACAAGCCTTCGGCCCGCAAGCTGCCGAGCTGTTCGCCAAGGTGCGCAACGTGCAAATCGTCGCCTGCGGCACCAGCTACCACGCCGGCATGGTTGCCCGTTACTGGCTGGAAGAACTGGCCGGCATCCCGTGCCAGGTCGAAGTTGCCAGCGAATTCCGCTACCGCAAGGTGGTGGTGCAGCCCGACACCCTGTTCGTGACCATCTCCCAGTCCGGCGAAACCGCCGACACCCTGGCCGCCTTGCGCAACGCCAAAGAGCTGGGCTTCCTCGCCAGCCTGGCGATCTGCAACGTCAGCATCAGTTCGCTGGTGCGTGAGTCCGACCTGACCCTGCTGACCCAGGCCGGTCGCGAAATCGGTGTGGCCTCCACCAAGGCCTTCACCACCCAGCTCGTTGGTTTGTTGCTGCTGACCCTGTCCCTGGGTCAAGTGCGCGGCACCCTGGCTGAAGGCGTTGAAGCCACGCTGGTGGAAGAACTGCGCCGCCTGCCGGCCCGCCTGGGCGAAGCCCTGGCCATGGACAGCACCGTGGAGAAAGTCGCCGAGCTGTTCGCCGACAAGAACCACACGCTGTTCCTCGGCCGCGGCGCGCAATACCCGGTGGCGATGGAAGGTTCGCTGAAGCTCAAGGAAATCTCCTACATCCACGCCGAAGCCTACCCGGCTGGCGAACTGAAGCACGGCCCATTGGCCCTGGTCGATGACGACATGCCGGTGGTCACCGTCGCGCCGAACAACGAACTGCTGGAAAAGCTCAAATCCAACCTGCAGGAAGTGCGCGCCCGTGGCGGCCAACTGATCGTTTTTGCCGACGAAAAAGCCGGCATGACCAACGGCGAAGGCACCCACGTCATCAACATGCCGCACATCCACGACACCCTGTCGCCGATCCTCTACACCATCCCGCTGCAGTTGCTGTCGTACTACGTCGCCGTGCTCAAGGGCACCGACGTCGACCAGCCACGCAACCTGGCGAAGTCGGTGACGGTGGAATAACGCGCAATGAATCGACTGGCTGCCTGGTTTTTAACAATAAAGATTGACACAAAACAATAAAGTTTGACACTGGCGAACATAGATTGACACAAGGCTCAAACCCCCGTATCTACGGGGGTTTTCCTTTCCAGGCTTTCCCTTTGGTCTGGAATCATCGCTTCAACTTTCAGCGGGTGTAGTCTAGAAAACGTTTTGTATACGGCCGCTTTGCCGGTCGTGTCCTTCTACGACTTTTTCTCGGCGCGAGGTGAAGCGGTCCGCATCGACTGAGGAGGCGTGGGTTGCGAGGTCGTAAGTTTGCATCACAGCAGGACATTGAACGGCACATTGCAAATGGATTTGGCGAAGGCGCCGGGGCAAGCTACGTGCCTTGGCTGCGGGTACAAGATGTCCCGTCGATAGGTCGTTCGCACAAGATTCAAGGCGTGAAGATCGAGAGGATTCATCACCTCCTGTCAGATCTCGAGCGTTCGTACTTCCTTGTGTGTGAATTTTCTGAAGACGTCGTGGATATACGGGAGCAATACCCTTTACTACCCACAGAGCGTGCGCAAGCGATAGCGTCGGCGATCGATGTACGCTATCCAAGATACCCTAGAACAACACTGCCTTATGTGATGACAACAGACTTCCTGTTAACTGTTAAGGACCCGAGCGGAAACTTCAAATCGGTAGCTAGGACGGTGAAGTATCGTTCCGATTTAATTGGCAATGGAAGTAAAAGAACGCTTGAAAAACTTGAAATTGAAAAGCGTTTTTGGGAAAGCCAAGGTGTTGATTGGAAAATCGTAACAGACGAGTTTTTTACACGAGATTTGATTAAAAATCTTGGACTAATCAGGAGGTACTCGAAGCTCTCTCGTGATTTAATGAAAGCGCCGTTGCATTCGAGTTTTATCGAGTGCCTTGTAAACAGCCGGGAATATTCGTGGACCTTGGCCACCTGTCTAAGAAAAATAGCATCACTTCTGTCCATTTCCTATATAGACGCTCAAGCAATTTTCTTTCATCTGGTTTGGAACAAGATACTGAAAATCGATTTGGTTAACACTCCTCTCCACCTTACTGGTCTAGTTCCTGGCTTCGAAGTTTCACCGGGCCCTGTCCAAGTATCGTTGAAGGAGAAATTATCATGACTGTTCTCGTTAATGACGTTTTCGAGCCTGTAACCGATCTGTCGGTCATTGCTACGATAGCCAGGCTCCTTTACCAGGATGAAACGCATGACTTAGCAGTTTTGATGGATCTAGCTGACCCACCCCGGCAGCCGTACGCGGTTGGTCTGGATGAGCTGCGTCGCTCGATAGCGTCTGGTCACACCAAACCAGCAGCCATCACCACGCCCGAGTTTATGCTTGTGCTTGAGGAACAGTTGGATGAGAGAGCCAAGCAAGGCCGGGACGAAAAGTGGGCCGTCATCGCCCCTCTATTAGATCCTGAATACCCGGGACAAATATTTGTACGAGGTGAGTTAGGCCGGCTTGTTAGCAGACGGGCGTCAGAGCTCGGAATCCAGCGGAAAACGATCTATCGGCTTCTTTACCGATATTGGTTTTATGGTCAAGTTCGCAACTCATTGCTTAATAATTATACGGCGGTAGGTGTTGCCGATAGAAAATATGATCCGAGCAGGCCACCAGGGCGAAAGCCTAAATTTCAAGGCGTTCTTACTTCGCCTTCCAAGATGCTCAGTGCAGTTGATAAACGATGCATCCGTGTTGGATATGCTCTTTATGTAAGAGATAAGAAATCATCTATTTCGAGCGCATATGACGAAATGTTGAGACGATTCTACTCTGTTCGAGACATCTCTAAAAACAGTGAAGAAGAGCTTCGTTTGTTGCCTGGTTCAGAACTCCCCAGCTTGAGGCAGTTCCAATATTGGGGACAGATTTTTTTCGACGAGATTGAAACCGAGCGTGGCCGTAAAGGGTTGAGGAGGTGGTTAAAGGATTGCCGTCCGCTTTCAGGTACCGTTCGAGATTGGCTGCGTGGACCCTGTCATCAGTTCGAAATCGACGCAACGATTGCCGATATTTATTTGGTCAACAGCTACTCTAGACGGATGCTCATTGGTCGGCCCGTTGTTTATATCGTAGTGGATAGTTTCTCCG
>NZ_JBARTQ010000423.1:0-9719 GCF_049645325.1 Pseudomonas sp. | reverse complement strand
GGAGTGGTCTCCTGATGGGTTCGTGTATCCAGTCTGTTGGTTATAAAAAAACGCCTCAATAGGCTAAAGTAGCGATTACTTGCTCTTGAGTCTTTCCATTAGATGAATTCGTCCAGTGCACTTGTCGATTGGTTATTAGACAGCCTCGAACTTAACACCAGTTTGTTCCATGTCGGCCGCTATTGTGGCGACTGGCATGCGAGCACCCATGGCTTGGCGAGTGCGAGTTTTCACCTGATCGTGCAGGGCGAATGCTGGCTGCATATCGACGGAGAATCGACCCCGCACCACCTGAACAATGGTGACGCGGTGTTTCTGTTACGCGACCTGGCGTACCGGTTGTCTGGCGAGGCCACCGCGGCCAGCGCGCAGGAATGCCCGCGACGGCCGATGCTGCCGCTGGACAGCACCGCCGCTGACGGTGTGGGGTTGGTCTGCGGTTTTTTCCATTTCCAGTCCGGCTTGTCGGCGCTGATCGTCGACACCCTGCCCGCCTGGATCATCCTGCGCGCTGGCGACCCGTCGCTGACCGCCGCGCGCAACCTGTTCGAGCTGATCCTGCAGGAATGCGAACGCGCGCCCGCGCCCTCTTCCGCCTTGCTCGAACGCCTTTGTCACCTGCTGTTTCTGTATGTGCTGCGCCAGCAAGTGCTCGACAACCACGACCTCGGCGGCCTCGCGGCGCTGGGCCGCCAACCGGCATTCGCCAAGCTGCTGGAACAGCTGATCGCGCGCCCCGCCGAGCCTTGGACCCTGGAAAGCATGGCGGCCTGCACCGGGCTGTCACGGTCGGCGTTTTTCAAGCGCTTCAATGAACTGTGCGGGCAATCGCCGGGGCACGTGCTGCTGATGATGCGCGTGCGCCACGCCTGCCAGCTGTTCAAGCAAGACCAGACCGTTGCCGATGTGGCAGTGGCCGTGGGTTATCAGTCAGTGGCGGCGTTTACCCGGGCCTTTAACAAGGTCACCGGGCAACAACCTGGCGCGTATCGCAAGGCTCAAGCCTGACGTTGCAAACCGATGCCTGGCTGGGCGCAGAGTTCGACCAGCCAGTCGATAAACACCCGCACCCGCTGTGACAACTGGCGATGCGGCGGGTACAGCGCGGTAAGGGCCATCTTCGGCGGCGCATGCTGGGGCAGCACTTCCACCAGTGCGCCCTGCGCCAATTGCCGCCGGGCATGGTAATGCGGCGCCTGGATCAACCCATAACCGGCCTCGCACGCCGCGAAGTAACCGTCGGCGCTGTTGACCGCCACACGCTTGGGCAGGTTGACCTCGCGCAGCTGCGCGCCCACTTGAAACTCCAGGCCAAAGCGTTTGCCGCTGACGCTGGAAACATATTCGACCATCTGATGCCCGGCCAAATCGTCCCATTCAGCCGGCACGCCGAAACGCTCAAGGTAATCAGGACTGGCCAGGGTCACCTGATCCATCATCGCCAAAGGCCGCGCGACCAGCGATTCGTCCAGCGCCGGGCCGCCGCGCAGCACACAGTCGACGCCCTCGCGAATCAAGTCGACCGTGCGGTCATTGAGGCCGATTTCCAGCTCGATCTGCGGGTAACGCGCAGTGAACGCCGGCAGCGCCGGGATCACAATCAGCCGCCCGATGCCCGAGGGCATGTCGATACTCAATGTGCCGCGCGGGTTTTGGCGGCGCGTGGAGAACACCGCCTCGGTTTCCTCCAGGTCCGTCAGCAACTGCACGCAACGCTGGTAATAGGCCGCACCGTCCAGGGTCGGGCTGACCTGGCGCGTGGTGCGCTGCAACAACTGCACGCCGAGGTGCGCTTCGAGTTGTTTGATCAACACGGTCACCGACGCGCGGGGCAGTTGCAGGCTGTCGGCTGCCTTGGCGAACCCGCCCAACTCAACAATCCGGGTAAACACGCGCATGGCGTTGAAACGATCCAAGGGGCAACTCCTCAGGGATTATTTAGAAAATACGAACAGTGATAGTGCTTTTAGCCGGTTTATCCAGGTTTTGTCGAGCGTGACAATGGTGACCTTCCCACCCTCAGGAGCTGAACCGATGCAAACTCGTCAACTGGGCAAAAACGGCCCACAGGTCTCCGCCATCGGCCTCGGCTGCATGGGCATGACCGATTTCTACACCACCGGCACCGACACCACAGAAGCCATCGCCACCCTGCACCGTGCGCTGGAGCTGGGCGTCAACTTCCTCGACACCGCCGACATCTATGGCCCGCACACCAATGAAACGCTGATCGGCAAGGCGATCGCCGGCAAGCGTGACCAGGTATTCCTGGCGAGCAAATTCGGGATTGTGCGCGACCCGGCCAACCCGGCGCTGCGCGGGGTGAATGGCCGCCCTGAATACATCCGCGAGGCCATCGACGGCACCCTGCAACGGCTCGGCGTGGACACCCTGGATTTGTATTACCAGCACCGCATCGACCCCAACGTGGCCATCGAGGAAACCGTCGGCGCCATGGCTGAATTGGTCAACCAGGGCAAGGTGCGTTACCTGGGCCTGAGTGAAGCGTCCGCCGCCACCCTGGAGCGCGCCCACAAGGTGCACCCCATCAGCGCCTTGCAAAGCGAATACTCGCTGTGGAGCCGCGACCAGGAAGACAACGGCTGCCTCGCCGCGTGCCAACGCCTGGGCATCGCGTTTGTGCCCTACAGCCCGCTGGGCCGAGGCTTTCTCACCGGCGCCTTGAAAAGCCCGGACGATTTCGCGGCGGATGACTACCGCCGCTTCAGCCCGCGTTTCCAGGGTGAAAACTTCGCGAAAAACCTGCTACTGGTCGAACAGGTGCAGAGCCTCGCCGCCGACAAAGGCGTGACGGCCGGCCAACTCGCGCTGGCCTGGGTATTGGCCCAGGGCGACGGGATCATTCCGATTCCCGGGACCAAGCAGCGCAAGTACCTGGAAGAGAACGTGGCAGCTGTATCGCTGCGGCTCAGCGCCTCCGAATTGGCCGCGCTGGAGGCGATCTTCCCCGCCGACGCAACGGCTGGCTTGCGCTACCCCGAGGCCGTGATGGCGATGCTGGACATCTGAGGCTTGTCACCCGCGAGCGCCTGCAAATGGCGCTCTCACTTTCTTGCACCATGGTACCTAAAGCTCCGCCATCCCACGCCGATAGCCCTACGAAGCTCTAAAAAAGCCGCGTCGACAATAAACGCTTCGTAAGGACGGCCCCATGCCCCCACTGCGCTCTATCCAAACCCGCTACACCCTGTTTCTGGTGCTGTTCGTCCTCGTGCTGTTTGTGTTGACCGTCGTGGGCATCGGCCAGTTGGTCGCCCCCAAGCTGCGCCACACCGAAGAACAGGTGGTGCTCAACCGTGTGGCCGAAGTGGCCGAGCAGATCCAGGGCGAACTGAACAAGGTTCAGGCCCAGCAACGCAGCATCACCCAAACCATTCCCCTGCTCGACAGCGATGCCATCGACAAGGTCTTGCCTGGCCTGGTCGACCAATATGGCGAGCTGAAAGTCTTCGGCGGCGGCATCTGGCCGTTGCCCAACCAGCGCACCCCGGGGCGCAACAAGCACAGCACCTTCTGGCACCGCGATGCCTCGGGCAAGCTGGCCGTCAACACCTTCTGGAACAGTGACGCCGCGCCTAATTATTACGACCAGAGCTGGTACAAAGGCGGCCTCGCCTCGCCGCGCGGCCAATGCGTCTGGGCCGCCGCCTACAAGGACGACGCCAGCCAGGAGCCTCGCACCAACTGCGCGATGGCGATCCAGCGTGATGGCGCAGCCTACGGCGTCGCTACCATCGACGTGACCCTGGGTTTCTTCAACGACCTGGTGGCCAGCAAGGAAAAAGACATCGGCGGCCAAATGCTGATCGTCGAAGGTGACGGCAAGATCATCAGCAACAGCTCGCGCATCAACAGCCCGGTGGTGTTGAAGAACATCAGCGAACTGGCCAGCACCTCGGCGTTTGCCGCCCAGGTCAGCAAAGCCCTCGCCCAGCGCGACAAAGGCCTGCAGCGCAGCGAGTTCGACAACCAGGGCGTGGCCAGCACGTTCTACCTGCGACCCATCGAAGGCACGCCGTGGTTCCTCGCCACCGCCCTGCCCACCTCGCTGATCACCGCCCAGCGCGATGACGTGCTCGGCACCCTGGCCCTGTTGCAAATTCCGATGGTGTTGCTGCTGGTGCTGTTGGCCGCCTACGCAATTCGCCAACTGGTGCAGCGCATGAAGTCGCTGAGCACCAATATCGACGCATTGTCTGCCGGCGATGCCGACCTGACGCGGCGCATCACCATTCGCGCCGAAGACGAACTGGGCGCCATCGGCCATTCGGTGAACCGCTTTATCGTCTACCTGCAAAACATGATTGGCGAAGTGACCCTGGCCACTGGCGCCATGTCGACGGGCCTGGCGCAGTTGCAACAAACCTCCGCCCACACCAACCAGATTCTGGTGCGGCATGCTTCGGAGACGGATCAAACCGTCACCGCGATCACCGAAATGAGCTCCACCGCCGACACCGTCGCGCAAAACGCCGCCGAAACCGCCGCCTTTACCCAGCGCGCGAACGAGCACGCCGACCGCTCCCGCGTGGTGGTGGGTGAAGCGTCCAACAGCGTCAGCGCCCTGATCGGTGAGGTGTCCAGCGCCACGCACACCGTGGAAGCCATGCGCCAGGACGCCGCGCGCATCACCGAGACCTTGGGCGTGATCGGCGCGATTGCCGGCCAGACCAACTTGCTGGCACTCAACGCCGCCATTGAGGCAGCGCGTGCCGGCGAGCAAGGTCGCGGGTTTGCGGTGGTGGCGGATGAGGTTCGCGCGCTGGCCGCACGTACCCAGGCCAGCACCTCGCAAATCAATGAGATGCTCGCGCGGCTGACCACCGGCGTGAGTTCCTCGGTGACCGCGATGGAAGCCACCCAAGCCAGTTGCCAGTCTGCGGCGGATGCCACGGCACGGGTCAACACCGGCCTGGACGAAATGGCCGGCTCCGTCAGCCATATCAATAACCTCAGCACCCAGATCGCCACGGCCGCCGAGCAACAAAGCGCGGTGACCGAGGAGATCAACCGCAGCATGGTGCAGATCCGACAGATGGTCGAAGAACTGGTGGAGAGCGGCAACGCAACCGAAACCAACACCCGCAGCCTGCTGGACGCAAATGGCCGGGTGATCGCGCTGATGAGCCGCTTCAAGGTGCGCTGATAAATTACTGAGACACTCCCGTGCAATGCGCGGGAGTGGGACTATTCTGACAGCTCTAAGGACGATATCTCGCCACACAGGAGGTGTGTCATGCATGCTGTCGAGCATCCAGTCCGCTTGGAACAGATCAGCCAGGAACGGTATATCGAGGCCGCCATCGAGGTGGTTTACGACTACGTAACCCAACCTGATCGCTGGCATGAATGGCATCCCACCTCCCTCAGTGCCGACACTGGCACCACCGGCTCCCTCCCGGCTGGCACGCGCTTTACTGAAATCATCGACCTGCTGGGCGTGCGTGTGCCCATGAGTTACCGGGTGCAGGTGGCCAAGCCGCCCCGTGAGTTCAAGACCGTATTTACCTCCCTGGCCGTCGACGGCTCGATCCATTACTTCCTGCAACCCCACCGCGGTGGCACGCTGTTCAAGCGCGTGCTGACCTACGAGACCGAGTTGCAACTCGCGGCCCTGCATGCGCGCATGGTCGAACTGTCTGCCATCGCGTTGGACCAGCTCAAGCATCGCCTCGAAAACAGCCCCTTCGTATAATTTTGAAACATCCCGCCCCCTGTGGACGCTGGCTTGCCTGCGACGAGGCCGTCATGATCGCGACCTCTTTCCGCTCCTGAGCCCCCTCGATGAAAACCCCATTGCGATTGGCCCTGCTCACCGCCCTGTTCACCACGACCCTGGCCCAGGCCGCCGACCTGATTCCCATCGACGTACACCGCGACGCCAATTGCGGTTGCTGCAAAAAATGGATCAGCCACCTGCAAAGCAAGGGGTTCAAGGTCAATGACCATGTGGAAGCCGACATGAGCGCCGTCAAGCAACGCCTGGGTGTCGCCCCCCGCCTCGGTTCGTGCCATACCGCCGTGATCGACGGCAAGTTCGTCGAAGGCCATGTGCCCGCCGAGCAAGTGCTGGCATTGCGCAAGCGTGACGACTTGCTCGGGATCGCCGCGCCCGGCATGCCAATGGGCTCGCCCGGCATGGAAATGGACGGCCGCAGCGAGGCCTATCAAGTCATTGGCCTGACGCGCGAAGGTAATGATGTGGTGGTGGCCGACTACCCGGCACACTGATCAATGCTCGCCGGTTACCTGGGGTTGTTCGTCGCGGCCTTTGGCGCCGCGACCCTGCTGCCCCTGCAGTCGGAAGCCGTACTGGTCGGGCTGTTGCTCAGCGGCCATTACAGCCTGTGGTTGCTGCTCGGCATCGCCACGTTCGGCAACGTGCTGGGCTCGGTGGTGAATTGGTGGCTGGGCCGCTGGGTTGACCACTTCAAGGACCGGCGCTGGTTTCCGGTCAGCACCCGGCAGCTGGACAAGGCGCGCCGGCATTACGAACGTTGGGGGCATTGGACGCTGCTGTTGAGCTGGGTGCCGATTATCGGCGACCCGCTGACGTTGGTGGCCGGTGTGATGCGCGAGCCGCTGTGGCGGTTTTTGCTGCTGGTCACGCTGGCCAAGAGCCTGCGCTATGGCGTGCTGGCGGCGCTGACCCTGCAGTGGGCGTTAATCCCCACTTAATCCCCTCGCAACAGCATCCGGGGCATTCTTATTGGAGCCCTTCCATGCCTCTCATCCGTGCTTTTTGCATCGCCGGCCTGCTGGCAACCAGCGCCGCTCCCGTGTTCGCAGCCACCTACGGCCCCGAACTTCAAGGCTTTGAATACCCCTACCCGGTTGAACATTTCAACTTCGAGTCCCAGGGCAAATCCCTGCAGATGGGCTACATGGACGTGCCGGCGAAAGGCAAGGCCAATGGGCGCAGCGTGGTGCTGATGCACGGCAAGAATTTCTGCGGTGCCACCTGGGACGCATCGATAAAAGCCCTGAGCGACGCCGGTTACCGGGTGATCGCGCCGGACCAGGTCGGCTTCTGCACCTCCAGCAAGCCTGACCACTACCAGTACAGTTTCCAGCAACTGGCAATCAACACCCATCAATTGCTGGAAAAACTCGGCATTCAGAAGGCCACGATCGTCGGCCATTCCACCGGCGGCATGCTCGCGACCCGCTATGCGCTGCTCTACCCCGCGCAAACCGAGCAACTGGCGCTGGTTAACCCGATTGGCCTGGAAGACTGGAAAGCGTTGGGCGTGCCGTATCGCAGTGTTGACCAATGGTATGAACGCGAACTGAAGCTCAGCGCCGAGGGAATTCGCCAGTACGAACTCAACACGTATTACGTGGGGCGCTGGAAGCCTGAGTACGACCGCTGGGTCGACATGCTCGCCGGCCTGAATAAAGGCCCAGGGCATACGCAGGTTGCATGGAACTCGGCGTTGATTTACGACATGATCTTCACGCAAGAATCTGCAATGTGGGGATGAGTGACGGAGCTTATCCGTATGGGACGGGAGGTGCAACCTGTGGCGGGGTGTTGCGGGGGTGTGGGCGGTTAGCCCTACTCGTATTTCTTACCAGTGATGACCAAGGCTGATGGCCCCCACTGTTTCAAGAAGGTCTCAGACTCAGCACTGGTTATGCACCGTGTCTTAACTTCTATCTTCGGGTCTTTAACGTTGTTCTGCTTCGCTTCTTGCAAGATTTGCTCTGTCGTCCTCCTTTCAATCGAACTGGCGCCTGTGTAACAGCTAACCAATCCAAGATACTGGGTGTCTATCATCTTCTCTTGCTGACAGTGGTTTTCATAACCTGTTGCTGACAGACAAAATCCGAACACAACGTAATAGAATCCCATCTACACACCTCTCCTTGGTAATCTAACAGAATTCACAGCCTCTACATCGTTGCACATAATGCGTTAACGGTTGGTTAGCTTCCACACTTACTATGAAGGCCACCAACCCAAACCTAGATGCACAATTCCTCAATGTTGCGGCTGTGTTTAGTGCGTTAAAGCTGTACATCTCATAGACATTTGAATCGTATCCCTTCTGAACGTACACATTGTGTGTCTGCTGTGTATCCATAGCAGCTCCTTTTTGTCAGGCTTCACAGGGTGCGAAACCTTGTGACAGAGCAAAACTATCACAACCACAAACCAAGTCAACAGAAACCGTGACACATGAGAATGTGACAGACACAAAAAAGGCCACTTATGTGGCCCTTGGGATTTGTGACACTCTGCAATCAATCAAACTTAGTGAGCTTGTCACGTGCTCTGATAAGATCAGTCTTTACCCGGTCAAGCTCAGCCTGTAAGTGCTGCTCTTGCTCTTCAAGGTTGGTGATAAGTGATTCAATACTCTTTTTGTACGCTGCTTCTACATCATCCAGCGTGGAGCCAATGTGGATTGGTGCCTCTGTGTGTGCTGGCGTGTGCGTAGGTGTGCTACCAACAATCTTGGCTTTGGCCGGGTTCAACCACCGCTCAAGCCCGCCATAGGTGATTTCAAGCTCTGTACCCTTGATACGCTCGTGAAAGCTCTTGCGTGACTCTTTATTGGCTTCAGCCTTACGCCATTCTGCAATGATCTTTGCCTTTACTTCTGGGGATTTTGCCTGTGCCATCGTAGAAGCTCCTGTGAGTGCCACACCCGGATATTGTGTGAGCCGACTGTAACACACAAAATTGCACACGCACAAATCGAAACCCTCGGCAGCACACTCACATCAACCTTCGGGCGCTATAGAGACGGGAGTGGTGAACCCTTTATGCCGAATGCCCTGTGCACGTTCAGCACGTCTGACAACCAACCTAGCCTCAAGGGACGGGTGCTTTCGTTCGATACTCTCTTCATAGATGTAGTTGGTGTCTTCCCAGAAAAGACAAATCTTGTCTACAAAGTCCTCTAACATCTCTCTAGGGATTTGCATTGACTGCACTGAAGGCGCTTGGTCTGCCAACGTCGAGTGTAAGAACGTGTTATCAGGATCGTGGTACATAGGCCAAAGATCGGGGCGAACACCCCACAGTCTTGCACTAGAGTTGCCATCACCATGACGACACACATTGCCTACCAACATAAGAAGATCAAGTGACTCAAATGATGCGAATGAAGGGAGAGTGATATCCCGCAACCTCACAAACACTGTATTCAGTTCATCACCCCAGTACACCGTCTGTACAGAGTTGGCACCTCTACGGTTAGACACAGGGAACGGATTGATGCTCAGCTCCTGTTGGCAGCCTGCTAAGTAGGTTCGTATCTGTTGCTCCCAAAGAGACTGGATTGATAGACAGAATGCCATCCGTGTTTTGTAGATCAGCTCATTGAGGTCAGAAATGATGAATCCAGAAACAGCGTCTTCAGACTCCCGCCAATGCTTCACCTGAGCATCAAGAGCATCTAGTGACGGGTTTACAACAAGAGTTAAGAAGTCCTTTGCAATCGGCCCATACCGATATGTGTAAACATCGGCCATGCAGTTCTTCCATGTGAAAATCTCAGACATCACGTCACTCCCTCCCAATGACAGTTAAGACCGAAATGGAATGGATGAAGCTACGATTTTCTCTGCCAACCCATGCTTTCCCCTGTGGCTTAACATTCGCTTGACAGATGTCGCTGCCAACATAGTTGAGGTAGTTGGCCCAAGGATAATTCTGTCTACGACGTTTTCTAGCGAAAGATCATCAC
>NZ_JBARTQ010000422.1:0-19978 GCF_049645325.1 Pseudomonas sp. | reverse complement strand
AATGCGGTGTGTCAATCAACAGGTTTGGTGGCTGACACACCGCATTCGCGAGCAAGCCCGCTCCCACATTTACATCTCTTACATTTAGATCTGTGTCAGCCGAAGCGGTAGATATCCATCCCAAGAGCACCCAGGGTGAACCCTTGGTGCGCCACGCTGAAATCCCCGCCGGCGCCGCGCGCGAAGTACAGCGGCAACAGGTGTTCATCGCTGGGGTGGCTGCGCACGGCATGCGGCGCCTGGTGGCGATAGTCGTGCAGTGCCGCTTCATCGTTGGCCGCGAGTTTATCCACCACCCAATCCCTGAAGTCCCGCGCCCAAGGCTCAATGCTTTCAGGCCCGGCGCGCCAGTCCAGCTCGCCCAGGTTATGGGTGATGCTGCCGGAGCCGATCAGCAGCACGCCTTTCTCGCGCAGGCTGGCCAGGGCGTGCCCGACTCGCGTTTGCAGGGCCGGACCCATACGGCTTGGCAATGACACCTGAACCACTGGGATATCCGCCGCCGGGTACATCAGCGACAGCGGCACCCAAGTGCCGTGGTCAAAGGGGCGGCGGTCATCGGTGCGCGCCTCCAGGCCGTCGGCGTGCAGCAGCGCGACAATGTCACCGGCCAGCTGCGGGTCGCCCGGCGCCGGGTATTGCACGGCAAACAGCTCGCGAGGGAAACCGCCGAAGTCGTGCCAGGTTTCCGGGGCGGGGTTGCCGGTCACCAGGAGTTCGTGACTTTCCCAATGCGCCGACACCACCACAATCGCCTTCGGCCGTGGCAGCTCAGCCGCCAGACGCCGTAGCGCCGGGCCACTGGCGCCGGGTTCGAGGGCGAGCATGGGCGAGCCGTGGGAGATAAACAGGCTGGGGAGCATAAGCAGGTCCTGAGCGTTAAGATGGGCTCATCTTCAATCAGATCATTGATCTAAATCTAATATAAGTTTTAGCGCCTTTTGATCGAATTTTCAGGGTGATTCCATGGAGCCTAAGTTTTGGCAAGAGCGCTGGGCGCGCAATCAGATCGGCTTTCATTTGCCCGAGGTTAATCCTTATCTGCAAAGGCATTGGCCGCGACTGGCGCTTCCCGAGGGGGCGAAGGTGTTGGTGCCGCTGTGTGGCAAGAGCCTGGATTTGATTTGGCTGGCCACCCTTGGGTATCGCGTGATGGGTGTGGAGCTGTCGGATCAGGCGGTTGAGGCGTTCTTCAGTGAGCAGGGGCTCACGCCTCGGATCAGTCAGCGCGGGGCCTTCACGGTGTACCAGGCTGGCTTGATCGAGGTGTGGTGTGGGGATTTTTTTGCGCTTGATGCTGAGGCGGTGGCCGAGTGCACGGGGCTGTATGACCGCGCGGCGTTGATCGCGTTGCCGCCGTTGATGCGGGCGCAGTATGCCGGGCATTTGAACGGCCTTTTGCGGCCGGGCTGCCGGGGGTTGCTGGTTACACTGGATTATGATCAGGCGCAGAAGGCGGGGCCGCCGTTTGCGGTATCGGATGATGAGGTGAGGGTGTTGCTCGGCGCGCGTTGTGTGCTGGAGGTGGTGGAGGAGCGGGATATTTTGGGGGAGAGCTGGAAGTTTTTGCAGGATGGGGTGGTGCGGCTTGATGAGCGTGTGTATTGCTTGAGGTGGGGGTAGGTGGGGGCTTATCCGGTGGTGGGGTAAGGGCTGCTTATGGTTCCGCCCTTACGGCGGCTCACTTTGGAAAAGCCCCAAAGTAAGCAAAGGGCTCTTGCCCCTCCACTCGGCACCTCGCTTAGGCTCGGCGTTCGGCCATCGTGGTTAACGGGGCGCCTGAGATCAAGATCTAAAGCACGGCGGCCTGAAAGCCGACCTGAGTGGTTGAAGCAAGGGCCAGATCAAGGGCAAGTGCAAAAGCGGTTTGCTTTTCGGTGGGAGCTGGCTTGCCTGCGATGCAGGCACCTCGGTCTATCAGTGACACACAGCCGATGCCATCGCAAATGTGGGAGAGAGCAACCCCACATACACAAGTGTTGCCTGCACTAGCGCGGGACGAGGTCCAGGCACACCGAGTTGATGCAGTAGCGCAAGCCGGTTGGTGGCGGGCCGTCCGGGAAGACGTGCCCCAGGTGCGCGTCGCACTTGGCGCAAGTGACTTCGGTGCGGATCATGCCGTGGCTGACGTCACGGATTTCGATCATGGCGCTGTCGGCAATCGGCTCGTAGAAGCTCGGCCAGCCGCAGCCGGAATCAAACTTGGTGGTCGAATCGAACAGCGGCTCGTTACAGCAAATGCAGTGGTACACACCGTCGGTCTTGGTGGCGTTGTACTTGCCGGAAAACGGCCGTTCGGTGCCTTTGAGCCGGCACACGTTGTATTGCTCTGGGTCGAGCATCGCTTTCCATTCATCAATGGTTTTCTGCAGCTTTTCCATCGGTACACCTCGGCAACTGAAAAACCCTGATCTGTGTCTTTTCCATGGATCAGGCGGCACGTATGATTGCGCCTCTTCAAAACGCCAGTCTGGCACCCGCGCAACCGGCATTCAAACGTATTTATGGGTGCGGGCCCCGCAGGTTTCGCAGTACGGTAGTGTCCACACCGTCTGGATCGTTCATTTTCAGGATCACATCGCCATGCAGGTCAGCAAATCGAACAAGCTCGCCAACGTCTGCTACGACATTCGCGGCCCGGTGCTCAAGCACGCCAAACGCCTGGAAGAGGAAGGCCATCGCATCCTCAAGCTGAACATCGGCAACCCGGCGCCCTTTGGTTTCGAAGCGCCGGACGAAATCCTTCAGGATGTGATCCGCAACCTGCCGACCGCCCAGGGCTATAGCGACTCCAAAGGCCTGTTCAGCGCGCGCAAGGCCGTGATGCAGTACTACCAGCAGAAACAGGTGGAAGGTGTCGGCATCGAGGACATCTACCTGGGTAACGGCGTGTCCGAGCTGATCGTGATGTCCATGCAGGCCTTGCTCAACAATGGCGACGAAGTGCTGGTGCCAGCACCGGACTACCCGCTGTGGACGGCCGCCGTGACCCTGGCCGGCGGCCACCCGGTGCACTACCTGTGCGACGAAGGCGCCGACTGGTTCCCGGACCTGGCCGACATCAAGGCCAAGATCACCCCGAACACCAAGGCCCTGGTGATCATCAACCCGAACAATCCTACCGGCGCCGTGTACTCCAAGGAAGTGCTGCTGGGCATGCTCGAACTGGCACGCCAGCACAACCTGGTGGTGTTTTCCGACGAGATCTACGACAAGATCCTCTACGATGACGCCGTGCATATCTGCACCGGTTCCCTGGCGCCGGACCTGCTGTGCCTGACCTTCAACGGCCTGTCCAAGTCCTACCGCGTGGCGGGTTTCCGCTCCGGCTGGATCGCCATTTCCGGCCCCAAGCACAACGCCCAGAGCTACATTGAGGGCATCGACATGCTGGCCAACATGCGCCTGTGTGCCAACGTACCGAGCCAGCACGCCATTCAGACCGCGCTCGGCGGCTACCAGAGTATCAACGACCTGGTCTTGCCCCAGGGCCGCCTGCTGGAGCAACGCAACCGTACGTGGGAGTTGCTCAACGCGATCCCGGGCGTCAGCTGCGTGAAGCCCATGGGCGCGTTGTATGCCTTCCCGCGGATCGACCCGAAAGTCTGCCCGATCTTCAACGACGAGAAGTTCGTGCTCGACCTGCTGCTGTCGGAAAAGCTGCTGGTGGTTCAAGGAACAGCGTTCAACTGGCCGTGGCCGGATCACTTCCGCGTCGTGACCTTGCCGCGTGTGGATGACCTGGACATGGCCATTGGTCGCATCGGCAACTTCCTCAAGTCCTATCGCCAATAACGGATGTTGCGCTGTACGACCGGTATTCGGTCGTACAGTGAGTATCTGGCAACACTTCTTTGCTGCTTAACCCTTCGCTTCAGTCGCGGCACACCATGGATCGGTCAGCCCCCTATAATTACGGGACGGCGAGGCAAGAATGTGGTGAAGTCGGCCGGCTTTCCAGCTCGGAAATTCCCTTCAAGGCTCTACATTCAGGCTGTAGGACACAGTTTGAAATAGTCGCTCGGTTGAATCACCCCAAGGCGCACCTTATATACCCCGCAGTACGCGACATATTAAGCATGAGGAGAATTCTACAACCATGATGCGCATCCTGCTGTTCTTGGCCACTAACCTGGCGGTCGTGCTGATTGCCAGCATCACCCTGAGCCTCTTCGGCTTCAACGGGTTCATGGCGGCCAACGGGGTTGACCTGAACCTCAATCAGCTGCTGGTTTTCTGTGCGGTCTTTGGTTTCGCCGGCTCGCTGTTCTCGCTGTTCATCTCCAAGTGGATGGCGAAGATGAGCACCAGCACCCAAGTCATCACCCAGCCACGCACCCGGCATGAGCAATGGTTGCTGCAGACCGTCGAGCAACTGTCCCGCGAGGCCGGCATCAAGATGCCCGAGGTCGGGATCTTCCCGGCCTATGAAGCCAACGCCTTTGCCACCGGCTGGAACAAGAACGACGCGCTCGTTGCCGTGAGCCAGGGCATGCTGGAACGCTTCTCCTACGAAGAAGTGAAGGCCGTGCTGGCTCACGAAATCGGCCACGTGGCCAACGGTGACATGGTCACCCTGGCGCTGGTGCAGGGCGTGGTGAACACCTTCGTGATGTTCTTCGCGCGAATCATCGGCAACTTTGTCGACAAGGTGATCTTCAAGAACGAAGAAGGCCGTGGCATTGCCTATTTCGTGGCGACCATCTTCGCTGAAGTGGTCCTGGGCTTCCTGGCCAGTGCGATCACCATGTGGTTCTCGCGCAAGCGCGAGTTCCGTGCAGACGAAGCCGGTGCACGCCTGGCCGGTACCGGTGCGATGATCGCGGCGCTGCAACACCTGCGCTCCGAACAAGGCTTGCCGGTGCATATGCCGGACAGCCTGACGGCGTTCGGTATCAACGGTGGCATCAAGCAGGGTTTTGCACGGATGTTCATGAGCCATCCGCCGCTGGAAGAGCGTATCGACGCACTGCGTCGTCGCGGCTGATAGCCAGCACTGCAAAAAAGGGGAGCGATTTGATCGCTCCCTTTTTTTGGGTTTTAAATGGTCATCCCGACCCAGTTAAAGCACAGCGGCCTGACATCCAACCTGAGTGACGTGGACAAAAAACCGCTCCCACAATGGAACCGAGTGAGGGATAACACATGGTTGCTGGCTGATAACACACCATCAATTCGGCCAATTAAATTGCACGCAATTAAATTGCCTACTATCTTTCACGTTCTTTCCCCTTATTCGAGTCACTGCCATGAGCGAAAAACTGCTGAGCATCCCGTGCACCACCATCAAGGGTGAACAAAAGACCTTGGCCGATTTCGCCGGCAAGGCCATTTTGGTGGTCAACACGGCCAGTAAATGCGGCTTCACCCCGCAGTACAAAGGCCTCGAACAGCTCTGGCAGCAGTACAAGGATCAGGGGCTGGTGGTACTGGGTTTCCCTTGCAACCAGTTCGGCAAGCAGGAGCCAGGTAACGAAGGCGCGATTTCCGAGTTCTGCGAGCTGAACTTCGGCGTCAGCTTCCCGCTGTTCAAAAAGATCGACGTCAATGGCAGCGACGCCCACCCGCTGTTTGTTCAACTGAAAAAACAGGCGCCGGGTTTGCTGGGCTCCAAGGGCATCAAGTGGAACTTCACCAAGTTCCTGATTGGCCGTGACGGCCAGGTGGTCAAGCGCTTTGCTCCGACCACCAAACCCCAGGACCTGACCCAAGAGATCGAAGCCCTGCTCAAATGACCGAAGCCCCTGATGTGTCGCTGGCCCTGGACGACCAGTTGTGTTTCAAGCTCTACGCGGCCTCACGGGCGGTGACGCGTGCCTACAAGCCGATGCTCGATCAGTTGGGCCTGACGTATCCGCAATATGTGGCGATGCTGGTGCTGTGGGAGTGGCATGCCACAACGCTGGCGCAACCCACGGTCAAGGCGCTGGGTGAACGGTTGATGCTCGACTCAGGCACGCTAACGCCGTTGCTCAAGCGCCTTGAACAGCTTGGCTTCGTGCGGCGGCAGCGCAGTGCTCGCGATGAGCGGGAAGTGCATCTGGGGCTGAGCGAGGCGGGCGTGAGGCTTCACGACGCCGCGCACGCCCTGAAAACCCGACTGCTCTGTGACAGTGGCGTCGACCTCAACCAGGCCGATGCCCTGCGTGACGGCCTCGACCAGTTGCTGGCGCAGATCAAAGGCTTGTCGACTTAGGCACCCACAGGTCCAGCAGGGCGTTAAGCTCTTCGCGGCGGAACGGCTTGGCCAGGTAATCATCCATACCCGCCGCGCGGCAGCGCTCGCGCTCCTCCGACAGGGCGTTGGCGGTCAAGGCGACAATAGGCAGGTCCGGCCAGCGTCCGCTGCGACGAATCTGCCGACTGGCTTCGTAGCCGTCCATCACCGGCATATTGCAGTCCATCAACACCATATCGAAACGCGGCCCTTCGAGGAGCTTCAGCGCTTCGCCACCATGGGCGGCCACGATCACCTCGCACCCAAGCTTGCCGAGCATGCCCTTGGCCACCAATTGATTGACCGGATTGTCCTCCACCAACAGGATGCGCGCCCGGTGTGCAAGGGGCGCGGCGTCTATCTGGATGGGGTCCAGAATCAGTTGCTCGTCGCTGCGCAGGTTGCGTTGCAGGATCTGGTACAGCGCATTGCGGCTCAAGGGTCTGGCCTGCTGCTGCAATGGCCCGAGGGCGGCCACTTCCTCGCTGGGCATGAAGTTGCCGTAGGCGGTGACCAACAAGATCGGGGCCGTAATGGCCGGACGTAGACGGAACAGGCACTCCGGGCAATCCGTGATCAGCAAGTCGGGCGTCAGCCCGCTCAAGTCATCGTCCTGGGAATAACAGCGAGGCGTCAGTCCCCAATGCGGCAGCAAGGTGGTCAGTAACTCCGTTAGGCCATTGCTGCTGCTGGTGATGACAATCACCTCACCGGCCAGGTGTGCCTGCCGCGCTGCCGGCAAATGTGGAGGCAGCGGCAGATCGGCGCAGAACTGGCTGCCAAAGCCCACCTCCGAGCTGATACTCAAGCGGCCCTTCATCGCTTCGCACAGGTTGTGCGTCAGTGCCAGGCCCAGGCCCGTGCCGCCAAACTGGCGGGTGATGCCTGCGCCGGCCTGGGTGAAGGGTTGAAAAATCTTGACCTGCGCGTCTTGCGCAATGCCGATGCCGGTGTCGCACACCTCAATGTTCACCCGGCCCTCGTGGGCGCTCAGGCGCACATCGACGCGGCCGAAACGGGTGAATTTCAACGCGTTGGAGAGCAGGTTGCTGACGATTTGCCGCACGCGGGTCGGGTCGCCGATCACCTGGGCAGGAAACAGCGGGTCGATCAGGCAGGTCAGCTCGACACTGGGTGCAGCGTTCTGCGACAGCAGGTTGGCGGTGTCCTCCACCAGTGAGCCGAGATCGAACGGAATACGCTCAAGCTCCAGCTGGCCGGCATCGAATTTGGACAAGTCGAGGATGTCGTTGAGCAGCTCCACCAGCACTTTGCCAGAGTCATGCGCGATGGACAGTTGCTGGCGTTGCTCGGCATTCAACGGGCTGTCCAGCGACAGCGCGATCATGCCCAGTAAGCCGTTGAGCGGCGTGCGGATTTCATGGCTCATGTTGGCCAGGAACGCCGCGCGCGCCTGGGCCATGCCCACGGCAGTCATCTTCGCGGCTTCCAGCTCATCGTTGGATTGGCTCAGGCGTTGGTTGCTGGCTTTGAGCTCAAGGGTGCGCGCCGAGACGATGTCTTCCAGTTGCCCCAGGTATTCAGTGAGGCGGTCCTCGGCGTGGCGCCGCTGCTGGATTTCGGCCTCCATGTTTTCGAACTGCTGGTTGGCAACACTGACCAACACGCCGATTTCGTCGTTCTCGTGGCCCGGCGGGCAGTCCAGGTGGGCCTGCTTACTGGTGCTCAGCGCGCGGATGATGCGCACCAGCGGCTGGGTCAGCATCACGTAGAACAGGCCCAGCAGGATTCCGGTCAGCAACAGGCTGCGGGCAAAGCCGTTGAGCAGGGTGATCTCGGCGCGGCGCAGGAAACGGCTGCCGAAGGCGTAGGTGTCGACGTCCAGGCGCAGCATGCCGAGGGCGTCGTTGGGCATGTGGCTGAGGTACAGGCGGTCTTCGAACTGGCGGTTGGCGCCAAACAGGAAATCGCTGATCGGCCGGTAGGTGCTTTCTTTTGGCGGGCGATTGACGTCGGCCAGTACCACCCCATTGTTGTCGATCAGTTGCGCGCGGGTAATCGCCGGGGAGTGCAGCAGGCCCAGGGTCAGTTCCTGGGCGAGTTCTGCATCAATGTTGTAGGCGATACGTGAGGCCGGGTTATGACTGATTTCGAGCAGTGAGCGTATTTCACGGTTGATGGATGCGTCTTCACTGGCATAATCAATGCCGATTTGGATCAGGCTGAGCAAGGTTCCCAAGACGAAACCGACCAGCACAGTCAATCTGGCTTGTTTATAAGACAAGCGGTGGGCGAACTTGATATCCATCGGGTGTTGAACCACTTCACGTTTCCCTTCGCCCGGCAAGCATAGCTGAACATCCACAGGCTCTCGCTTGTCCGGCATGAATCGATTTTTACGCAGCCTCGTGCGGTCTGCCGCAGGGTTGCCAATACGCCATCTTTTGCAAGAACTTGCCAGAGGAATAATCGTGGATTCTCGATTGAATGCCTTTCTTGAGCGGGCCGATGCAGTGCTCGCCCGCCTTGAACCCCTGTTGCCCGCGCCACGCCAAACCATCGATTGGAACCAGTGCCTGGCTGCTCGTTGGCAGCGCGAAGGCCGCAGTGGCTTCCTGATGCCGCTGGAAGTGAGCCTGGACATGCGCCTGTCCGACCTGATCGGCGTGGACAAGCAGCGTGAAACCCTGGCCCGCAACACCCAGCAGTTCCTGGATGGCCTGCCCGCCAACCACGCGCTTTTGTGGGGTTCGCGTGGCACCGGCAAATCGTCCATGGTGCGCGCCTTGCTCGCCCAGCATGCCAAAGCCGGCTTGCGCCTGATCGAGATCGAGCGTGACCACCTGGCCGACCTGCCGCGAGTGGTCGAGCAACTGCTCAAGTTGCCGCAGCGTTTCATTCTGTTCTGCGACGACCTCTCGTTCGAAGCCGGTGAGGGCGATTACCGCGTACTCAAGAGCGTGCTCGACGGCTCCCTGGAGCAGGCGCCGGAAAACGTGTTGCTGTATGCCACCTCCAACCGTCGTCACTTGGTGCCGGAAAACCAGAGCGACAACGACAACTGGAAGCGCGTGGACGGCGAATTGCACCCAAGCGAAGCGGTAGAGGACAAGATTGCCCTGTCGGACCGTTTTGGCTTGTGGCTGTCGTTTTATCCGTTCAACCAGGAACACTACCTGGATGTGGTGGAACACTGGATCGGCGAACTGGCGAGCAAGGCCGGTTTGCAATGGCAGCGCGATGAAGCGCTCGACATCCTGGCGGTACGCTGGTCCACCGGACGCGGCAACCGCAATGGCCGTTGTGCGTATCAATTCGCCCGTTACTGGGTGGGTCTCAAGTTGCTGGAGCGTCAACCATGATCGATTTACAACAGGCCGGCACCGGTCTGGATGGCTACGCCATGCTGTGCGCGCAGCTGGAATCGCTGCTGGCCGATGAGCGAGATTTCATCGCCAACAGCGCACAGTTCTCCGCGTTTCTGTTCAACCAGTTGGACGACCTGAACTGGGCCGGCTTCTACCTCAACCGCAACGAAGAGTTGGTGCTGGGCCCGTTCCAGGGCCAGATTGCCTGTGTGCGTATTCCGTTTGGTCGGGGCGTGTGCGGGGCGGCGGCAGCAACGCGGCAAACCCAGCGGGTTGAAGATGTGCACGCGTTCCCCGGGCATATCGCCTGTGACAGTGCCTCAAATAGCGAGCTGGTGGTGCCGCTGGTCAAAGACGACCGACTGGTCGGCGTCCTCGACCTCGACAGCCCGTCGCTGGCCCGCTTCACCCAGCAGGACCAAGCGGGTATCGAGCAGTTGGCGGCGATTTTCCTGCGTTTGACCGACTGCTGATCGGCTGCTGCAGGAGCGAGTGGCCACATTCGCTCCTGCCTACAGCGGCGCGTCCAGGGCATTCAGGCGCATTTGCAGCATCCTCTCCAGTTCCAGCATGCATCTCTCCAGGGTCTTGATTGCGGTTTCGATCGCCGCCTGATCATCCCCTCGGGCACATGCCTGTTCCAGCGCTTCGCATTGGCCGGCCAACGCCACGGCCTGCACGATGCGCGCGGCCCCCTTGATCTTGTGTGCCTGGTCAATGATGGCTTGTGCCGATGCCTGCCGAGCTGACAGCGTGACCAGTTCCTGGCGGTCGTGGCAGCTGCTGCTCAACAATTCCTCAAGCAGGCGGCGACTCAACTGCGGGTCGCCTCCCGTCAGCGCGTCCAGGCTGCTCAGGTCCAGCTGGACACCAGACGATTGCGGCTCGATCTGCGCCAATTGACGCTCCAGCGCCGTTAGGCTGATCGGTTTGAACAGGCAGTCGTTCATCCCGGCTTCGGCGCAACGCAATTTTTCTTCTGGCTGGGCATTGGCGGTGAAGCCCAGTACGACGCAGGGCGGCAGTTGTTCGCGCTGTTCGTATTCGCGGATTGAACGACTGAGCTCGTAGCCGTTCATGATCGGCATGTTGCAGTCGGCAATGACCAGGTCGAAGCGTTCCTGGCGCCAGGCGTGGAAGCCGGCAGCGCCATGCTGGGCCGCGGTGAACTGATGCCCCAGGTAACCCAGTTGCTGGCACATCAACAGCCGGTTTGCCGGATGGTCGTCCACCACCAGCACGTTGAGCACTGGCGCAGGTGCAGGCGCGACGGGCTTGAGTTCGGCCACCGGGTGAAGCGGCGCCAGCCGGGTCATTTTCAAGTGAATATGCACCTGGGTGCCCACCATCGGCACGCTGCTCAGGCTCAATTGGCCGCCCATCATCGCGCACAGGCTGCGGCAGATCACCAGCCCCAGGCCTGCACCGCTGCGGGCCAGGTGCCCGGAGTTGTCCGCTTGGGCAAAGGGTTCGAACAGTCGCAACTGGTCATCGCGACTGATGCCGATGCCGGTGTCTTCCACCACCAGTTTCATCTCGATCTGCTGCGCTTGATCAGTGGGTTGCACGTCCACCCTGATTTTGACCTGCCCACGCTCGGTGAACTTGATGGCATTGCTGACCAGGTTGGACAGCACCTGCTTGAAGCGCAGCGGGTCGATCAGCACGTCGGTATCGTCGAACTCGGGTTTGAATTCCAGCAGCAGGCTGAGGGTTTTCTGACGCGCCAGGCCATCGAATACACGCGCTACCGATTCGATGACCTCCCGCAGGTTCACGCGCTCCGGGGCGAGACTCAAGCGGCCGGACTCGATGCGGGCAATGTCGAGGATGTCGCCGATCAACTCCAGAAGGTCTTTGGCCGAGTTGTAGGCCACTTCAATCGCCGGGCGATCAAGATGGCCCTGGTCGGCCCGTTTGAGGGTCAGCTCCAGCATGCCGATTACCGCGTTCATCGGCGTGCGGATTTCATGGCTCATGGTGGCAAGGAACGTGCTTTTGGCACGGTTGGCTTCGTCGGCGCGTTCCTTGGCGGCGCGCAACTCGTCGAACAGCTGGCGCCGCTCACTGATGTCGATCCAGCCACCGATGATGCCCTGAACTTCGCCGACCGAGTCACGGTAAGGCAGGATCCAGTGGTAGATCGTGAGTTTTTTCCCGTGGATATGCAGGGTGCGATCCAGAATCAGCGGGTTGCCTTCCGCCACCACTCGCTGGTAGTCGGCGTGGTATTGCGCGGCTTCCGTGTCGAGGGCCATGTTCATCTGGATCGCACTTTTGCCGATCACCTCTTCGCGCTTGACCTCGAACACTTGCAGGTAACTGTCATTGCAGGTCTGCAGCAAGCCGCTGCGATCGCGCACATAGATCGGGTGTGGGGTTTCATTGACCAGCGCACGCATGAACTCGAACTGATCGTTGAGGGCCCGTTCCGCCATTTTCCGGTGCTTGATCTGCCGACGCATGTAGGCATTCCAGGTCAGGGAAATCAGCAGCAGCAGCCCGGTGCCGATGATGATTTGCGCGATCAACTGGTGGTAATTGCGCCAGTAGCTGTCAGGGGCGGCGGTGTAGCCTCGCCAGCGGCTGTTGATGATGCCCAGTTCGTCCGGAGCAATGCTGAGCAATGCCTTGTCGAGGATCGAGCTCAACTCCGTTGCCTTGCGCGAAGTGGCCAGGGTAAAGGTGGCGGGCACCGTGCCGACGCTGGTGCTGATCTGCAGTTTGTCCTGGAATACCTGAGACGAGAGGAAGTAGTTGGCGATGACCAATGAGTTCACGGCGCCGTCCACTTGCCCTTGTGCCAGCAGTTCCGAGGCCTTGAAGGTGTCACTGGTTTCCACCAGTTGAACCAGTGGGAAATCCTCGCGCAAGACTTTTTCCAGAGGGTTGCCCTGGGTGATCGCCAAGCGTTTGCCGGCCATCTGCTCCAGGCTCAAGGGCGCACCGGGTTCCTTGCGGGTCAACAGCACGTAGGAGTTTTCAAGGTAGGGCCGGGTGAAACTCAGCAGGGTTTCTCGTTCGGCGCTGGGAACGATGGCACCGATGATGTCGGAGTTGCCGCTGTCGATCTGTCCGATCATCGCATTGACGTCGCGGCCACGCTGGATGTCAAAGCGCAACCCGGTGCGCAGGCGAATCAGCTCCAGCAGGTCGGCGGTGATGCCGCGAAAGTTGCCATCGGCATCAAAGAACGTCAGGGGCGCGAAGGTTTCGTTGACGATCACCTTGACCACCGGGTGGTCCCGCAACCAGCGTTCCTCACGCTGGCTCAACTGCAGTTTCTGGTCGCTCAACAGGATGTCGCTGCCGGCACTCCAGCGTTTGGCAATGCTCTCCCGTTTATTGGTGGGCACGGCCGTCAGCACGGCGTCGACGATACTCAGGAGGGTGCGCTGGTCCTGGCGCAGTGCAAAGCTGAACCCATAGGCCTCATGCTTGCCGAAATTGGCCATGCGGATGTTTTTCAGGTAGCCCTTGTTGATCATGTAATGGGTGGAAATGGTATCGCCAATGAACACATCGGCCTGGTCGAATGCGACCGCGTTCAAGGCATTCTGATAGGACGGGTAGGCGCGGATGATGGCGTGCGGGTACAACTTCTCCACTTCACTGAGCGGCAGGTAATGGTAGACAAGGCTCACGCGGAGCCCGGCGAGGCCATCTGCGAGGCTGCGTGTTTCACCTTCGCGGGTAACCAGCACCGGTTGATCCACTGCGTAGGGCTCTGACAGCGTGAGGTTCGGGTTGGCGGCCTCAAACCCGTTGGAGGAACCCAGCAAGTCGATTTCGCCGGTTTCAAGCGCGCGAATCGACGCCTCTCGGGTGGGGTAACGCAACACTTTTACCGGCAACGCCAGCGCCTTGGCCAACAGCCCCGCGTAGTCGGCGGTGAGCCCCTCGTAGTCTCGGCCACTGGACGTCAGGTCGAAGGGCGGGTAATCGGGCGCGGCAGTGCCAAGCACCAACTCGCGTTTGTTCTGCAGCCACTGGCGCTGAGCCTTGTCCAGTTGAATGTCCAGTTGAGCGGCACTCGTACGGCTCAGTAAGGTGAAGTGTTCGGGGCCGGCTGGCGGGCCCGCGGGCACGGCAGTGCTGATGCACATACCGGCAATCAATATAATCAAATAGTCCTTTATACGCCTGGGCATCCGCTTTCTCACACTAGCGCGTTTCGTTTTGCCATCTCGATAAGTTCTACCAAGGATTTGGCTTTGAGTTTTTGCATAAGCCTCTTTTTGTAGGTGCTGACAGTTTTATTACTAAGAAACATGCCTTTGGCTATTTCCTTGTTTGTGCGGCCTTGTGCAAAAAGTTGCAAAACCATTAACTCGCGATCATTCACTGTTTTGAACAGTTCCAACTCTTCGGAGTTGCATTCCGCTCCGCCGCTATTCAATGCCTGGCTGGGGAAATAGTTGTAGCCGGACAAGACGGCGCGGATCGCACTCAGTAACTCACTCAGGTCACCCTCTTTGCAGACATAGCCGTCCGCGCCGGAACGCATGCAGCGCGTGGCGAACAACGTGGGGCACTGAGCGGTCAGGATGAGCGTTTTCATCGGCGTGTTCATGGCGTTGAATCGGCAGAGCACTTCAAGCCCGTCCAGCTTCGGAATGCTGATATCCAGAATGATCAAGTCGGGCAGGCACTCGCGAACCATCTGTATCGCATCACAGCCGTTGTCCGTTTCGCCGACGACTTTATACCCTTCGTGTTCCAACAACATGCGAATGGCCAGCCTGATAACGGGATGGTCATCAATGATAAAAACCGTGTTCATAATCACATTCCATGCAAGTGCAAATAAAGCGGGCACATTAGCTCAGAAGATGAGGCAGGCGCATGAGCGTTGGGGTGAGTAGATATAAAACAGGAGAATTCCTACAATAAAAAAGGTAGAGGCCTACCATCTGCTAAGGCTTTGCGACATCAGACGTCAGCTGCTTTTTAATCGTGGGCATCCTTGGTGGTGCCAGAGGGCTGGCGGTGGCTTGCGGTTATTTTTCATAGGGGCTTAGTGTTTAAAGCCCTACATTTATAATCGGACCAGAGGCGTAATCAATTTGGCAAGTTCGTCTTTGTTCAAGGGTTTCGACAAGTAACCGAGGAGCGGCAGGCCACGCTGCAAGGCTTGCTCGGTCAGGTTGTACAGTTCCGTCTGGGGCAACCCGCTCAAGAGAATGGCGCCGATGATGAAGTGTCGGCGACTGGCAATTTCCACCAGTTCCAGCCCCGGCAAATCCGGCAGGCATTGGTCACACAGCATGAGGTCAAAAGGCCCCTGGGATCGTGACATTGAACGGATGGCCTGTTCGGCATTTTCCGCGAGGGTCAGGTGATCGAAGCCGAAGCTTTTAAGCAGGCACTGGGTGGCCAGGAGCTGAAAGGGGTGATCCTCCACCAACAGGATTCGAAGGGGGTGTCTGGGCATAAAAGGCACACGGGTCAGTCAAGCATCGATCGGGGCGTAGGAATTACTCGCCAAGTCCGCCAGAAGCGTGCGTGATTATTCTTCGGATGGGTGTGCGAATTCGATCAGGCCGCTCTGTTCCCGTCGTAGGCAGATTCTGTTCGGGCAACAGGCGGCGTGAGCGGCTTCTTTATTGCGGGCTGGAGCGTCCGGTCATCTCCCGTGCCATTTCGGTGGCGTAGCTGTCGGTCATGCCGGCGATAAAGTCGATCATGCGCAGGAACGAAGTGTGCAACGGCCACGCCGGGTCCGGTGCGTTATTGCCCAGCAAGTCGAGGATGCGCCGATTCTTGAACGACGGCGTGCGCCCGCCATGTTGCTCCAGGGCCGCACCGCAGAAGGCATTCAGCAGGATTTCCAGGGTGGTGTAGGCGCCGATTTCATGCAGCGTCTTGCGTTTGTCCTGGAAGATTTTCTTGCGCGCCATGTCTTTGGCATCGAGGACGCAACGTTTGGCCGGGCCGTGCATGTGCTCCACCAGGTCGCCCGGCAATGTGCCGGCGAGCAAGGCGTCCTGCTGTTCGACAAAGGCCCGCGCCGCCGCATTGGTCAGGTGCTCGATCGCCTTGCCGCGCAGGATCGCCAGCTTGCGCCGGCGTGAGTCCTGCACACCGAGTTGCCGATAGGTCTGCGGCAGGTCGTCGCCCACCAGGTCGAGCAGTAATGACTCGACCTCGGCGTATTCCAGCAACTCCATTTCCAGGCCGTCTTCGAGGTCGATCAAGGCGTAGCAGATATCGTCCGCCGCCTCCATCAGATAGACCAACGGGTGACGGGCCCAGCGTTGTTCTTCAAGTTGCGGCAGGCCGAGTTTGCTGGCGATCTGTTCAAGGATCGGCAATTCGCTCTGATAACAGCCGAACTTGTGTTTCTTGTAACCCAAAGAGTCGGCGTGGCGCGCGGTCCAGGGGTACTTCAGGTAGGTGCCCAGCGTGGCGTAGGTCAGGCGTGTGCCACCGTCGAACTGGTGGTATTCAAGCTGGGTGAGCACCCGAAAGCCCTGGGCGTTGCCTTCAAAATTGAGGAAGTCATTGCGCTCGGCGCTGCTCATGTCGTCCAGCCAACCACGCCCGGCGGCTTGCTGGAACCAGTGGCGAATGGCGTCTTCACCGGAATGCCCGAACGGCGGGTTACCGATGTCATGGGCCAGGCAGGCCGATTGCACCACCATGCCCAGGTCGCTCGGGTCGCACCAGTCGGGCAGGGCGCTGCGCAGGGTTTCGCCGACGCGCATACCCAGCGAGCGGCCAACGCAACTGACTTCCAGGGAGTGGGTCAGGCGGGTGTGGATATGATCGTTGCTGGACACCGGGTGCACTTGGGTCTTGCGGCCCAGGCGGCGGAACGCGCCGGAGAAAATGATCCGGTCGTGGTCTTTGTGAAACGGGCTGCGGCCCAGTTCTTCCGGGCTGTGCAGGGGTTTTCCAAGTCGTTCGCGGGTAAGCAGGGTGGGCCAATCCAAGGCGAGTACTCTCCGTGCAGTGAATGACACCGCCCAGCTTCCCGGTTCCGCCTTGGCGGGGCAAGCGAAAATCTACAGGCCGGCCGCATCGATATCGATTAACAGCAAACGCTGACCGTTATCGAAGAATTGTCCTGCGGTCAGGCAGTACTGGTTAGTGGTGGCATCCCGGTAGGTCGAGGAAAGAATCAGGCGCCGCTCCTCCCAGCCTTCGGCGAGCAGGTGGTAGAAGTACGGCCGCCACGACCAGTTATGCCCCAGGTAACGGCTGTCGGCTTGCCAGGCGTCGTGACGCCATTCGAAGTTGGGCGTCAGTTGGGTGCCATGGCGGTCACACTGGTAGAAGCGCAGCAGCCAGGGGAAGTCCGGCAATTGCGGCAGTTGGCTCAGCGGCGCCTGGCCCTGGGCCCAGGTTTGCAGGATCTTCATCAGCTCCACCAACTGCAGGCGCAGTTGCATGACGCGCCCGCGTTCCAGCAGTTTTTGCTGGACGTACGCCGTGCGCAATTGCGCAAAACGCGCCACAAAGGCGTCAGTGGCAAACCAGTCAAGCTGGGCCTGGGCGAACAGATAACCCTGTACATACCGTGCGCCGCATTCCAGCGCGAAGCTCAGCTGCGCTTCGGTTTCCACGCCTTCGGCAATGATCCAGCAGCCGGTCTTCTCGGCCATCTGCGCCAGGGCCCGCACCACTTCACTGCTGGGCCCGCCGCGCGCGGCTTCCTGAAACAGGCGCATGTCCAGCTTGAGAATATCCGGCTGCAACGCCAGCACGCGGTCGAGCTGCGAGTAGCCGGCGCCGAAATCATCGATGGCAATGCGCGCGCCGGCCTCGCGATAACGTGCGACGACGTCGGCCAGGCGCTGAATGTCGCCGCCCAGTTCGGTGATCTCAAACACGATGCGTTGCGGGTCGACGCCATGGGCGTGGACTTGTTTAAGGCTGGGCAAGGCCTGGCCGGGGCGCAGGCGGTTGATCCAGCGCGGCGAGATGTTCAGGCTCAGAAACCAGTCTTCGGGTGCTTCATGCAGGCGGCTCAGGGCGTTGTCGCGGATCTGCCGGTCGAGGCGACGCAAGGTCACGCCCGGCGTGCGCGGGTCGGCGAACAGCGGGCCGACGGACTGCAAACGGCCATCGGCCTGGCGCAGACGGCCCAAGGCCTCGACGCCGGCGATGCGCCCGGTGGCGGTGTCGATGAATGGCTGGAAGCAGGCGAGCGGTTGCCCGTCGATCACAAGGCCTCCTTAGAAGCATTGGCGAAAAAAAGGCCCGGCCCTCGATAACGAGGGCCGGGCCGTTTCTGTTTGCAAGAATGCAGCCAGCAGTGCTTATCCTTTGCGCCCAGCCATGGCCAATTTGATCAGCGGGATCAAACCGGCACCCAGCCGTACCAGACGCGTCAGGCTGCTGGTACCGCCGCCTTTGGCACCTTTGCCGGTGAAGAAACCCATCAGCGTCACAGCGGCCACGCCCCACAGAGGCGCGTGCTTGATGCCCAGGCTGTCCTGCCAATTGCTGCCCATGTTGCGCACCTTGTGCAGGGGCGCCATGAGCTGCTGGGACTCGTGGCGGATTTCCTGGCGATGCATTTCCATGCGCAGGCGAATCAACGCCTTGCGCATTTCGCGGCGGGACGTGGTGTGCGGAACTTCAGTCAGGCTCATGGCAGCAGGCGCTCCCGGTCATTGGCCAGTTCTTCAAGGGTGGCGTGGAAGGGCGTGGACTCATCGAACACGGCCGCTTTCAAGCGCACACCGCAGAAGGCCGCGGCCAGGGTGTAGAACACGCACAGGCAGATAATCCCGGTGAGCCGGTAGCCGGTGTCCCACACGAGGATCATCACCAGCGTCGACAACCCCACCAACAGCAGCAGGGCAAACACCAACGCCAGGCCGGCGAATAACAGCAGGCTGACGGTGCGCGCCTTCTGCTCCTGCAGTTCGATGCCAAACAGTTCGACGTGGCTGTGCAGCAAGCCCAGAACGGCCGCGCCCAGGCGTCGGGAGGTGGAACTTGTGCCCGTTGACGAGCCGGTTTCGCCGATAGACATGATTAGCGCCTTGTAGCCAACAGACCGATCAAAAAGCCCACGCCGGCAGCGATACCGACTGACTGCCAAGGGTTGGCCTGTACGTAATCTTCGGTAGCAGTCACTGCCGCCTGGCCGCGTTCACGCAAGGAGTCTTCGGTCAGTTGCAGGGTTTCGCGGGCCTTGAGCAGGCTGTCGTGGATCTTGGTGCGCAACTCGTCTGCCTGGTCACCGGCCAGGACGGCAGTGTCGTCCAGCAGCTTTTCGGTGTCACTCACCAGGGTTTGAAAATCTGCCAACAGTATTTCTTGAGCAGTCTTTGCTGTTTTTCTGGCCATGGTTATCTCCGTGAGTGGCTGATCGGTACGTGTGGTTTCGAGTCACCGGCATCGGTGAAGGTTCACAACAATTGTGTGGTACAGCTTTTGCTTTGCCTTGGTGCGCAGGCCGAGGGTCTGCGCTGAATATGGGCGATGAGGCCTGAAGCCTTCAAAAACCTTACCCTAAATCACTGAAATTCGCGGAAAAACCCTGTCGGTAACGGCCTGTTGTGTTGATCGCTGCGCTAAAGCGGTTCACGCCCTCTGAAGAGGGGCGGGACCGGTGGTGCCAATTTGGTGCGCGACACCTCAAGCCGAACCGCTTTGGTGCTTTTTGCCTTTAATGCGGGCCTGCCAACCTCCATGGAAAATTTGCAAAGTGCGGTGGACACCCTTGTCCACAGTTCCAACACCCTGTTTATTTTGATCGGTGCGGTCATGGTTCTGGCCATGCACGCCGGTTTTGCGTTCCTGGAAGTCGGCACTGTGCGCCAGAAAAACCAGGTCAACGCCCTGTCAAAAATCCTCAGTGACTTCGCGATCTCAACCCTCGCTTATTTCTTTATAGGCTATTGGATCTCCTACGGCGTGAGCTTCATGCAACCGGCGGCCGTCATCAGCGCGGATCACGGTTATGGCCTGGTGAAATTTTTCTTTCTGCTGACTTTTGCTGCAGCGATCCCGGCGATTATTTCCGGGGGGATTGCCGAGCGTGCAAAGTTCGCTCCGCAGCTGTGTGCCACTGCGCTGATCGTGGCGTTTATCTACCCGTTTTTCGAAGGCATGGTGTGGAACGGCAATTTCGGCCTGCAAGCCTGGCTGCTTGCGACCTTTGGCGCGCGCTTCCACGACTTCGCCGGTTCCGTGGTGGTGCACGCCATGGGCGGCTGGCTGGCGCTGGCGGCGGTGCTGTTGCTCGGGCCGCGCAACGGGCGTTACCGCGAAGGGCGACTGGTGGCCTTTGCACCGTCGAGCATTCCCTTCCTGGCCCTGGGTTCGTGGATTTTGATCGTCGGCTGGTTCGGCTTCAACGTCATGAGTGCGCAAACCCTGTCCGGGGTCAGTGGGCTGGTGGCGGTCAATTCGTTGATGGCGATGGTCGGTGGCACGGTAGCGGCATTGGTGATCGGGCGTAACGACCCAGGCT
>NZ_JBARTQ010000421.1:0-3042 GCF_049645325.1 Pseudomonas sp. | reverse complement strand
TCGCGTCGTTATCGCCTGAAAGCAGGTTGACCAGAAAGTCCCGCCCGCAGTAAGGCCGGCCAGCGTGTTATCTCGCTCGAAGGCCCAAAAGAAGATCGCGCCAGCGACTACGAGAATAACCGTGGCCCCAAGCGTCAGTTTTGTGTGGAAGTTCAGCCGTCGCTTGCCGCCGGGATGCCTGCGAACACGTAAGATGTCGCGTATCACGGGATAACCGATTCCGCCGATCAGGATCAAGGCGATGATGGTCAAGTTGACGATCGGATCAGCAACGGACTGCGAGAGGCTGTCGTCTCGCAACGCGAAACCGGCGTTACAGAATGCCGAAATTGAATGAAACAATCCCCACCAGATCGCATCCAGCGGAGAGTCAATGAACAGTCGCCGCACAATCAGAACCACCGCGCCGGCGAATTCAATCATGAACGTAACAACGATGACGCCCATAAGGAATTTCTTCAGGTTATCCTTGGCGAAGGCGCCGAGTGTATCTTCGGCCACCAATTGCTCTCTCGGCGTGCTGCGGCCCGTCAATTCGATAAAGAAGAGTGTGGCAATGGTCAGAATTCCCATGCCACCCAACTGGATCATCAACAAAATGACCAGTTGTCCCCAAAACGAGAAATCGTTGGCCGTCGATCGAACAGATAGGCCCGTGACACAAGACGCGCTGGTTGCGGTGAAAGCTGCGTCATTGAGCGAGATCGGCTGGGCATCCGCTGCACGGCAGACAGGCAGCATCAGAATGACAGTGCCGACGGCGATGAGCCCCAGAAACCAGACAACCAGCGCCGTCGCAGGATACCGGGATATGGGATGGTCGACGTCCGCCATTTCAATGCCTCGTGACAACAAGGACGTCGAACTAGCCGGCCGGCACGGCAAAAATAGCGATGAATGCCAGGACCAGCGCGATGGCGCCAAAAAACATCTTTTGAGTGGCGTTCTTGGATACGCCGATGGCAACAAAGCATTGCAGCATGTAATAAAACGCAAAGGCTTTGGAGGCCAGCGTCAAAATGGTCAACGTGGGTGCAAACGCCAGACAAATCGCTCCGGAACAAATAATCAGGTATGCATGATTGGCATTAACCCGCTTGTGGGTCGCTTCGACCATGTTCCCTCCGCCGCCCATCGTATCAGCCACGGCGGCACTGAATTGACTGAGTACCGCTGCGGCGACAAGCGGCAACGGCAACCATGTAGCTGCTTTTCCAGCGAGCATGATGAGCGCATTATCTTCGACACTCTTGCCGAGAAAGTGCATTAGCGGCGTCGCCAGTAAAATGAATATCAGGTACACCACGGTGGAGATAATCTGCGACCAGCGACAGGCACTGATTCGGGTCTTGCTGTCGAATTCGTCGCCTAGGTACCGCGTCGTTTCGAACCCCTGAACGACGATCAGCGTTCCGCCGACAATGGTGAGAATTTGCCACCAGTTGTTGGCTGGCATGACAGGCCATTGAATGCCGGCTCCAGACATTTCTCGCCAGTCATACATTCCAAATCCAACAAACAACGCTCCGATAATCGCCAACGTGATCCACAAGGCAATGTCTTCGAGACTTTCGAGCATGTCCAGGCCTTTGAAGTAACCGATCGCACCAATCACGGCGATCACGCCGGCGGTCAGCAGATGTTCGTGAAAAGGGGTATCGATTCCCGACCAAACGTTGTTTAAACCGCCCAACAAAAACGAGGCCAGGATGTTGATGTAAAGACAGACGGATATGACATAGGCGCCTACCAACGCGATATCGGATGACCCTTCGATAAATTTCAGACGTTTCGGCGGGCTTTCGGACGCGAGTACCGGTTCAGCAAATTGGATGTTGAATCGAATGACATGACCGACGGCATAGGCCAGCGCACAAACAGCAAGCATCGCCCAAACTGAAAAGGGTCCGACGGCACCGGCAAGGATCGGTACGATGACCAGAAAGCCACTGCCAAAAATCGAAGCCAATGGTGTCATCGTCGCTTTGACTAGTTTATTCATCAGTTGGCTCCTCTTGTAAAACCGGCATGCCAGCAATGGCGAGACGCGTGATTAATGTACTCGAACCGGGGCAGTAAGACGAGGGTCCGCGCAGAGTTAAGAAGTACTTGTTCGGCCGCACGGAAGAGATGCCCCCAAGCCACCCGCAAAGAGCGAAATCAGCGCTCGCCAAGCGCGGCGCCCAGCGGCGAATTGCCCGGTTCGTGTAGGCCGGAACAAGTCCCGGCGCGCCGGGATTCCGGCAGTGCCCTGAACGACTCGCGAGCTGCCTCATAACGCCGCACCATGCCGGAACTGCGCGTCGCTTGTTCCGGCCTACTTTACTTCTTTGCCTCCGACGGACGATGTGTGTGGGCGCACTGCGCGCTTTCCATACTAATTCGTGAGCAAACGGACAACCTCGGTGTGGCCATTTTTAGTGGCGAAATCTCGCGCGGTGTCGCCATCCACGTCGCGAATGGCAGGGTCTGCTTTGTACTTCAAAAGAACCTGCACAACCTTGACTTGTCCCTCAGCCGCCGCGTGCATGAGCGCCGTAAATCTCTCATCGGTGTCGACCGCGTTGATTTCGGCACCTGCCTCAAGCAACAACGCTACCGACTCCGCGTTGGCACCCGTTGCAGCGAACATCAGTGCCGTACGCCCTGCCGCATCACGATGACCCAGCGAAGCACCCTGCTCCAGCAATAGCTTCACCACAGGTGTGTGACCATTGAACGAGGCGAACAACAACGCGGTGCGCTGCTGCTCGTCTGTCGCATTTACATCCACACCCGCCTCGATAGCCTGCCGGACCGTTTCAATCTTTCCATTTAGGGCGGCATCCAAAAAAGCCGAAACATCGACCACGACTCTTTTGGTTTCACTTTTCAGCGGAGGTTCCGTCGGCGGACCGGATTCCGCAATCGGTTCATCCGCGGAGGTTTTATCGTCGCTGGCCTGGCTCGAATCGCTCAATGGCCCAGCCGTTTCCACCGATGCCGACTCAGGCATCTGCTCGCAACCGGCCAAGATCAACAGCATGATCCCCAACATGAGCT
>NZ_JBARTQ010000420.1:0-9138 GCF_049645325.1 Pseudomonas sp. | reverse complement strand
TCGCAGGCAAGCCAGCTCCCACACAGACCAGCTTCCACACTGGATCTTCATCTAGCTTAAGTGAGTTGCTCGGCCACTGACTCCGGAATGTCGGCATTCGAATAAACGTTCTGCACATCATCCAGGTCTTCAAGCATATCCAGCATCTTCAAGACTTTCTGCGCACCGTCCAGGTCCAGCTCGGCGCTGGTGGTCGGCAGCATCACGATTTCCGCGTCGGTGCCTTTGAAACCAGCCGCTTCCAGCGCGTTACGCACGGCGTAGAAGCCCGCGAACGAGGTGAATACGTCGATGGAGCCGTCTTCGTTGGTCACCACGTCGTCGGCATCCGCCTCCATTGCGGCTTCAATCAGTGCGTCTTCATCCACGCCCGGCGCGAAGGAGATCTGCCCCTTGCGCTCGAACAAATAAGCCACCGAGCCGTCAGTACCGAGGTTGCCGCCGCATTTGCTGAACGCATGGCGCACGGCAGCCGCAGTACGGTTGCGGTTGTCGGTCATGCACTCGACCATCACCGCCACGCCGCCCGGGCCGTAACCCTCGTAGCTCAGCTCGACCATGTCGTCGGTGTCGGCGGCGCCGGCACCCCGGGCCACAGCGCGGTCGATGATGTCGCGACTCATGTTCGCGCCCAAGGCCTTGTCCAGCGCCAGGCGCAGGCGCGGGTTGGAGCCCGGATCACCGCCACCCTGGCGGGCAGCGACGGTCAGCTCGCGAATCCACTTGGTGAAGATCTTGCCTTTCTTGGCATCCTGACGCTCTTTGCGGTGCTTGATGTTCGCCCACTTGGAATGGCCAGCCATAACACAACTCCGAAATTCTGTAGAAACCTTGTCAATCCCGCCCCAGGCCGGACTTCTCTCTTTAAAACACAACCCTTGTAACGCAAAGGCGCATCCGAAGATGCGCCTTTTTAGACTGCGTAAACCTCAGTGCGCTTGCACGCAGCAGCCTTACTCAGCCTTCGGCGTCTCGCGCAGACGGATGTGCAGCTCGCGCAGCGCCTTGGCATCCACCACACCTGGAGCCTGGGTCATTACGTCCGCAGCACTCTGGGTTTTCGGGAAGGCGATCACTTCACGGATCGACTGGGCGCCGGTCATCAGCATCACCAGACGGTCCAGGCCGAAGGCCAGGCCACCGTGCGGCGGCGCGCCGTATTTCAGGGCGTCGAGCAGGAAGCCGAACTTCTCTTGCTGCTCATCTTCGTTGATGCCCAGCAGGCGGAAGACCGACTGTTGCATTTCCTTGCGGTGGATACGGATCGAACCGCCACCCAGCTCAGTACCGTTCAATACCATGTCGTAGGCACGGGACAGAGCGCCAGCCGGGTTGGCTTCGAGCTCTTGCGGCGTGCACTTCGGCGCGGTGAACGGGTGGTGCAAGGCGCTGAAGCTGCCGTCGTCGTTCTCTTCGAACATCGGGAAGTCGACGACCCACATCGGGGCCCACTTGCAGGTCAGCAAGTCCAGGTCGTTGCCCAGTTTGATGCGCAGCGCGCCCAGGGCTTCGCTGACGATCTTGGCTTTGTCGGCGCCGAAGAACACGATGTCGCCGTCAACCGCACCAACGCGATCCAGAATCGCGTTCAAGTTATCCAGCGGGATGTTTTTCACGATCGGCGATTGCAGGCCGTCAACACCGTTGGCGCGCTCGTTGACCTTGATGTAAGCCAGGCCCTTGGCACCGTAAATGCCGACAAACTTGGTGTAGTCGTCGATCTGCTTGCGCGGCATGCTCGCGCCGCCAGGCACGCGCAGGGCGGCGATGCGGCATTTAGGGTCGTTGGCCGGGCCGCTGAACACCTTGAAGTCGACGGCTTTGAGCTGGTCGGCCACGTCCACCAGTTCCAGCGGGTTACGCAGGTCTGGCTTGTCGGAACCGTAGCGGCGCATGGCTTCTTCGAAGGTCATGTGCGGGAATTCGCCGAACTCCAGGTCCAGCACTTCCTTGAACAGGTTGCGGATCATTTGCTCGGTGAGGCCCATGATCTCTTTTTCATCGAGGAAGCTGGTCTCGATGTCGATCTGGGTGAATTCAGGCTGGCGGTCAGCGCGCAGGTCTTCGTCGCGGAAGCACTTGGCGATCTGGTAGTAACGGTCGAAGCCGGCCACCATCAGCAGTTGCTTGAACAGTTGCGGCGATTGCGGCAGTGCGAAGAAGGAACCGGCGTGGGTACGGCTCGGCACCAGGTAGTCGCGCGCGCCTTCCGGGGTGGCCCGGGTCAGGATCGGTGTTTCAACGTCGAGGAAGCCGTTCTCGTCGAGGAAGCGGCGGATGCTGGTGGTCATGCGCGAACGCAGGCGCAGCTTCTCGGCCATTTCCGGACGACGCAGGTCCAGGAAGCGGTAGCGCAGGCGGGTTTCTTCGCCCACGTCGGAGTATTCGTTCAATGGGAACGGCGGGGTTTCCGACTCGTTCAGCACTTCCAGCTCATAGCCCAGCACTTCGATGCCGCCGGACGCCATGTTCTTGTTCACAGCACCGGCCGGACGCAGGCGCACCTTGCCGGTGATCTTCACAACGTATTCGCTGCGCACGCGGTCGGCGGCGGCGAAGCTCTCGGCGCGGTCCGGGTCGAACACTACTTGGGCCAGACCATCACGATCACGGATATCGAGGAAGATCACCCCGCCGTGGTCGCGGCGACGGTGAACCCATCCGCAAAGGGTGATTTCCTGACCTTCCAGGGTCTCGTTCAGTTGGCCGCAATAGTGGCTGCGCATCATGGTAGTGGTTTCACTTCTCGTAATTCGAAATTCGGTGGAGGCCCGCCTCATCACCGTACATTTAAGCAGGGGACGGATAATGCAGGAGCCTGCGCGTAGAGTTCAACTCAGTCTGCTTTGTCGCCGCCCGCCAGATTCTTCTTGGCGCCGGTCTTGAAGTCGGTCTCGTACCAGCCACCGCCGCTCAGGCGGAAGCCCGGCATGGACAACATCTTCTTCAGCTCAGGTGCCTGGCAGGCAGGGCAATCGACCAGCGGCGCTGCGCTGATCTTCTGAATGACTTCCAACTGATGACCACAGGAAGCACATTGATAGTCGTACATGGGCATGGAGATGTCTCGGCGATCAGATCATTACTGCGCCACGCCCTGCCCTGTGGATAAACCAGGCATGCGCAGCAAAGCGCGGGATTATATCTGGTAAATCGAGGCAGCGCAGCCGGCTTTCTGCCCGAAGGCCGGCCCGCCTTGGTGCTGGGCCGGCTTCACAACCGCCGACTAATCGGCGTTCGTCGAGGTGATACGACCTTTTAATACGTGAACCACACACACCACCCTGACCAGACCGCTGAAGTTCTTCACGCCTCCGTAACGCAAATGCACTTCCCGGTCGACGTAAGACAGCAACGCACTGACTGAACAGGCATTGATCATGGCGATCTCCGTGAGGATATTCCAATAGATCTGTTCAAGCCGCAGGCAGGTGGAAAACCCGTTGAGCCTGACTGACCGGGACAATGGCTTGGCCAGCCCCATGTCGAACCCTTTCGCAAAGGGGTCGACTTTTATCTTATGAAAACCACTGGTCTCCATCACTCCATTACCCACTCCGCGCGACATACACCCGACACTCCATTGCCAAACAGCAGCCCATGGGCTTCTCCCATTGAGCAGTGGGCTTATAAAACAGCAGGACGCGCGGTGGAGCCAGAAGACGGGGATTTGATGGTCGTAGGACAACGCCAGGAAGTGCGGCGAAACAAGCGAGCGGCGTCAGGACGACGCCACTCAGCGAGGGGTGTTACTGGTTTTCGAGCAGGGAACGCAGCATCCACGCGGTTTTCTCGTGAACCTGCATGCGCTGGGTCAGCAAGTCGGCTGTCGGCTCATCGCTGACCTTGTCGAGCAACGGAAAGATGCCGCGCGCGGTGCGCGTTACCGCTTCCTGGCCCGCGACCAGTTGCTTGATCATCTCTTCGGCGCTCGGCACACCTTCTTCTTCCTTGATCGAAGACAGGCGGGCGTAGATCGAATAGGCGCCCGGTGCCGGGAAGCCGAGGGCACGGATACGTTCGGCAATGGAGTCCACCGCCAGCGCCAGTTCGTTGTACTGCTCTTCAAACATCAAGTGCAGCGTGCGAAACATGGGGCCCGTGACGTTCCAGTGGAAGTTGTGGGTCTTCAGGTACAGCACATAGGTATCGGACAGCAACCGTGAAAGTCCGTCGACGATGGATTTGCGGTCTTCTTCACTGATACCAATATCGATTGCCATGTTTTTCCCCTTCAATTGACGAGCATTCATTGATCAGGTGCCAGACCACTCTAGCAAGAGTGCCCGCTGCGTGCAGCCCGACATAAGCTGCAGGCGTGCGGCAAATTGCCCTCCTGCCAAACGCTTGCTGCGCGCCCGCAAGCTGCGGACAAGTCTGTGAGCACAGCAGAAAACTTCTCGACACCTCACTCGAAAAGCCTGCACCTGTCTAGGACAAGCGTTTGACGCAGAAATGCCGTGCCCCTTGCAACACCCCGAAATGCTTGATTTGAGTAGGCACAGCCTTTGCTGTTAAATAGGCGCCGTGTGGTTGCCGTTCATGTCTGCGGCACACCACATAGGCTGATACCCGCGCACGTGCTCAACGCCTCCCATTGTTCAGAAGCGAACCGTGCCAGTCAGCTCTTCCTTGTGATCCGTCTTAACGTGAGTCAATCAAAATGTTGAAAATCGTCCACCTGCTAACGGGCGTTGCAGCGTTGCTGCTGTCCTTTATACCGAGCCTGCAGCCTGAAAGCCTGCCCTACCTGGAACAACACGACGCTCTGTACCTGGCCTTGTTCGGCCTTCTTAACCTGACGCTCGCACCGGTGATCCCTTACTGGAACAAAGGCACGCGTCATCAACTGCAAAACCTGGTCAGCGCGCTGCTGGTGCTGACTGTTGTCGTTCAAACCCTCACCCTCCTGGCACCTATGCCTGAAGTGGGCGGCCACCCGGCCATCCTGCTCAGCCTGGTGATTGCTGTGGTCGCCATCGTTCTTCACCTGGCCATCAGCTTCTACCGTTCGTCCCCTGCGGCCGCGTCGCAAAACTACGACATGACCAACCGGGATACCGGTACCGTCAAGTGGTTCAACACCTCTAAAGGCTTCGGCTTTATTTCCCGCGATTCGGGCGACGATATCTTCGTCCACTTCCGGGCCATTCGTGGCGAAGGCCATCGCGTCCTGGTCGAAGGCCAGCGCGTGGAGTTCTCTGTCATGAATCGCGACAAAGGCCTGCAAGCCGAAGATGTGATTGCGGCACTGCCGCGTCGCTGACTCCTGCCCTCGGCGTAAAAAAAACCGCGATCCAGCACTGCTGGGTCGCGGTTTTTTATTGCCCGGCTATTAATAGCGGGCTCATCAATAGTGAGGCGGCGGCGCTTCTTCTTCGGAGGTTTCGAACTGGCCACCCATTTCTTCCTGGCGCTTGAGCAACGCGGCCATCTGCAACTGCAGGCGTTCAACGGCGCGCTGTTGGGTGACGAGGATGTCGTTGAGGGTCTCGATGGTGTCGTCCTGGAAGGCCAGGCGGCTTTCCAGGTCAGTGACGCGGTCTTGCAGGTCCATGGTTCAGTCCTGGGTAAAGATGAAGTCGGCGGGCAACAACTCGCGCAGCCGGGTACGAATCGCTGCCACTTGCTCCTGGGTATAAGGCTTCGCCGGGTGCTTGCCCCAGACCGGTGCAGGCCAGGCCGCATCATCGCGCTTGCGCACAATCACATGCACATGCAGCTGGCTGACAACGTTACCCAAGGCACCAATGTTCATCTTGTCGGCGTGGAGCCCCGCATTGAGCCACTGCGCCAGGGCCGTCGTCTCTTGCCAGAGCGTTTGTTGATCGGCGACATCCAGTTGAAACACTTCGCTGATACCGTCGATGCGCGGCACCAGAATGAACCATGGGTAGTTCGAGTCATTCGACAGCAGCAGGCGGCACAGCGGGAAGTCCCCAATGGCCAGTGTGTCTTGTTGCAGGCGTTGATCTAAGGCGAACACGTGGGCGCTCCGTTCGGCAATTCAATTTCAGGCGCCCAGCATACCGATGAATGCCGGTGGCTTCACGGCGAATGCGGCAAGTGGGGATGCAACTTCAGAGAAAAACACGCACCTTTTCGAGGCAGGTGAATATTTGAGCTACGCTAAACCGGGCCTCAACGGGACGCACCAAAATGACCCACCTGTGCCTCAAAGGGATCCGCCAATTACCCACTTATCGGGGTGAACCGGTAACGTTTTGCCCTGGTGCAGGTTTTGTGTACCACCGAACAGGTGTAATGCCCGGGCGTCAAGCCCAAACCAAACGGCGTAAAAAGCCCGTGCTTATGCGGTTTTTACACGGCCGTAACGTTTTTCACGAAAAAATGACATTCGGTTACCGCTTTGTGCACGCTTGTTGCATTGACACCCATATCGTCGGCAACGACACCTGTTTGGACACAGGTGTTTCGCGATAAAAAACAGCAGCGTTTCAGTGCGTACCAAGGAAGAGTTCAAACTTTGAAAGGGGTTTGAAAACAGCATTGAAGTTGTCAGTCCGGAGACAATCGGACTGTGAATTTGCGACACGGACCTCGCAATTTACGACAGCCTCGTAAAGAAGCTGAAAGGATAGATGGGCAAGTATCGTCATTAGAGTCTGCGTGATATAACTTTGCGCCGACACAATAAAGAAAGAGCCGCCCAGATAAAAATACAGGTGGGACGGCAGTACTCTTCCTAAAAACCAAAGGAGCAAATCACGATGCGCGTGATGAAGTGGAGCATGATCGCCCTGGCTGTATCAGCAGGCACCTCGCAGTTCGCAATGGCGTCCGCCCAGGACGACTCCAAAGGCTTTGTTGAAGACAGCACTTTCAGCATCAACACTCGCCTCCTGAACTTTAGCCGTGACTTCCGCAACAACGACACTGGCAAAAGCCGCGTCGACGAAACCGGCCTGGGCTTCAACGGCCTGTTCCAGTCGGGCTACACCCAAGGCACCATCGGTGTCGGTGTAGACGTGATCGGTTTGCTGGGCGTGAAACTGGACAGCGGCAAGGGTCGTTCGGGCACTGGCCTGTTCCCTACCGGTTCGGACGGTCGCTCGGAAGACGACTACTCCAAAGGCGGCGGCGCGGTTAAGTTCCGCATCTCCGACACCGTGCTGAAAGTCGGCGACCAGTACACCACCGCACCGGTATTCGCCTCCGATGACAGCCGTTTGCTGCCAGAGCTGCCGCAAGGTATCTCGATCACCAGCAACGAAATCAAAGGCTTGAAACTCGAAGGCGGTCACTTCACTTCGAGCGTGGCACAAGCACAGACTTACCGTGACAGCCTGGGCCTGACCAAAACCGACTTCATCGGTGGTGTCTACGCCCTGACGCCGGAAGTCAGCGCCAGCCTCTACTACGCGAAGACTGAAGACTACTGGAAGAAAACCTACGCCAACCTGAACTGGACTCACGCGCTGAGCAACGAACAGTCCCTGGCCGTTGACTTCAACATCTACAGCACCAAGAGCGACGGCGCCGGCCTGCAACGCGCTGAAAAAGACAACACCACCAAACTGGATAACCGTGCCTACAGCTTGCAAGGCGCGTACACCATCCAGGCTCACACCTTTACCCTTGCTTACCAGAAGGTCAGCGGTGACGGTGACTACGGCTACGGCGTAGACGGCGGCGGCACGATTTTCCTGGCCAACTCCATCGCTCGTTCCGACTTCAACGCTGAAGACGAGAAATCGTTCCAGGCGCGCTACGACCTGAACATGGCCACTTTCGGCGTGCCAGGCCTGAGCTTCATGACTCGCTACGTTAAAGGTACCGGCGCTAACACCGCAGAAACCTCGAACGGCAAAGAGTGGGAACGCGACATCGAAGCCAAATACGTGATTCAGAGCGGCCCAGCCAAAGACCTGAGCCTGCGCGTACGTCAAGCGACCTATCGTTCGTCTGACGGCGTGTACTACGGTTCGGCGTCCATCGACGAACTGCGTCTGATCGCGCAATACCCGCTGAACATCTTGTAATTGGCAGCTTGATTACAGCGATGACTTAAGGCTTAGGCCTTAACTAAAAAGCCGCTCCCCTGTTAACAAGGGAGCGGCTTTTTTATTGCGTCTTTATTTGAATGGAGAAATAACTAGCAAGCTAACTAACGAGATTAACCGTTTGCAGCGAACCTGACCTGTCGGCCAAGTTCGATAGCTGACTACTTGGTTATTTAGCCACCGGCTCCTGCATCACTCGAATAACCCGCTGCGGAAATGGAATATCAATGCCCGCTGCTTTCAAGCGATCGCGCGACAGCTCATTAAGCATGAACACGACATCCCAATAGTCGGGCGTATTGGTCCAGCAACGCAGGGAAACGGTGATCGAGCTATCGCCCAGGGTCGAGACCACCGCCGCAGGCGCCGGGTCGGCCAGTACGCGCGGATCCTTGGCCAGTTCCAGCAACACTTCACGGGCTTTCTGCAGGTCGGCTTCATAGTCGACACCCACGTCGAACACAACCTTGCGGGTTGGCTGACGGTTGGTGTTGGTGATGATGCCGTTGGACAGGATGCCGTTGGGTACGATCACGGTCTTGTTGTCGCCGGTACGCAGCACGGTATGGAAGATCTGAATGCTGTCGACAGTCCCGGATGTGCCCTGGGCTTCGATCCAGTCACCAATGCGGAACGGGCGGAACAACAGAATCAGCACGCCACCGGCGAAATTCGCCAGGCTGCCTTGCAATGCCAGGCCGATGGCCAGGGTAGCGGCACCGATTGCGGCGACGAACGAGGTGGTCGCCACGCCGATCATCGAGGCCACGCTGACAATCAGCATCACCTTCAGCGCGATGTTCGCAAGGCTGGTGATGAAGTGCTGCAGCGCCAGGTCGGCGTTACGCAGGGCCAGCAAGCGTCCCACTCGGTGGGTCAATACGTTGATCAGCCACCAGCCAATCGCCAGGGTGATCACCGCCAGCAACACCCGGCTGCCATATTCCATGATCATCGGGATCCAGGACTGCGAGGTCTTGATCAGGTGATCCATTTCAGCATTCAAATCCATCTATCTTCTCCTGGTTTGCGGATATGCGGCTTTATTGACTGCCTTAAAACGCAAATGAGCCCCGTAGGGCTCAAGTTTAGGCACAGACTGTGGGGCGTGGGA
>NZ_JBARTQ010000419.1:0-25225 GCF_049645325.1 Pseudomonas sp. | reverse complement strand
GCCGGGTTAGCCGCCCCGCGCCATGGATGGCGCGTGGCGGCGGCCCACGGATTCAAGCCGGAGTGCGGGCACACCGAGCCTAAGCGAGGTGCCGAGTGGAGGGGCAAGAGCGTTTTGCTTACTTTTGCGCTCCACCAAAAGTGAGCCGCTGTAAGAGCGGAACCAATACCCGCCACCACCAAAACAACGGATATGTACTCAACAACCCCCAACAAACCGCGCAAATACCTGCACCCATCACTGCCAAACCAGCGCCCACATTTGACCCCGATCGCCTGATAGACTCTCCCCCACTTCCCCCGCCGCGAGCCGCCTCCATGCTCCACGTGTTATTCAGCGTCTACCTGAAAATGCTGGTGCTCTACAGCCCGTTCTTCGTGCTGTCCTGCTTTATCAGCCTGACTCGCGGCTATTCCAGCAAGGAACGCCGACGCCTGGCCTGGAAAGTTGCGCTGGCGACCCTGATATCGAGCGTATTGCTCTACCTCTTCGGCCGCTTGATTTTCAGCGTGTTCGGCATCACCGTGGACGCCTTCCGCATAGGCGCCGGCAGCGTGCTGTTCATCTCCGCCTTGGGCATGGCCCAAGGCAAGTCAGCCGTGCAGACCGACAACGTGCAACAGGACGTGACCATCGTGCCGCTGACCATCCCGCTCACGGTCGGCCCCGGCACCATCGGTGCGTTGTTGGTGATGGGCGTCAGCCAACCGCATTGGGATGACAAAATCATGGCGATTCTCAGCATCGCCCTGGCCAGCCTCACGGTGGGCGTGGTGCTGTACCTGTCCAACCGTATCGAACGCATTCTTGGCGACCAGGGTTTGCAGATCGTCAGCCGGCTGATGGGGTTGTTCGTGTGCGCCCTGGCCGCGCAAATCATCTTTACCGGAGTGCGCGGCTACCTCGTGCCCTAGATCCGGTATTTCGCAATTGCCAGTTGCACCTTGTCACCCGCGCTTTCGCGCATCAGCTGGATAGTTTGTTCGTTGACCACCGAGGTATTCAGCACCAGGCACGTTTGCCCGCTGAAGGCCTCGAACGAGGAACTGTCCCACTCCAGGAACGGCAGGCCCACCTGTTTACTCACGCCGTGGCTGCTGTAGGTCACCAGCACCATCATGACTTCCCCCTCGGTTTCGGCGCAGGATGCCAAGCCAAAGTCGCCGCCCTGATGCACCGTGCTATTGCGTTTGAACAGCTCGAAAGACGCCGGTTGCCGCTTCAGCCCCTCCAGCGCATCGGCGGCCAGTTTGGGCAGAACGCTGAGCAGCGGCCCGGCCAGCGAGGTCGTCGCCAGCATGGCCGCAATCATATTCAGCACGGCCACTTGCACGGTCAGCCCCTTGCCCGAGCTTGAGACCCGCTCAAAGCGGCTGCGCACCGGCAGCCAGCCGAGGCTGGTCATCACCTTGATAAATTCGTCGTACCAGCGCTCCGTGCCCCGATGGACCTGCAGCACATCGCTCACATAGCTGCTGGCGAGCAGATAGCTCTTGCGGATGTACTCGCGGTTTAACGCCGACATGCCCTCGACAAATGAAATCACGCCGTTGTTCACCACGGCCGCATTGCTGTCGTCGTCAGTGTCCACCGCCAACGCGCCAGGCACGCCCGGTGCCCCCGGCAACTTATAGGCAGCAATCAACTTGCGCCGTTTTACGCGGTTGATGCGTCTGTGATATCGCTCCATTTCCAGTTCTCCACAAGCACCCCACATGGGGCGTGTGTCCACACTAGTCCAGGCGGCGGCGGGCTTTCCAGACGACAAACATCGCTTGCCTGCCCCCTCGGAAAAGCGCTGCCCAGCAATTGTGGGACTCATGCAGAAGCCTTCCGGCTTTCATCGATAAAAAAAGAAAAAGCCCCGAGCAACGGCAGGTATTCACCCAGCGTTACTCGGAGCTTTCTTGCGTGCGGCAGGCTGTTTTCAGCTGGCGGGCTTTTCGCCATACCAGCGCGGCGTGTACACCCATTCACCGCCACCGGCGCGCGGGAACACGCAGGTGGTGGACGAACCGATCAACACCATCGTGCGCATGTCGACCTGCTCCGGCGTCAGTTGCCCCAACGTGGTGACACGCAGGGTCTGGCCCGGGCGACCGATGTCACGCCCAAGCACCACGGGCGTTTCGGCGGTGCGGTGCAACGCGACGATTTCCAGCGCGCGCCCCAATTGCCACGGTCGCGAACGCGAGATCGGGTTGTAGAACGCCAGGGCCAGGTCGGCCTGGGATGCAAGGTCCAGGCGCTTCTCGATGATCGACCAGGGCTTGAGGTTGTCCGACAGCGACATCACGCAGAAGTCATGCCCCAGCGGGGCCCCCGCCTGCGCGGCGGTGGCCAGCGAGGCCGAGACGCCCGGCAGGATTTCCAGGTCAACCTGATGCCAGGCCGGATCACTGGACTCGTGCAGCGCCTCGATAACGGCGCTGGCCATGGCAAACACACCCGGGTCGCCGGAGGACACCACCACTACCGAACGGCCTTGCGCGGCCAGCTCAAACGCATGACGCGCGCGCTGCATTTCTTCACGGTTGTCGGTGCAGTGCTGCACCTGGTCGTCACGGAACGGCCCGGCCATACGCACGTAGGTTTCGTAGCCGAGCACGTCGGTACAACGCGCCAGTTCGGCTTTCACCGCCGGCACCATTAACTCTGCAGCGCCGGGGCCCAGGCCGATCACGGCAAGACGGCCACGGACACGGCCGACGTGCGCAAGATCCAGGGGTTGTTCGGCAACGCTGATAACAATGTCCGCGTCTTGCGCGACCGTGGCGAAACGCAGCGGCACATTCAGCTCCAGTGCGGCTTCGTGCAATGACGCTTCGGCCATCTGCATATCGCTGGCCTTCAGGCAGGCCAGGGACTGAATGGCGATGCCCGCCGCCTGCAAGGCGGTTCGCACGCGCGCCGCCAGGTGTTCGCCCGGTTTGCAGGTGACGCACACAGTCTTCGGGTAAATCAGCAGCTCGTTGGCCGCCGGTTCGCGCTCGGCGCTGCCAACGTGAATCGCCAGGCGCGCGTGCGGGTCCTGAGGCAGGTTGGCCTGGTCGAGCCATGGCGCGGCGCCTTCGATGCGCACGCTTTCGCCGGCCAGCAGGTCCGAGACAAAGCGCTTGCCCAGCTCCAGGTCTGCCAACGCATACCCCTTGGGCGGATTGAGCAGGCAGGTGCCGAACCGCAGCTCGCCACTGGTGGTAATCGCTGCCGTCACGTCCAGCGCGGCGGCGATCGCGCGCGCCATCACGTTCACGCCGCCGAGGCCGCCCAGCAACGGCACCACGGCGCTACCGTCTTCAGCCACGGCCAGCACCGCAGGCTCTTCGCCTTTCTCCAGCAGCAGCGGCGCCAAGGTGCGGATCACGATGCCGGCCGCACACAAGGCAATCAGGGGCGTGCCTTGCTGGTAGAGCTGGCGCAGGGTCGCGCCGAATTCGCTGTAGACCTGATCGGCACCGTCAACCCGTCCGGCCAAGCCGTGAATCAACGCGCCGGGGTACACCTGCTGGATCTTGCGCGCAGTCGCCAGGCTGCCCTGGCCCAATATGACGATCGCCGGCGTCATCAACCTTGCCACCGTTCACCGGGCACAATGATCAGCGAGAAGTACGGCGACGACGCTGGATCCACTTGGTCCAGCGGCACGATCTTCTGGTTGGCCATGGTCGCGCGCTCCACGTACAGCGCGCGCTCGGCCAAGCCGAGTTCTGTCAGCACCTGGCGCACCTTGGGGAAGTTGCGGCCCAGTTTCATGATCACCGCCGCATCGGCATCCGCCAGGCGACGCTTGAGGTCGTCGTGGGGCAGCACGCCCGAGAGCACCGACAGGCTCTGGTTGCGATACACCAACGGCGCACCCAGCACCGAGGCGCCGCCGAGCATCGAGCACACGCCGGGGATGACGTGCGCCTCATAGCGCTCGGCCAGACGGTCATGCAGGTACATGTAGGAACCGTAGAAGAACGGGTCGCCTTCGCAGATCACCGCCACATCGCGGCCGGCGTCCAGGTGCGCGGCCACGTCCAGGCTGGCGGTGTCGTAGAAGTCGCTGATGACTTGCTCGTACGACAATGGCGCCGGCAGCGCTTCGGTGGTCACCGGGTACACCAGCGGCATCAGGGTCTGCTGCGGCACCAGGTGATCTTCGATGATGCCGAAGGCGTTGCCCTTCTTGCCCTTGGCCACAAAGTACGCCACCACTGGCGACTCACGCAGCAGGCGCAAGGCTTTGAGGGTGATCAGTTCCGGGTCACCGGGGCCTACGCCCAGGCCGATCAAACGTCCGCGTGCCGGCATTATTCGACCTCCGTGGCCAAGGCATTTACCGCAGCGGCGGCCATCGCACTGCCGCCCAGGCGGCCTTGCATTATCACAAACGGTACGCCACGGCTGTCTGCCGCGAGCATGGCCTTGGACTCAGCGGCGCCGACAAAACCCACTGGAAAACCGAGGATCAACGCTGGTTTCGGCGCGCCGGCATCGAGCATCTCCAGCAGGTAGAACAACGCTGTCGGCGCGTTGCCGATCACCACCACGCTGCCTTCCAGGTGCGGGCGCCACAGCTCCAGCGCGGCAGCGGAACGGGTGTTGCCCAGCTCCCGCGCCAGCTCCGGCACGCTGTCGTCACGCAGGGTGCAGATCACTTCATTGTTGGCCGGCAGCCGCGTGCGGGTCACGCCTTCGGAGACCATCCGCGCGTCACACAGGATCGGCGCGCCAGCGGCCAGCGCATCGCGCCCGGCCTTGCCCGCGCCTTCGGAGAACTGCAGGCCGTCGATGGCGTCAACCATGCCGCACGCATGAATCACCCGCACCGCGAGTTTTTCCAGGTCGGCCGGGATGCGCGCCAAGTTGGCTTCCGCGCGAATAATGGCGAAGGAGTTGCGATAGATCTCCTGACCGTCGCGGATGTAATCAATCATCGGTGTTGCTCCGTGGGCGAGCGCGCAGCAAGGCGCCCGCCGCTTCAATAGAAAGAGTGCGCGCGTGCAGCCGGCCGAAACCGGGCTGGGCTGCATTGCGAAAATAGACGTCGTAGTGGCCGGGGCTGACGGCCAGCAAAGTGACCGGTGCGATGTGTGCGGCGGCGCAGGAACGCGGGCAGCCGGACAGGTGCACAGTGTGGCCTGGGTGCAACGCGGCCAGTTGCACGGCGTCGGCCTTGGTGTCGGCCAGGCCTTTGCCGCAGCCGCTGGAACCGGTGCAGGCGACCAGGCGCACCAGGGGCTGGTCGATTGAACAGAGGAAGCCCAAGCGTTGCAGGCCATCGGTAACGGCGCCAGGGTTTTTAACATTGGGCAGCAGCACGCCCTGCCAGGGCGTGAAGCGCAACGTACCGTCGCCGAACGCGGTGGCCAACTGCGCGGCGCCTTTGAGCATGCTTGAATCCAGGCGCCCCAACGGCGCAACGGCGGCGACGTAGAACTGATCTTGCTGACGCTGTGGATAAGTCCCCAAGTGCAACAAAGCCCCGCCGGCCGGACGCTTGAAGCCGTTCACCGGCAGCAGTGGCAGGCTCAGGCGGCTCAATACGTTATCCACAGCCAGATGACGCATGCGGGTTTGCTCAGGCGTGGCCAGATCGAGAAACGCATCGAGCACCGCCACCACCAGTGCATGGCCCTGGTCCAGCGCCACGGCCGCCGACGGCGCATCCAACCCCGGGCAACCGGCCAGGCCGAAGGCCAATAACGTTTCGCCGCCGCGCTCAAACGCCGACAACCACAGGTCATGGTGGTGTTCGAGCATCGCCAACGCTTCGCCGCCATCCAGTTGCACGGCGAACTTGGCCGACAACCCATGGAAGCGCGGGTGGTCTTGCAGGGTCGCGAGGACCTGCTCGGCCAGCGGGCGGGTGTCGAACAGCATCTGCGGGTCGATGCCGGCGCTCGGGCTGAGCATCAGGTTGCGCACGTCGTCACCGGCGGCGTTGTTCGGGCCGAGGTCCGCCGCCAGCAGCATCGCAATCAACGCGTCCTGCTCGGCGCCGATCCCGCGAATCTGCAGGTTGGCGCGGTTGGTCGCCTCGATCACGCCGCCCGCATAGGCCTGGGCCGCGTCCGCCACGGCCATGGCTTGTGCGGCGCTGATCGAACCACCGGCCAATTTGATCCGGCAAATCCCGCCATCCAACGCTTGGACAATACGCAGCAACCCCGGGCAAGCCGAGGGGCGTAAGGTATTCAGGGCGGGTGTCTGGTTCACGAGGCTACCGGTTGACGGGTAAAGGCGCGGTATTATGCCTGCTTTGTCCGGCGGCATGAAAAGCCTGCCCGTCGGATGTCGTTCAAGGAATTCATATGTCGCCCTGGCTGACGGTAGTAGGCATCGGTGAAGACGGCTTCAAGGGCCTGGGCAGGAATGCCCGGCATGCCCTGTTGCGCGCCACCCGGATTATAGGCGGCCAACGCCAGTTGGACCTGTTGCCGGTGTGTATTCGTGGCGAGCGCGAACTATGGCCGAGCCCGTTTTCCCTGGCGCCGGTGCTGGCGCGGCGCGGCGAGCCCGTGTGCGTGCTGGCCAGCGGCGACCCGATGTTCTACGGCGTGGGCGCCAGCCTGGCGCGGCAGGTGGCGGCTGAAGAGCTGCTGATTTTGCCGGCGCCGTCGTCTGTGTCCCTGGCGGCGGCGCGGTTGGGTTGGCCGTTGCAGGAGGTCGTGACCCTGTCTGCGGTGGCTCGGCCGTTGGCAGCGCTGAATGCGCACCTGGCCAGTGGCGTGCGGCTGCTGGTGTTGAGCAACGATGGCCGCAGCCCTGCGTTGATTGCCGCGCTGCTGGCTGAGGCGGGGTTCGGGTCCAGCCGGTTGAGCGTGTTTGAACACCTGGGCGGCGCGGACGAGCAGCGTATCGATGGGCTTGCGCAGTCGTGGGCGCACAGCTCGGTCGCTGATTTGAATCTCATCGCCATCGACTGCGTGGCCGACGCCAACACGCCGAGTCTGTCGCGCCTCGCCGGCCTGCCCGACTCCGCCTTCAAACACGACGGCCAACTGACCAAGCGCGATGTGCGCGCCATGACCCTCGCCCGCCTCGCGCCTATGCCAGGCGAACTGTTGTGGGATGTAGGCGCGGGCAGCGGTTCCATCGGCATCGAATGGATGCGCGCGCACCCGAGCTGCCGTGCGCTGGCGATTGAAGCCGACGCTGGCCGCCAAGGCTTGATCGAACACAACCGCGACGCCCTCGGCGTGCCCGGCCTGCAGCTGATTCGCGGCACCGCGCCCGAGGCGTTGAATGACCTGGAAGCGCCGGACGCGATCTTTATCGGCGGCGGCGTCACCCGCGACGGCGTGCTCGACACCTGCTGGCAACACCTGCGCCCCGGCGGCCGCCTCGTCGCCAATGCCGTGACCCTGCAAAGTGAAATGACCCTGATGAACTGGCGCGCCCGGCACGGCGGCGAGCTGACGCGCATCCATGTGGCCCAGGCCCAGCCGCTGGGTGAATTTGATACATGGCGCCAGGCGCTGCCGATCACCTTGCTGGACGTGGTCAAGCCGCTATGAAACGTGTCCTGCTGCTGGGCGGTGTGACGGAGGCGCTGGCCATTGCGCGCACGCTGGGCCCGGAACATATCTACAGCCTGGCGGGGGTTGGGCGGGTGCCGACTGACCTGACCTGCCAGGTACGGGTTGGCGGTTATGGTGGGTGTGAAGGATTGGCGCAGTTTGTTCGCGATGAACACATCAGCCTGATCCTCGACGCAACCCACCCGTATGCGGCGCAGATGAGCGCCAACGCCACCCAGGCGGCGAGGCTGTGCGGCGTTCCGTGCTGGGCCTTGCGGCGCCCCGCATGGCAGCCGCAGGCGGGGGATGACTGGCGTGAGGTCGGTGACTGGGCCGAGCTGATCGACGCATTGAAACCGTTCAAGCGCCCTTTGTTCACGCTGGGGCGTGAGCCGTTGCAGCACCTCGACGAAATCCCCGCAGAGCAATTCTGGACGTTGCGCGCGCTGGATGTGTACCCAGGCAATGATCGCTGTGAGGTCATCGGCGCGCGCGGGCCGTTTCTGATCGAAGACGAGCGCGCGCTGTTTGAACGGCGCGCGATTGATGTGCTGATCAGCAAGAACAGCGGCAGCACGGCCACCGAGCCGAAGCTGGAAGTGGCGCGGGCGCGTGAGGTGCCCGTGTTGGTGTTGAAGCGGCCGGTGCTGGCGGCGGTGGATCGGGAACTCTTGTCGCCCGAAGAAACACTCAAAGCGTTGGCAGATTTCATTCGATAAGCCAGGATCACTCGCTTGCTTGATTAGTAACCTATTTGTTACCTTCAGGACGGCGAATGATTGAGATCGAAGAATACCGACGCGACAACCAGATCAGCCCGTTCGATGAGTGGTTTTCATCCTTGAGCGTGCAGGCGGCAGCCAGAGTTTCAACCGCATTGGTTCGGCTTGAGATGGGCAACACCAGCAACATCAAGTGGTTCGATGGACTCGGTGAATACCGCATCGACTGGGGGCCAGGCCTGCGAATCTACCTGATACAAGAAGGTCAACGATTGATCATCCTGTTCGGTGGCGGCGACAAGAGCCGTCAAAAACGCGATATCAAAGTCGTAAAGTCGCTGATCGATGAGCATCAGCGTGGCAAGAAATCGGAACAAAAGAGGTAACCAGCATGGCGCTAACCCGAAGCTACAAACACACCATTGCAGAACGTGCCCAGCGCGACCCCGAATTTGCCCAGGCACTCCTGGATGAGGCTGCTACGCTGTTTCTCAATGGTGAGCCGGAAGTTTCACGCGTGATTTTGCGTGATTTGGTCAACGCCACAGTGGGGTTTGAAGGGCTTGCAAAAGAGACAGCAAAACCTAGCAAGAGCCTACATAGAATGCTGTCAGCCAGCGGCAACCCAAGCATGGATAACCTGGCAGCGATATTTGCGGTGATTAGAAAAGCGTTAGGTGTCGACATGCAGGTCCACGGCGTACCCATTGCATAACCAGATACCACTGCGACACCAAACCACACCGCCACTTTTTACTTATCCTCCCCGATCAGGCTAAATACCCACCTGATCGATAACCCTACGGATTGTCCGCCATGGCCCGTCAACGCTTTGCAATTGTGTGGATCGCCTGCTTTGCAGTGCTGTTCAACGCCTTTGCCATGCCGATGGCCGGTGCGATGCAGCAGTCGGATGACCCGGTTAAGCAGCTGTTATGGGGCAGTTTCTGCTCGTCCAACGGCGCCAGCCTGAAAACCATTGCCCTGGGCAAGCTGGACATTCCGGCGCCACAGCAAGACGATCATTCCACCATGCAGCATTGCTGGTGTTGCTCGGGTTCGGCGCCAGTGGTGGCATTGCCTGGGCATGTGCCGCAGTTGTATGTCACACGTTTTGATGCAGTGCCGGGCCTGTCGCCGCCTTCTCTGCAAGCGCCGACCCCGCGCCAGCAATGGCCGAGCCTCAACCCGCGCGCCTCTCCAACGGTCTGATTTCTTCGCAAGTGAACTGCGTTTAGAACCGTTCTGGAGAACTGCCATGCTCAAATCTTCCCTGCTTCTGGCTGCGTTGCTGCTGCCGGTGTGCGTTGCTGCGAATGCCGATGACTACAAGGCCGGCGACTTGCTGGTCAGCGACCCCTGGTCCCAGGAGTTGCCGCCGAACGCGCCGACGGTCGCGGCGTATTTCGTGATCCATAACACCGGTGCTACCCCGGACCGCCTGCTCAGTGTCGAGACGCCGGTGGCGGACAAGGCCGAGTTGCATGAGCATGTGATGCAGGGCGACTTGATGAAGATGCAACACGTCACCAGCGTGGCCGTCCCGGCCAAGGGTGACCTGACTTTCGCGCCGATGGCCTATCACGTGATGCTGCTGGATCTCAAAGACCGCAGCCTGCTGACTGACGGCAAGCAATTCCCTCTGACCCTGACCTTCGAGAAAGCCGGCAAGGTGGACGTGAAAGTCTCGGTGCAGAAAGCCCCGCCGATGGCCGGCCACGAGCACAAGCCCGCTCAGTAGAACCCACTCGATGGGCGCCCCTCGCGCCAGGCTAACCCCACACCCCCGCGTGAAGCGCGGCAGTTGGATCAGCCTGTTCGCCATGTTGATGATCTTTATCGGTCCGCTGATTTCCCAAGCGATGCCGATGGACCATCACGCCGGTATGTCGATGGAAATGTCCATGGACATGCCCATGCCGGGCGACCATGCCGAACACACGCAAGCCCCCGCTGAACATCACGCCCTCTGGGCAAAATGCGGTTATTGCGACCTGCTCTTCAGTTGCCCGGCCCTGCCCGGCAGCGTCTCCTTCGTCACCCTCGGCACCCCGCCACCGGCCAACGCCCTCACCCCCGCCACTCTCCTGGGCCATGCCCGGCAAAGCATCTTCCCCGGCGCCCGCAGCCGCGCGCCACCCATCATCGCGTAAGCACTTCAAAGCGTTACTTCACCCCGGCCGACGTTAGACAGACAGCCGCAGGCTGCTGGCCGTGTTGTTTACGATTGATGGATGGAATTTTTCATGTCCAGGTTTTCTGCTGACACCCGTTTGGGAAGCACTCCCGTGTTCGCCGTTCTGTGCGGCGCGCTATTGATTCCTCCGGCGCATGCCGATGGGCACGCCGACCACGAACTGAGCCCCACGGTGATCACCGCGGTCGCCCCCAGCTCACCGCTGACCGTGGTCACCAACCCAAAAGACCCGCGCCAACCGGTGCCCGCCAGCGACGGCGGCGATTACCTCAAGACCATTCCCGGCTTCGCCCTGGTGCGCAACGGTGGCACCAACGGCGACCCGGTGCTGCGCGGCATGTTCGGCTCACGCCTGAATATCCTCACCGACGGCAGCATGATGCTCGGCGCTTGCCCTGGGCGGATGGACGCGCCCACCTCGTACATTTCGCCGGAAACCTACGATAAGCTGACCGTGATCAAAGGCCCGCAAACCGTTCTCTGGGGGCCGGGCGCATCGGCCGGCACGATCTTGTTCGAGCGCGAGCCGGAGCAATTTGGCGAGCTCGGCACGCGACTCAACGCCAGCGTATTGGCCGGCTCCAACGGGCGCTTCGACAAGGTCATCGATGCCGCTGCCGGCGGGCCACTGGGTTATGTGCGTGTGATCGGCAACCAGGCGCACGCCGACGATTACAAAGACGGCAACAACGACACCGTCGCTTCGCGCTACGACAAATGGAACGGCGATGTGGCCGTAGGCTTCACCCCCGACGCTGACACCTTGCTGGAACTCACCGCCGGCCGTGGCGATGGCGAAGCGCGTTACGCCGGGCGCGGCATGGATGGCTCGCAGTTCCTGCGTGAAAGCCTGGGGCTGCGTTTTGAAAAATCCAACATTGGTGAGGTGCTGGATAAGGTCGAGGCCCAGGTCTACTACAACTACGCCGACCATGTGATGGACAACTACAGCCTGCGCACGCCGTCGGGCACCGGGATGATGGCCGGGCCGATGGCCTCCAACGTCGACCGTCGCACCCTCGGCGCGCGGGTCAAGGCCACTTGGCGCTGGGCCGACGTGCAGTTGATCAGCGGGCTGGACGCGCAGACCAACGAACACCGCCAGCGCAGCAGCATGGGCATTGACACCTACAAGGACCTGCCGCGGGTCAAGGACGCCAACTTCCATAACTATGGTGCGTTCGGCGAACTGACCTGGTACGCCGCCGACCGCGACCGCCTGATCAGCGGTGCGCGCCTGGACCGCGCCTCGGCCAAGGATTTTCGCCAGGCCAGCGCAACCGCCGGCGACACTCGCGCCGACACGCTGCCATCGGGCTTTATGCGTTATGAGCACGACTTGGCCGACAGCCCGACCACCGTCTACGCAGGCCTGGGCCACTCGGAACGCTTTCCGGACTACTGGGAACTGTTCTCCCCCAACACGGGCGCAGTCGGCTCGGTGAATGCCTTCGACGGCGTGAAACCGGAGAAAACCACCCAGCTCGACGTCGGCGCGCAATACAAGACCGCCAACCTCGACGCCTGGGTCTCGGGCTACCTGGGCCGGGTGCAGGACTTCATCCTGTTCGACTACAAGCCCGCAATGATGGGCACCACCTCCCAGGCGCGCAATGTCGACGCACGCATCATGGGCGGCGAATTGGGTGCGGCATACACACTGACGCAACACTGGAAAGCCGACGCCAGCCTGGCCTACGCCTGGGGCAAGAACACCAGCGACGGCAAGGCGCTGCCGCAAATGCCGCCCCTGGATGCACGCTTCGGCCTCACCTACAGCGAAGACGACTGGAGCGCCGGCGCCTTGTGGCGGGTGGTCGCGGCACAAAACCGCATCGACCAGAACAAGGGCAACGTGGTCGGCAAGGACTTCGACAAAAGCGGCGGCTTCGGCGTGTTCTCGCTCAACGCGGCGTACCGCATCAACAAGCACTTCAAGGTCAGCACCGGCGTCGACAACCTGTTCGGCAAGGCCTACGCGGAGCACTTGAACCTCGCCGGCAACGCTGGCTTCGGCTACCCGGCCAGTGACCCGCAAGCCATCAAGGAACCGGGGCGCACGCTCTGGACCAAAGTCGATATGAGCTTCTAAACGCACCGCAGCGATGCCAGCGCTCACAGTCGGAATGCGTTTCCCTGTGGGAGCTGGCTTGCCTGCGATAGCGGTGTCACTGACCAAAAAAAACCAAAGCCTTTGCGGAGCACCCTGATGTCCACTCAAAAAGTTTCCTTCTACAACCTGGCCTGGCGCTGGCACTTCTACGCCGGCCTCTTCGTCGCCCCCTTCATGGTGCTGCTGGCCCTGACCGGCATCATCTACCTGTTCAAACCCCAGCTCGACCCGCTGATGTACAGCGACTTGCTCACCGTGCCCGCCGCCGAACACGCGCTGAGTGCCGACGAGCAACTGCAACGCGCCCAGGCAGCCTTTCCCCAGGGCAAGATCAGTAAATACCTGCCGCCCGCCGACGCCACCAGCAGCGCGCAATTTGTGATGCACGACGGCGGCCGCGAAGTGACGGTATTTGTCGACCCGTATCGCGGCACCGTGCTCGGCGAGCAGGACTCCAAATACAACCTGCAAGCCATTGCTCGTGCGCTGCACGGTGAGCTGATGATCGGCACCGTCGGTGATCGCCTGGTGGAACTCGCCGCCGGTTGGGGCGTGATGCTGGTGGTGTCCGGCGTGTACCTGTGGTGGCCGCGTGGCAAGTCTTCGGCAGGGGTGTTATGGCCACGGTTCAACAGCCGCGGCCGCGTGTTCTGGCGCGACATGCACGCCGTCGCCGGTTTCTGGGGTGCGGCGTTCCTGTTGGTGATGCTGCTCAGCGGCATGACCTGGACCGGCTTCTGGGGCAAACAGTACGCCGACCTGTGGAACACCTTTCCGGCGGCGATGTGGAACAACGTGCCGCAGTCCGACCAGCAGGCTCGCAGCCTCAACACCGCCAGCCAACAGACCGTGCCTTGGGCTATGGAAAACACGCCGATGCCGATGTCCGGCGACCACGCCGAACACATGAACCACGGCGCCATGCACTCAGGTCCAGCGGCCCCGACCGTGCGTCTGCAACAGGTGGTCGAGCTGGCCAACGCGCGCAAGGTCGAACCCGGCTACAGCATCACCTTCCCGACCACCGCCGAGGGTGTGTTCACCGTCGCGGTGTTCGCCAACGACCCGCGCAATGACGCCACCCTGCATGTGGACCAATACACCGGCAAGGTCCTCGCCGATGTGCGTTGGGCACACTACAACACCGTCGCACGCGCCACCGAGACCGGCGTGATGCTGCACGAAGGCAAGATGTTCGGCTGGGTCAACCAACTGATTGTGCTGCTGATCTGCCTGATGATTCTGCTCAGCGCCGTCAGCGGCATGGTGATCTGGTGGAAGCGTCGCCCGGCGGGCGGGTTGGGTGTTCCGCCGCTGCGCCATGACCTGCCGAAGTGGAAAACCGCGATGGTGATCATGCTCGCGCTGGCGATTGTTTTTCCGTTGGTGGGCGCCTCGTTGATCGTGGTGTGGGCCCTGGATCGCCTCGTGCTGTCGCGCCTGTTTGGCCAACATGAATCTGCCTCAGGTTCGGCATGAGGCAGGCGAGATGCCCATGGCAGAGGCCTTCTGTAGCCTTGCGCGACTTTTGTCCCGCGGCCAATAAGTGTTAACTTATAACACTTTCTGCGCTATCGTTACTCGCCGCGCTCTGCGGCGAGCATCCCTCCAAGAAGACTGACCGACCGATGAACAAGTACCTCGCGTCCGGCTTGTGCCTGCTCGCTTTGCATAACAGCGCCCAGGCCTTGACCCTGCCCGCCAGCCCCGTGACCGCGCCTGCCGTGGATGACGAACGCGTCGACCTCGACACCCCGACCACCGCCGGCTCGCGCCTGAACCTCACGGCGCGGCAGACGCCGGGCAGTGTCGAAAGCCAGACCGGCGAGAAAATCCGCGAACGCGGCGACGCCAGTGTGCAGGACGCAATCTCGCGTGCCACCGGCATCACTCGCACCGGCACGCCGGGCGACGGCGGCACTTCGCTGCAGGCACGCGGGTTTACCGGGCAGAGTTCGGTGCTGCAGTTGTACGACGGCCAGCGCATGTTCGACGGTGCCGGCACGTCCACCTTCCCGGTGGACACCTGGTCGGTCGAACGCGTGGACGTACTGCGCGGCCCGGCCTCGGTGATGTACGGCCAGGGCGCCACCGGCGCGGTGATCAATACCTTGCCGAAAAAACCGTTTGAAGGCGAGATCGAAAACCACGTGCGCCTCGGCTATGGCTCCGATGATCGCCAACAGGAAGCCCTCGACAGCGGTGGCTCGCTGACCGACACCCTGAGCTACCGCTTGAACCTCAACCGCCTGCGCAGCAACGGTTTCATCGAGCGTGGCGATTCTTCCAGCGACTTCGTCAGTGCCGCCCTGCGCTGGCAGCCCGCCGACAACCTGAGCGTCACCCTCGCCCACGACTACGGTGACCAGACCCCGCAGAATGACTACGGCACGCCCCTGATCAATGGCCAGTTGCACAAGGGCCTGCGCGACAAGAACTACAACGTCGGCAATGCCATCCAGCACTACAACGACCAGTGGACGCGCCTGACCAGCGAGTGGCAGATCAACGATAACGTCACCGCCACCAATGAGCTGTCTTACCTGAAAAACCAGCGCCGCTGGCAGAACGCCGAGAGCTATAACTATGTCGACGGCGGGCTGGTGCGCCAGAGTTACCTGGGTATCAAGCACAACCAGGAACAGGTCGGCGACCGCCAGACCTTCACCTTCAAGCACACGCTGTTCGGCCTCGACAGCCAGACCGTGACGGGTGTCGAGTACAACCGCATTCGTTTCCGTCTGGCCAGCAACGCGCCATTCAATGACCTCACAGACAACGGCCAGCCGGTGGACATCAACCACCCCGTGCCACAACCGTTTGAAAGCGCCAGCGCGTTCATCCCGCAGTCGGTGAGCACCACCCGACAGCTGGCTGCCTTCGCCGAAAACCGCCTGCAACTGACCGACAAACTCTCGTTGATCACCGGCGCGCGTCGCGACGAGGTGCACATCGACAGCAATGACCTGACATCCGCCAACAACGACGCCGACAAGACCCTGACCGGCAACAACTGGAAAGCCGGGCTGGTCTACGCGATCACTGCGCACACCTCGGTCTATGGCCAGTACGCCACGAGCACTGACGGCGTTGGCAGCCTGATCACCTTGAGCCCGAGCCAGCAGCAGTTCGGCTTGTCCACCGCCAAGCAAACCGAGATCGGCCTCAAGCAGGCGTTCTGGGATGCGCGTGGCGAGTGGACCCTGGCGGCCTATCACATCGTCAAAAAGAAACTGCTGGTGAGCATTCCGGGCACCGACCTCAAGGAACAAGTCGGCCAGCAATCCTCCAATGGCCTGGAAGCCAGCCTTGACCTGCAATTGCCCGGCGCCTGGCAGCTGCAGGCGAACGCCGCCATCGTGCGCGCGCAGTACGACGACTTCTCCGAAGTGGTCGACGGCCAGGCCGTTTCCCGCAACGGCAACCGCCCCACCGACGTGCCCCGGCGTACCGCCAACCTGTGGCTGAGCAAAGCCGTGACTGACAACATCCGCGCCGGCGCCGGTGTGCGCTATGTGGACGCGCGTTTTGCCGACACCGCCAACACCCGTGAAGTACCGAGCTACACCGTGGTCGACGCCACCGTGTCGTGGAAAGCCCTGCGCAATACCACGCTGGGCCTGCAACTGAATAACCTGCTCAACCGCACCTACGCCGTGAGCCAGTACAACGAAGGCCAACAATGGATCCTCGGTGAACCACGCTCGTTCTTCGTCACGGCGGACTACACCTTCTAACCGACACAACACGCAACCCCTGTGGCAGCTGGCTTGCCAGCTCCCACATTTTTGAACCGCGTTGGACTTGAGAGACTTGATGACTTCACTCACCCTCACCCGCCTCACCTGGACGCCCCAGGACCACGGCCACTGCCATCACCAGTTCCAACTGTGTGACGCCAGCCTGCAGGTCGGTGCGGGGGAGTTTGTCGGGCTGATCGGGCCCAACGGCAGCGGCAAGACCAGCCTGTTGCGCTGTGCCTACCGGTTCAGCAAGCCGGAACAGGGTGACGTATTGCTCGCACACCAGAACGTGTGGAAACAAAGCGCCAAGTGGTGCGCGCAACGCGTCGCCGTGGTGCTGCAGGAGTTTCCCGACGCCTTCGGCCTGCGCGTGGATGAAGTGGTTGCCATGGGCCGCACGCCCCACAAGGGGCTGTTCGACAGTGACACGCTGGAGGACCGGCAGTTGATCCGGCAAGCGCTGGAATCCGTCGGCATGCAGGGCTTCGAAGACCACGCCTTCGCCACCCTTTCCGGCGGTGAAAAACAGCGCGTCATCCTCGCCCGCGCCCTGGCCCAGCAACCTGAGCTGCTGATTCTCGACGAGCCGACCAACCACCTCGATCCGCGTTACCAGCTTGAACTGCTCAGGCTGGTCAAACGCTTGAACATCGGCACCCTGGCGAGCATCCACGACCTGAACCTGGCCGCCGCCTTCTGCGACCGCCTGTACGTGATCGACCACGGTCGCATCATCACCAGCGGCACGCCCCATGAAGTGCTGACCGTCGAACTGCTGCGCGACGTGTTTGGCGTCGACGCACTGATCGACACCCACCCTCTGTCCGGCTACCCCCGAATCACCTGGATAACCCAACCATGACCCTGCGCGCCCTTCTCGCTGTTGTTCTGCTGTTCGGTACTGACCAAGCGTTCGCACAAGCGACCCATTACCCGGTGACCATCAAAAGCTGCAACCGCGACGTGAGCTTCCAGGAAGCGCCGAAGCACGCGGTCAGCCACGACATCAACATGACCCAGATGATGCTCGCCCTGGGCCTCAAGTCGCACATGGCTGGCTACAGCGGCGTGACGGGCTGGAAATCGGTCACGCCGCAAATGGCCGAGATCCTCGACGGCCTGCCGGAGCTGGCGAGCAAATACCCGTCGGTGGAAACCCTGCTCAACGCCAACGTGGACTTCTTCTTCGCCGGCTGGGATTACGGCATGCGCGTGGGCGGCGACCTGACGCCCGCCACCCTGCAACCGTTGGGCATCAATGTGTATGAGCTCACCGAGTCGTGCGCCTTTGTGATGAAGCGCCCGGCCGCGACGCTGGAAGACACCTATAACGACCTGCGCAACCTGGGCAAGATCTTCGACGTGCAAGACCGCGCCAATGCATTGATCGCCCAGATGCAGGCACAGGTCGCCGAGGTGCAAAAAGACCTGCCCGCCGAAAAAACGCGTGTGTTCCTGTATGACAGTGGCGAAGACCGCGCCATGACCTCCGGCCGCCTGGGCATGCCCGAAGCCCTGATCAACGCCGCCGGCGGGCGCAATATTCTTGACGACGTGGACGCCAGCTGGACCCGCGTGAACTGGGAGACCGTGGTGGAGCGCAACCCGCAGGTGATCGTGATCGTCGACTACAGCGAAATCACCGCCGAGCAAAAGCAACAGTTCCTGCTGAACAACCCCGCGCTGCAAGCCGTGGATGCGATCAGAAACCAGCGCTTTATCGTGATCCCCTACGTGCAGGCCACGCCGGGCATCGACAACGTGGTGGCCGTCGAGACGCTGGCCAAGGGGTTCCACGGCGAATGATCACCCGTCGCTACGCGTTATTGCTCGCCGTCCTGGCTGCGGTGCTGCTGGTCTCTTGCGTGATCTCGCTGGGCTTCGGCCCGGCGCGGGTGCCGGTGGAAGTGGTGTGGCGGATCGTTCTGTACAAAGCCTTTGGCGTGGGTGAGGTGAATTGGCCGGCCGGGCAGGAACATATCGTCTGGCTGATCCGCGTACCGCGGATGTTGCTGGGTGCCTTGGTGGGTGCCGGGTTGGCATTGATCGGCGCGGTATTGCAAGCGGTCACGCGCAACCCGCTGGCCGACCCGCACCTGCTCGGCGTGACCTCCGGCGCCACCCTGGGCGCGGTGATCGTGGTGCTGCATGTGGGTGAAATCGTCGGCCTGCTGACGTTGCCCATCGCCGCGTTTATCGGCGCACTGGCAAGCATGCTGGTGGTGCTGGCGGTGGCCAGTCGCAATGGCCGGCTGGAGAGTGATCGCCTGCTGCTGTGCGGCGTGGCGGTGTCGTTTGTGATGATGGCGGCCGCCAACCTGTTGCTGTTCATGGGCGACCATCGCGCGGCGTCGGCCGTGATGTTCTGGATGCTCGGCGGCCTCGGTCTGGCGCGCTGGGAGCTGCTGGCGATTCCAGCCGCAACCGTGCTGCTGGGTTTGCTGGTGCTGCTGGGCATGGCGCGCCCGCTCAACGCGTTGATGGCCGGCGAACAGACGGCCGTGACCCTGGGGCTGAACGCGCGCAATGTACGCTTGAAGGTGTTTCTGGTGGCCTCGCTGATGACCGGGGTATTGGTTTCGATCAGCGGTTCCATCGGGTTCGTCGGGTTGATGGTGCCGCATATCGCCCGGCGCCTGGTCGGTGCCGAGCATCGCCGGTTACTGCCGGTGTGCGCGTTGCTCGGCAGCCTGTTCCTGGTCTGGGTGGATGTGGCCGCACGCACCCTGATCGCCCCCGAAGACTTGCCGATTGGCGTGGCGACGGCGGCGATTGGCGGGTTGTTTTTTATCGGGCTGATGCGCAAACGCTAGGCCGGATTATTCAGAGTTCGTCCTTGGTCGGGCGCTGGCGTGGGCCGGGCAGTTTGAGGTCGGCGTGCAGGCGGGTGCGCGCAGTCCAGAACTCGCCACTGCGAATGACCTGCAACTGGCCTATGCGCGCCAGCTCGGAAATGAACCGTGAAGGTGCCGGCGCAAAGGCGGTATAGCCGCTCGACGCCGTCCACTTGCCGGTGGTGTCCAGCAGGTTGTATTCGGCCTGGCTGAATGTAGGGAGGTAGCTGAGCAACGCACCGTCTCGGGTGGAGAGGTAAACGCCGCTGATAGACAGCCCTTGTTCCTTGAGTTGGTGCAGATAAAAACCGAGCTCGCGCCACGAGACGAAGTATCGGCAGTAAGACGCTTCAATACCGACATGCGGCTGGTCCAGGCCGGCGTGGTAAACCAGATGCGCGGCACTTATCTGATAGCCGCTCGGCCACTGCGCCGCACGAAAAATCAGCGGTGCAACGGCTGAAGGGAAACCCTCGTCAGCTTGCGCCAGAACCGGCACATGATTACTGAAGCCACTGTCTTTCTCCAAGAGCGCGCCGAGTGCCTGCTGGCCGGTAAAACGTCCGGCATTAAGGTGCACGAATGCCGCCGCATCATCGCGGTGCGTGTACACCGGCCCCAATGCCCAGGGGTTTCCGCCCGCGGGTGGCGTACCGCGCGAACGGCCTGGCTGCCATTGCGCGTCCACCACGCCGATGCCCGGCCAATTGGCACTGGGCACCAAAATCCGCAATTCGCCGGCCGCCGCCATGCGCCGAATGTAATCGCGCGGGCTGAGCAGTCGCAGTTTCAAGCTGATCTCATCGCCATAGCGAGTAAAGCGCTCATTGCGCACGGTAAACCTGAGCAGGGCGCCATCGGCGCACGACAAATACAGCGGCAAAGCCGCCCGGTTTTGAGTGGCGTGAACCTGCCACATCGCCTCAATCAACTGGACCGGTGAAAACAGCCCCTGATAGAGCCTGTCGCCGTCGAGCGGGCGACCGCCAGGGTGAAACCCGGCCTGGCGTGCCGCACACACGTACATCCCACTCACCTGAAAGCCCTGCGGGTAGCCCGCCTCATTGAAAACCCGTCGGTGGGACAAGTGCGAACCCGCATCGCTGATGGGCAATGTCGCCACGCAATGCGCGTTGCTTGTGGAGTGCAATACAAAGCCAAACTGCACCTCATCGCGCACACCGACAAGCCTATGGACGCCATGTGCGGCGTCATCGGCCTGGGTGTACAGCGCGCCGCACGCGGGCTCGTGCCGGGCGTGAACAAACGCGCCGTCAGCTGCAGCCTTCGGTGCATAGGGGCTCCACCACGCCGCCACTGGACCGCGTGCGCCCCACATGGCGCTGCCCGTCACCACCTGCAAGTCAAAAGAAAGGGCCACACGTCTGACGTACTCGGCGGGCGACAACTCACCGTTGCGTATCTGCCGCTCCAGCACGCCGTTGAGCCAGTCGCGGCGGTTGCGTGGCCGGGCGACCAGGCTGCTCAGCGTGACCACCGGGTATTTGAGCTCGGGGCGTGCCTTAAGGCGAATCAACGCCCCATCGGCGGCCAGCAGGTAGTGATAATCGCGCGCCGGGTCCGACGACAGTGCCTGCGCCAACAGGCGGGTGGAAAACATATTGCCGTACACCGCCGCCTGCTCCGGCGAGAGCAAAAATGGCGATTGCAGTGCTGACCTGGCGTGGTAGCTGGCGGCCACCGCGGTCCGGGGCGGGTACAGCCCGCGGGTGACCATTTCATCCGGAAAAATCCATTTGAAATCGAACATCTCATCGGGCACACGCAGTGGTTCTGTGGCAAAAAACCAGCCGTCATCACGGCGCAGGATAATCCCGCCATAGGCAGCGTCCACGCCCGCCCGCACGCGACGGCGTACATAGCGGGCCGCATCGTCCATCGTCAGGAAAGCCGGACTGAGACGCCGCCGTTGCAGGTTCTGATACGGGTTCCAAAGCCCCAGCACATCACCCGTTCGATCCCAGCAGCCACTCGGCTGCACCACGCTCAAGCGGCCGGAAGACGCAACGCGTCGCACAAACTGCAATGGCGCCAACGTACCGATATTCAACATACCGCGCACCGTCTCCAGCGAGTCCGCCTCGCTGAGCGCCTCGAACAGGGATTGGGGCGACGGTGACTGATACCGCAGCAATGCACCCTCCGGCGTGGCGATATAAAGCGGCGCACCACGCGGCGGCATCCTGGCGTTGGCCCGGGCCTGGGCGATGGCTGCGCTGAAATCTTCGGGGCTGATAAAAAACCGCTGCAGCCAGGCAGTTGAACCATTCCCGGCCCATTGCCGCGCGTAATACAGGCTGTGGCAGCTGAAACCCGCGGGCAACGTGGTGCCATAGAGGCTGGCCAGCGACAGCAATGCCGACGTGCGGGTCTGCGGAATCAGCTCGCTGGCGATGTACGTCTCGCTGTTGTCATGCTTGAGAATGAACGCAAAGTAGTTGCTGACGAAATGCTCACCGTGATCGATCGGCTCACGGCCTTGCAGATCACTGGCGGCGGCATCGGCGCTTTCAAACATCGGCCCGTGACTGACCACCTCCGGCCGCTGGAATTGCAACGCCCGCACCCCAGGTTCCCAATCTGCTTCAACGAAACCTGCAGGCCCCCACAACGCATTGCCGATCACCACGCGCAACGTACCGCTTTCGGCCAGTGTTCTGACTACATCAACAGGCCGTTTCGTGCCATCGGCCAGGCCTTTGCCCATGGCACTCTCGCCGTCAGTCGAGGTGGCCTGCCACTGTTGGCGCCAGGACGCTACCGTGGTGGACGGCTGGCAGGCAATCAGGCTGTCCGGAGCGGCCGACAAGTAACCCACCAGCCCCGACGCCAGCAGGTCGGCCACGTCCCGGTCGTGGAACATCTGGCCATTCACTTCAGCGTCTTGTCGACTCCATTTGAGTTGGGCGGCCTGTGCCGGGTCGGTCATCGCCAGCGTCAGGCGCGAGCCATAACGCGCATGCAGCGACAACCCGGGGTGCACGATGATCGGGGCATTCTGGCGATCCGCCGGGTACAGGTCATTGAAGGAAAACGGCCGAGGCCCGGCGGGCACCGGCTCCGTCACCAGAAAGCGACCGTCCTGGCGCCTCAGGATCATCCCGCCGAAGCGTTGCTCGCGCCGTTCATCAATCTGCGCGTGGGCATAACGCGCTGCGTCGTCGGCGGTGAGAAACGCGGCACTCAAGGAGGGCAAGGCAAACCGCGAATAGGGTGACCAGTCAGCACCGACCACACCACTGCGGTCCCACAATGCGCTGGTTTTTTCCACCGTCAGTTCGCCGGCGGTGGCGACTTTGTGCACAAACCCCCGGGCCAGCAACGTCCCGTCACGCAGTTGGGCCTGCAGCCCGTTGTCGCGCACTGCACCGGTGGCATCGTGGGTAAACAATGCCGACTCCGCCGCCGAGCCTGAAAAGCGATAGCGCAACAGGGCACCATCACGCAGGTGAACAAACAGCGATGCTCCCAGCGTGGACTGCCCCCCCAGGCTGTACTGGCGAAACTGCGCGATGTGCTGTGCAAGCGCCAGCGGGCTGATGAAGTTTTTGTAGAGCCAGGGCTCCAGCCCGGGGTAGTCGCCGGTAAGCGGACGCGAGAGAACGTAAAGGCCGTACACGTGGAAACCGACAGGCAACAAGGGCAGTTGGTCGCCCACTTCTCCAACGCCCTGCGCTTCGCCGGTGACGTAACGCTCGCCGGTGTCCGACTTGAGGATCAACACGCGCTGGCGTGCATTCGGTGTGCGCTGGACAAGCGACGCGGCATACGCCAACACGCCGGCCTTGTCAGAGAACACCGGCCCGCAGGGCATTGTCAGGACCGGCGCTTGAAACGGCGCGTAAGGCACCCAGTCGGCAGGCACCCGCCCTACCGAGCCGCCCCATGCCGGGCTGGAGAGCAGGAACGTCAGTTGCCCCACCGAGGCGAGTTTCGTGTAGACCCCTTCCAGGCTGCCATCGTGGGCATGGGGCGATGCCCACGGGCCGTTGCTGTCCAGCCACTGCACAAACCCGGCCTCGGCTGCCGACCCGCTGGGCTGATACTTGAGTAATGCGCCGTCCGGCCCGGACAAGTACGCCACGCTGAAACGCGCACGTTCCACATAATTGAGACTCATATCCGGCGTCGAATAGAAGCTCATGAAGGTTTTGACTTGCTGTTGCGTCCACTTCGGATTCTGGCGCTGGGTGCTGTTCAAGGTGTCGGGGTGCGAATGCAGGCTGCCGACGATGCGGTAGCCGGCGGGGTGTAAAAACTCGCCGGAGGGACCTTCGCGGTCGAGCAGTTGGGTCCAGTCAAAAGACATGGACCTGCCCATCACCGGTTCGCTGGCAACGAACAGCGGGGCCGACAGGCGTTGCAAGATCACGCTGCCGTATTCCACCGTGCGCCGCTCGACGATGCGTTGATGTGCCCAGCGCGCGGCATCATCACTGCTGATAAAGGCAGGGCTTAATGGGCCCGGCCTGGGGGTTGAGGTTTGCTCCATAAGGCACCTGAAAAACAAAATTGAAGGTGCCCACCACCCTAGGCGCTTGCCCGTGCCGAAGGCGCTACATGGTTAAAATCACTCGACGCACCATCACAGTGCCAAGCCCGCACCAGCGCCTGTATCCAGCGCCTATTCAGTGCATCGCCCGCGCCCGAACCTGGGTCGGCGCGCCCCACACACGCCCTTTTGCAAAGCAGGCACAGCCTTTGCAAAAGCCCTGGTATCTGTCCAATAACAACCTGGGTTCTCGGAGATCGCACCATGAAGCGTCGCAGCTTGATCAAGGCTTTCACTCTTTCGGCATCGATTGTTGCCATGGGCATGACCTGGACCGTCCAGGCCGCCGAGACCATCAAGGTCGGCATCCTGCACTCGTTGTCCGGGACCATGGCCATCTCCGAAACGTCGCTCAAAGACATGGCGCTGATGACCATCGACGAGATCAACGCCAAGGGCGGCGTGAACGGCAAAATGCTCGAACCGGTGGTGGTCGACCCGGCATCGAACTGGCCGCTGTTCGCCGAAAAAGGCCGGCAGTTGCTGACCCAGGACAAGGTCGCCGTGGTGTTCGGCTGCTGGACCTCGGTGTCGCGCAAATCGGTATTGCCGGTCTTCGAAGAACTCAATGGCCTGCTGTTCTATCCGGTGCAATACGAAGGTGAAGAGATGTCGCCGAACGTGTTCTACACCGGTGCGGCGCCGAACCAGCAGGCGATCCCGGCGGTGGAATACCTGATGAGCGAAGAAGGCGGCGCCGCCAAGCGTTTCTTCCTGTTGGGCACCGACTACGTATACCCGCGCACCACCAACAAAATCCTGCGTTCGTTCCTGCACTCCAAGGGCGTAGCGGATAAAGACATCGAAGAGGTCTACACCCCGTTCGGCCACGCCGATTACCAGACCATCGTCGCAAACATCAAGAAATTCTCGGCTGGCGGCAAGACTGCGGTGATCTCCACCGTGAACGGCGACTCCAACGTGCCGTTCTACAAAGAGCTGGCCAACCAGGGCCTGAAGGCCACCGACGTGCCGGTGGTGGCGTTCTCCGTGGGTGAAGAAGAACTGCGCGGCATCGACACCAAGCCGCTGGTGGGCAACCTCGCCGCCTGGAACTACTTCCAGTCGGTGGAGAACCCGGTGAACAAGAAATTCGTCGCTGACTGGAAAGCCTACGCCAAGGCGCACAACCTGCCGGGCGCAGACAAAGCCGTGACCAATGACCCGATGGAAGCCACCTACGTGGGCATCCACATGTGGGCGCAGGCGGTTGAGAAGGCCAAGTCCACCGACGTCGACAAAGTACGCGAAGCCATGGCCGGGCAGACCTTTGCCGCGCCGTCGGGCTTCACCCTGACCATGGACAAGACCAACCACCACCTGCACAAGCCGGTGATGATCGGTGAGATCCAGGCCGACGGGCAGTTCTCGGTGGTGTGGCAGACCCAGGAGCCGATTCGCGCCCAGCCGTGGAGCCCGTACATTCCTGGCAATGACAAGAAGCCGGATTACGCCGTCAAGAGCAACTGATCCGAGGGGTGCCGGCACTTGAGGCCGGCACAATCCCTGTGGGAGCTGGCTTGCCTGCGATGCAG
>NZ_JBARTQ010000418.1:0-2350 GCF_049645325.1 Pseudomonas sp. | reverse complement strand
CTGAAGTACCCGCTGGAAGCCCAGGGTTGGCTGGGTCTCACGGTCTTCATCGTGGACGGGAATAAGTGGCGTGGTGGAGTCGATAAACTCCTGCAGGTCATGCTTGAGTTTGTCGAGGTTGGCGCCGCACGCACGCAAAACGGTGGCGGCAGCTTCGTTATCCAAAAGTGCCAGCAGCAGGTGTTCGACGGTCATGAATTCATGACGCTTCGAACGGGCCTCCTTGAAGGCAAGATTGAGGGTGACTTCGAGCTCGCGGTTTAACATAGCTTCACCTCATACCCAAGTGGTCGGCGTTAACCGTCCTTCTCGATTTCACAGAGTAGCGGATGCTGGCTTTCCCTGGCGTACTGGTTGACCTGCATGGCCTTTGTCTCGGCGATGTCGCGGGTAAACACTCCACATACTGCCCGTCCTTCTGTGTGAACGGCCAGCATTACCTTGGTCGCCAACTCGCGGTTCAGGTTAAAAAACACCTCGAGCACTTCGACGACGAAATCCATCGGTGTGTAGTCATCATTGAACAAAACCACCTTGTACATCGGCGGCGCCTGTAAAGCAGGTTTGGCCTCCTGAACAGCAATGCCTGCAGAACCGTCGTCATCGTGTTCCTGATCCGGGCGATCCTGATTGAATGTTAGTCGAATCTGGCTGTTTGCATGCATGGAAAGAAAGGTTCGTCAGTGGTTCAAATACAGTGGTGGGGGCGACCTGTCAGAAATTCAACTCTGACCACCTGGTCGCCTTGACTATCGGTGAAACGGTGTTACAACCAATAGAACCCACAGTGGGTAAAAAAGGTCCGCGCAGTCAACCTTATTTATTCGGGTTAGGACGGATAAACTGGATGATACTCCAGTGATGGAGTCTGGTGCAGAGGGATATGGCTATGGCAAGCGGTAAGGTCAAGTGGTTCAACAATGCCAAGGGTTACGGCTTCATTATTGAAGACGGCAAGGATGAAGACCTTTTTGCGCATTACTCAGCGATCAAAATGGATGGCTACAAAACGCTGAAAGCAGGCCAACCGGTGTCTTTTGAGATTATTCAAGGACCCAAAGGCAACCACGCAGTAAATATCAGTGCGCCAATTTCCATTGGCACAGGCAAAGAAGGCCTCGCTCAACAACCAAAAGAGCAACTGGCCTGACCAGCCACTGAGCACGCACTTATTAAAAAGCCAGCCACTCCGGTTCACAGGGGTGGCTGGCTTTTTATTGCTTCTGCTTTACATATGCGAAATCAACGCATCACCAAAGCCTGAAGACGACACCAACTTGGCCCCGTCCATCAAGCGCTCGAAGTCATACGTCACCGTCTTGGCAGAAATCGCGCCGTTGGTGCCCTTGATGATCAAATCGGCCGCCTCGATCCAGCCCATGTGGCGCAGCATCATTTCTGCCGACAAAATCAGCGAACCCGGGTTCACCTGGTCCTTGCCTGCGTATTTCGGTGCGGTGCCGTGGGTGGCTTCGAACATCGCCACGGTGTCGGACAGGTTGGCCCCCGGTGCAATACCAATGCCACCGACTTCCGCCGCCAGTGCATCGGAAAGGTAGTCGCCATTGAGGTTCAGGGTCGCGATCACGTCATATTCGGCCGGGCGCAGCAAAATCTGCTGGAGCATCGCGTCGGCGATCGCATCCTTGACCACCACATTCTTGCCGGTCCTGGGGTTCTTGAACTGCATCCATGGGCCGCCATCGAGCAGCGTCGCGCCGAACTCTTTCTCGGCAATGCCGTAGGCCCACTCTTTGAAGGCACCTTCGGTGAACTTCATGATGTTGCCTTTGTGCACGATGGTCAGCGAATCGCGGTCGTTATCGACCACATATTGCAGGGCTTTGCGTGCCAGCCGCTCGGTACCCTCTTTGGAGACCGGCTTGATGCCGATCCCGCAGTCCTGATCAAAACGGATCTTGGTAACACCCATTTCCTCTTTCAGAAACTTGATCACCTTGATCGCTTCCGGCGAGCCGGCTTTCCACTCGATGCCGGCGTAAATATCCTCGGAGTTCTCACGGAAGATGGTCATGTCCACATCACCCGGCTTTTTCACCGGGCTGGGCACCCCTTCAAACCAGCGCACCGGGCGCAGGCACACATACAGGTCAAGTTGTTGGCGCAGGGCCACGTTCAATGAGCGGATACCGCCACCCACCGGCGTGGTCAGCGGGCCTTTGATGGAGACCACGTAATCCTTGACCGCATCCAGGGTTTCCTGGGGCAGCCAGGTGTCCTGGTCATAGACTTGAGTCGCCTTCTCGCCGGCGTAAACCTCCATCCAGGAGATTTTGCGCTTGCCGCCGTAGGCCTTTTCAACAGCTGCATCGACAACCTTGATCATCAC
>NZ_JBARTQ010000417.1:0-10199 GCF_049645325.1 Pseudomonas sp. | reverse complement strand
GGCTTGCTCGCGAATGCTTAGTGTCAGTCACAGGTGAATTGGCTGATCTACCGCATTCGCGAGCAAGCCCGCTCCCACACAAGCCCGCTCCCACAGGGGGAATGTGGAGGGGCCGGCCTCTACAAACGGCCGTTATCTTATAGCAAAACGGCGGCCAAAGGCCGCCGTTTAGTGCATTGCGCAAGTTTTTACTCAGTCGTTGCCGGCTCGACCTTCGGTGCCGGTTTTGGCAGCGACGACAGGAACGCCATGATCAGCGCCGCCACATACGGCAGCGACTGCACCAGCAGCATCACCACCCAGAAACGCATGTCATTGCTCGGCAGGCCTTGCACCAGGTAGATCCCCAGCGCCGCGCCCCACAACAGCAGCATGATGAACATCTCTTCGCGGGCTTCGGAAATCGCTACCCAGAAGCCGTGGTTATCCGCGTTTTTCGGTGTACGAAAGAACGGAATACTGGTGGTGAAGAAGCCATACAGCACCGCCTTGGCGATGGTATGCGACAGCGCCAACCCGGCCAGGGCTGCGCAGAACGCGTCCTTGAGGTTCACGCCCACCGCGCGGCGGTACAGGAAGATGATCTTGCCGACCTTGAACACGAACAGCGCCAACGGCGGAATCGCGAAAATCAGCAGCGGCGGGTCAACCCGCGTTGGCACGATGATCATCGCCGCCGACCACAGCAGGGCGCCGACGGTAAAGAAGATGTTCATGCCGTCTGCCACCCACGGCAACCAGCCTGCGAGGAAGTGGTAGCGCTGGCCGCGGGTCAGCTCGGTGCCTTTGCCGCGCAGCAGGCTGGCGGTGTGACGCTTGATGATCTGAATCGCACCGTAGGCCCAGCGGAAACGCTGTTTCTTGAAGTCGATAAAGGTATCGGGCATCAGGCCCTTGCCGTAGCTGTCGTGGTAATACGCCGCCGACAGGCCTTTTTCGAACACACGCAGGCCCAGTTCGGCGTCTTCGCAGATGCACCAGTCGGCCCAGCCGAGCTCTTCGAGCACCGAGCGACGGGTCATGGTCATGGTGCCGTGCTGGATGATCGCGTCGCGGTCGTTGCGGGTGACCATGCCGATGTGGAAGAAGCCTTTGTATTCCGCGTAGCAGAGCTTCTTGAAGGTGCTTTCGTTCTGGTCGCGATAATCCTGTGGCGACTGCACCACGGCGATTTTCGGGTCGGCGAAGTGCGGCACCATGTGCTTGAGCCAGTTCGGCGACACGCAGTAGTCCGAGTCGATCACCGCGATCACTTCGGCGTCCTTGGCGGTGTGCGGGAGCAGGTAGTTCAGCGCGCCGCCCTTGAAACCAGCGAGGGGCGAGACGTGGAAGAACTTGAAGCGCGGGCCGAGGGTTTCGCAGTAGTCGCGCACGGGCTCCCAAACAGCCGGGTCCTTGGTGTTGTTGTCGATGATCAGGACTTCGAAATCCGGGTAATCGAGTGCGGCCAAGGCGTCGAGGGTCTGTTTGACCATCTCCGGCGGCTCGTTGTAGCACGGCACATGGATCGAGACTTTCGGGCGGTAGTCCGAATCCCCCTCGACCGGCAGGAATTCACGCCTGCGCTTGTGGGTCCAGACCGCTTCCGCCAGTTCGTGGGCTTCGGTCAGCAGCACGATAAACACGCCGAGGGCGCCGAGTGCCAGCAAGATACCGACGGTCACGCTGAACCAGGTGCTGTATTGCTGGCTGTAGTCGTAGCCGATCCACACCAGCACTGAACCGCAGAGGAACGCGATAAAGGTCAGGAAGGTACGGCCACGCTGGCGCAGGGCCGAGCCGTCAATCATCAGCAACGTCAGGGACAGCAGCGCAAGCACCACCGAGCCGATGGCCAGCACGCGCCATTGCGGAATCGCGACCACCGGGCCTTCAAAGTTGAATTTCTGCTGGCGCGCGGCGTTGTACACGCCCCAGTAAGCGCCTGCGGAACCTTCGTCGCTGACCTTCCACGGCTGATCGAAGGCCTCGATCACGAAGTAGTTGTAGCCCTGACGGTTCAGCTTGTTCACCAGCGTGCGCAGGTAAATCGCCTGGTCGGCAGGCGACGTTTCATTACCACCGCGCATGCGTCCGTTGCTCGGCCAGCCAACTTCCGACAGCAGCAGCGGCTTTTTCGGGAACAGTTTCTTCAAGTCCCGGGCGCGGTCGAGTACGTACTGGCCGGCCTTGTCCATCGGGATGAACTCCCAGAACGGCAGGATGTGCGCGGCGATCAGGTCGACGTGCTTGGCCAGTTGCGGGTACTTTTCCCAGATGTGCCACTGCTCGGAGGTGGTCACCGGCACTTTCACGGCGGCGCGCACGCGGTCGAGCAGCGCGATCAGCGCTTCAGGGGTGATTTCTTCGCGGAACAACGCTTCGTTACCGACCACCACGCGCACGACGCTGCGCGAGCTGTTGGCCAGTTCGATGGCGCGTTGGATTTCACGTTCGTTGCGTTCCAGGTCCGGGCTGATCCAGATGCCCAGGGTCACGCGCAAGCCGAACTCTTCTGCCAGCTTGGGAATATCGCCCAGGGTGCCGTCGACCGAGTAGGTACGGATGTTGTCCGTCATCTTGCTCATGATCGCAAGATCCTGACGCATCTGGTCGTCGGTCGGGTACTGGTCTTTCTGCGGGAACTGGCCTTGCTGGAACGGCGAGTAGGAGAACCCGGAGATCTGTTCAGGCCAGTTAGGGGTGGTGACCGGGCGGTTGATCAGCGCCCAGAAGCCGGTGAACAGCGCGGCAATTGCCAGCACCACCACCAGGTTGAGTCCAAATTTACGCGATGACATAGCGATTTCGGGTTCCAAAGGGTGTGGAACGAAAAGAGGTGTCGGCCTGCGCCGAGCGGCGCGCATCCTACACCGGCCTTTCCCTGAGCGTACAGCAGACAAAGAAAAGCCGGACGTTAGTCAGCGAATGTTCACCTAAGTTCTTTACTTGTAGCTGGAAGCTTCGAACTTGTCGCTGCGTAGTCCATAATGCGCGCCGGTTTTTGGGGTAATGGTCATGAGCACAGAAGATCCACGGTTTGCAGGCGTCGCCCGCTTGTATGGCATTGAAGGCCTGGAACGCTTGAAAGCGGCCCATGTGGCGATCGTCGGCGTCGGCGGCGTGGGCTCTTGGGCGGCGGAAGCCATGGCCCGCTGCGGCGTGGGCGAGATTTCGCTGTTTGACCTGGACGATGTCTGCGTCAGTAACAGCAACCGCCAGTTGCACGCGCTGGACAGCACCGTGGGCAAACCCAAGGTCGAGGTGATGGCTGAGCGCCTGCGCAGCATCAACCCCGAGTGCACCGTGCATGCGGTGGCCGACTTCGTCACCCGCGACACCATGGCCGAATACATCACGCCGAACATCGATTGCGTGATCGACTGCATCGACGCGGTCAACGCCAAGGCGGCGCTGATTGCCTGGTGCAAGCGCCGCAAGATCCAGATCATCACCACCGGCGGCGCCGGCGGGCAGATTGACCCGACGCTGATCCAGGTCTGTGACTTGAATCGCACCTTCAACGACCCGTTGGCCTCGAAAGTGCGTTCCACCTTGCGCCGCGACTATGGCTTCTCCCGCACCGTGACCCGCCATTACAGCGTGCCGTGCGTGTTTTCCACCGAGCAGCTGCGCTACCCGAAGCCGGATGGCAGCATTTGCTTGCAGAAGAGTTTTGTCGGTGACGGCGTGAAGCTCGACTGTGCGGGCGGGTTTGGCGCGGTGATGATGGTCACGGCCACGTTCGGCATGGTGGCGGCGACCAAGGCGGTGGACAAGATTGTGGCTGGGGTACGCCGGCCCTCGGAGAGAATCAAGCCCGCCTGACTCTCACTGCCTTGTGCAGCTCATGTGGGAGCTGGCTTGCCTGCGATGCAGGCACTGCGGTGCTTCTGGTGTACCGCGGTGATGCTATCGCAGGCAAGCCAGCTCCCACACAGGCCAGCTCCCACATTTAGTTTTGCATACGGCTTAGTTCGCGCATGCGCTGCAATACGGCATTTAAGCCATTGCTGCGCGACGGCGACAGCTGCCGCGAAAGCCCCAACTGGTTAAACCAGTCAGGCAAGTCAACCGCCTGCAACGCCACCGCCGACAACCCATTGACCCGCGCCAGCAGCAACGCCACCAGGCCACGAATCATCCGCGCATCGCTGCTCGCCGCAAAGTGCCAATGGCCGTCCTGCAAATGGCCCACCAACCACACCAGGCTTTCGCAGCCTTGCACAAGGTTGGCGTCGACCTTCTCGGCCTCCGCCAAAGCCGGCAGCCGCTCACCCCACTGCATCAGCATCCGGGCGCGTTGCTCCCAACTGCCTACCGCCTGAAACGCGTCCAGCGCAGCCTCAGCCTCTGTCGGCAAGCTCATCGCAACATATCCAGGGCCTGGTCCAGCGCTTCAAAGAAGCGTTCCAAGTCGTCCGAATCGTTATACAGCGCCAAAGACACCCGGATGGCCCCCGACAACTTCATCGCCTTGAGCAACGGCATCGCGCAATGGTGCCCGGCACGCACGGCCACGCCTTGTTCGGTCAGCAGGTGGGCGAGGTCGGCGTTGTGCACGCCCTCCACCACAAAACTGACCAGCGCCACGTGCGGCGAGCCCAATACGCTCACGCCTTTGCGCGCCTTCAGCCCGCGCAGCAGGTAGTCGTGCAGCGCGGCTTCATGGGCACTTACAGCGGCTTGATCCAAAGAACTCAGGTAATCCAGCGTGGCACCCAGCCCAATCACACCGGCAATCGGCGGCGTGCCAGCTTCAAAACCCAATGGGGCAGGGCGAAAGCTCGCGCTGTGATAATCCGCCTGCTGCACCATTTCGCCACCAAACTGCCAGTGGCGCAGGTGATGCAGGGCTTCGTTACGGCCGTACAGCACGCCGACGCCGTCCGGGCCGTAGAGTTTGTGGCTGGAAAATACATAGAAGTCGCAGCCCAGGGCCTGCACGTCGTGGCGGCCATGGACGATGCCCTGGGCGCCATCGACCACGGTCAGGGCGCCGCGTGCCTTGGCCAGCGTGAGCAAGGTTTCCAGCGGTTGCCAGGCGCCGAGCACGTTGGACAGCTGGCTGACTGCCAGCAGGCGTGTGCGCGGGCCGATCAGTTCGGCGGCCGCCTGCAGGTCAATCACACCGTCATCGCCGAGGGGCAACACCACCAGCGTCAGGGCGCGGCGTTTGGCCAATTGCTGCCAGGGCAACAGGTTGGCGTGATGTTCCAGGGCGCTGATGACAATTTCATCGCCCGCATTGAATAAGTGCTCCAGGCCATAGGCCAAGAGGTTCAGCGCAGAGGTTGCGCCGTGGGTAAACACGATTTGCCCGTTGTCACCTGCGTTCAACCACTGCGCGACCTTGCTGCGGCTGTCTTCGAACGCCTGGGTCGCATGGGCCCCCGGCAAATGCTGTGCTCGGTGCACATTGGCTGCGCCGTTGGCGTAGTAATGGCTGATCGCATCCAGCAAGGCTTGGGGTTTTTGCGTGGTGGCGGCGTTGTCCAGATAGGTCTGGTCTTGCCGTTGCAGGGTGGCGATGGCCGGGAAATCGGCGCGCCAAGGGGAGGGCACAAGCATGGTCATCAAGACTCGTATAAGCGAGCCGCGCCCTGAAGGCGCAGCCCGCTAGTGGCATCGAGTGGCTGCTTAGTTGTGAGCGTGCAGCGCTTCGTTCAGTTCGATGGCCGATTTGTGGGTTTTGCATTCCACGGCACCGGTCTCGGAGTTGCGACGGAACAGCAGGTCCGGCTGGCCAGCCAGCTCACGTGCCTTGACCACTTTGACCAGTTGGTTCTGCTCGTCGAGCAGCTTCACTTTGGTCCCGGCAGTCACGTACAGGCCCGATTCCACGGTGTTGCGGTCGCCCAACGGGATGCCGATACCGGCGTTCGCGCCGATCAGGCAGCCTTCGCCGACCTTGATCACGATGTTGCCACCGCCCGACAGGGTGCCCATGGTCGAGCAACCGCCACCCAGGTCCGAGCCCTTGCCGACGAACACGCCAGCCGATACACGGCCTTCGATCATGCCCGGGCCTTCGGTACCGGCGTTGAAGTTGACGAAACCTTCGTGCATCACGGTGGTGCCTTCGCCCACGTAGGCGCCCAGGCGGATACGTGCAGCGTCAGCGATACGCACGCCGGTCGGTACCACGTAATCGGTCATTTTCGGGAACTTGTCTACCGAGAACACTTCCAGCAGGTCGCCACGCAGGCGTGCTTCCAGTTGGCGTTCGGCCAGTTCATTGATGTCGATCGCGCCCTGGCTGGTCCAGGCCACGTTCGGCAGCTGCGGGAACACACCGACCAGGCTCAGGCCGTGCGGCTTGACGAGGCGATGGGACAGCAGGTGCAGCTTGAGGTAGGCCTCAGGCGTGGAGGTCAGTGCGGCGTCTTCGGCCAGCAGGGTGGCGACCAGCGGCGTGTGGCTTTCAGCCAGACGGCTGAGCAGCGCGGCCTGGGCAGCGTCAACGCCTTTGAGCGCGTCAGCCAGTTGCAGCGCCTGGGTGACGGTGAAGGTGATTGCCTGGTTGCCTTCGCTGTAACCGAGGATTGGCGCGATGGCGGCAACGATTTCAGCCGACGGGTTGAGCAACGGTTGTGCGTAAAACACTTCCAGCCAAGCACCTTGGCGGTTCTGAGTGCCGACGCCGAAGCCCAGGCTGAACAGGGAATTGGACATGCTGTTACCTCTACAAAAATGGAAGGGCTGGCCTACTTGAGGGCCGCCGAATAACTATCTGGCTTGAAGCCAATCAGGGTTCTGTCACCGAGATCGAGCACTGGGCGCTTGATCATCGAAGGTTGTGCGAGCATCAATTCAATGGCTTTCGACTGATCGAGATCGGCTTTGCGTTCGTCTTCGAGTTTGCGAAAGGTGGTGCCCGCACGGTTCAAAACCACCTGCCAACCGTGCTCGTTGCACCATTGGGTCAAGTGTTCGCGGTCGATACCGGCCGTTTTGTAGTCGTGGAAGTCATAGCTCACGCCGTGCTCATCGAGCCAGGTGCGGGCTTTTTTCATGGTGTCGCAGGCTTTGATGCCGAAAAGGTGCAACGTTGTGCTTGAAGCGGTCAAGGAATTGCCCCCCTTTGGACAAATAAAAACGAAAGGTCACGGATTATGCCACGACCAGCGGGTTTGGGTGCCGCTCGTCATGCCTGTCGATGACTCAGTGCGACTATTGTGCAAAAGCCAGCGCGCAGCATAGGCGTCTAATATGGCACTTCAACGGCGAGTTGTTGCCTGATGTGTGTCGTTGCAAGTCGATTGTCCGGGAAACCCGCTTTATGCAAACCGCCTACACCGTTCTTATCCTGCTGATGCTGGTCAGCGTGTCGCGTCTTGTCGGGCGTGTGATTCCTCTGCCGTTGCCCTTGGTGCAAATTGCTGCCGGTGCCTTGCTGGCCTGGCCCACGCTTGGGCTGCACGTGGCCCTGGACCCTGAGCTGTTCCTGTTTCTGTTCCTGCCGCCGCTGTTGTTCTCGGATGGCTGGCGCATGCCCAAGCGCGAGTTGTGGCGCCTGCGCGGGCCGATCCTGACGTTGGCGGTGGGGCTGGTGCTGTTCACGGTGGTGGGGGCCGGTTACTTCATTCATTGGATATTGCCTACGATCCCGCTGCCGGCGGCCTTCGCCCTGGCCGCCGTGTTGTCGCCGACAGATGCCGTGGCGGTGTCGGCCATTTCCCAGAATCGCCTGCCAAAACCGCTGATGCATATGCTGCAGGGCGAAGCCTTGATGAATGATGCCTCGGGCCTGGTGACCTTCAAGTTCGCCCTGGCAGCGGCATTGACCGGGGTGTTTTCCCTGGCGGATGCCAGCCTGACTTTCGTGCTGGTGGCGGTGGGCGGCCTTGCAGTGGGTGTGGCGCTGAGCTGGCTGGTCGGCCGCTTGCGTGCCTGGATGATTGCGCGGGGCTGGGACGATCCGGCCACCCACGTGGTGTTCATGTTATTGCTGCCGTTTGCCGCCTACGTACTGGCCGAGCGCCTTGGCGCGTCGGGCATTCTCTCGGCGGTGGCGGCGGGCATGATGCAAAGCTGGCTCGACCTGCTGCCCCGCCAGACCAGCACGCGCTTGCTCAACCGTAGCGTCTGGTCGTTGCTGGAGTTTGCCTTCAACGGCCTGATCTTCCTCCTGCTGGGCTTGCAGTTGCCAGACATCATCAAGGCAGTGGTGAGCCACGAACCGACGCTGTGGCCGACCCTGTTGTATCGCTGCCTGGATGTGGTCGCGATCTTCCTGGTGCTGGTGGTGCTGCGGTTTATCTGGGTGCAGAGCATCTGGCGGCTGTCAGGTTTGCTCCGCCGGCTGCGTGGGAAAAGCGAGTTGACGCTGGTGCCGACCGCGCGCTCCTGCTGGCTGTTGACCGTCGGCGGTGTGCGCGGTGCGGTGACCCTGGCCGGCGTTATGTCCGTGCCTTTGCTGCTGGCGCCGGGCCAGGATTTCCCTGAGCGCGACCTGCTGATCTTCATCGCTGCCGGGGTGATCCTGTTGTCCCTGGTGGCCGCGTGCATTGCGTTGCCACTGCTGTTGCGCGGCATCGAAAAAAGTCCGGATGAAAAGCGCCATAACGAAGTGCGCGAAGCCTGGAAAAAGACGGCCGTCGCCGCCATTCACGCGCTTGAAGCGCAGGAACCGGTTGAAACCGAAACCCAGGATGCGGCCCAGGCTGCGCTGGCCGCAGAACTCAAGGCGCGACTGATGGCGGAATATCGGCATCAGTTGGACGTGTTCAACGACTCGGCCGAAGCCCAGGCGCTGGCGCAGCAAATGGACCAGTTGGAGCGCAAATTGCGCCTCAAGGCCCTGCGTGCGCAGCGGTTGGAGTTGTACAGCCTGAGCCGTCATCACCAGATTGGTGATGACGTGTTGCGCGAGGTGCTGGCGGATCTGGACATGAGTGAGGCGAACCTGGGCCCCCTTAAATAATCCGAAGCCCGCACGGCGTTGCACAGTGCGGGCCTTGAAGCGATTACTGGCTGCGCTGGATAAAGGCGCGAATCCGCTCAGCCGCTTCCACGCACTCCGCCAATGGCGCAACCAATGCCAGGCGCACACGCCCGGCGCCAGGGTTGAAACCGTCGACTTCACGCGACAGGTAGGAGCCGGGCACCACGGTGACGTGTTCTTGCACAAACAGGTCGCGGCAGAACGCGGCATCATCGCCCTTCACGTTCGGCCACAGGTAGAAGCCGCCGTCCGGGCTTTGTACGTCCAGTACCGGCTTGAGAATGGCCAGCACGGCGGCGAACTTCTCGCGGTACAGATCACGGTTGGCGAGTACGTGGGCTTCGTCCTGCCAGGCGGCAATGCTCGCCAGTTGGGTTTGCACCGGCATCGCGCAGCCGTGGTAGGTGCGGTAGAGCAGGAAAGCCTTGAGGATCTCGGCGTCGCCGGCGACAAAGCCGGAGCGCAGGCCCGGCAGGTTAGAGCGCTTGGACAGGCTGTGGAACACCACGCAGCGCTTGAAGTCCTGGCGACCCAGCTCGACGCAGGCGCTGAGCAGGCCCGGCGGCGGGGTATTTTCGTCGAAGTACAGCTCGCTGTAGCACTCGTCCGCGGCGATCACGAAGTCGTATTCGTCGGCCAGGGAGATGAGTTTTTTCAGGCTGTCAACCGGGATCAGCGCGCCAGTCGGGTTGCCCGGAGAGCACAGGAACAGGATCTGGCAGCGTTTCCAGATGTCTGGCGTCACAGCGTCGAAGTCCGGGTTGAAACCGTTTTCGTCCAGGCACGGCAGGTAGTGCAGCTTGGCCCCGGCCAGGAACGCAGCGCCTTCGTAGATCTGGTAGAACGGGTTCGGGCTGACTACCAGCGCGTCTTCGCCACGGTTGACCACGGTCTGGGTGAAGGCGAACAGCGCTTCACGGGTGCCGTTGACCGGCAAGATGTTGCGCGCCGGGTCGAGCCAGCCCTTGGGCACGTTGAAGCGGCGTTCACACCAGGCGCCGATGGCCTCGCGCAGGGCCGGGATACCCAGCGTGCTTGGGTACACCGCCATCTGGTCGAGGTTGTTGCTCAGTGCTTCGGCAACAAATTGTGGGGATTTGTGTTTCGGCTCGCCAATGGACAGCGCGATCGGGCGCTTGTCCGGGTTCGGCGTGACGCTGCCCAGCAGGGCGCGCAATTTCTCGAACGGGTAGGGCTGCAACTGGTTCAGGGCGTTGTTCATGATGGCCTCTATCGCGTTGAGCACGCCCTGTGGGAGCTGGCTTGCCTGCGA
>NZ_JBARTQ010000416.1:0-7227 GCF_049645325.1 Pseudomonas sp. | reverse complement strand
GGGCCAGCCAGGCATTTCTGGCTGTCATTGGTGTGTTTTGCCGGGCTGGTGATCGCCAGTTTCCTGTTGTTCGAACAACAGATTCAGGGCTTCCTGAACCACCTCAACCTGTACCAGCCCTCCACGCCCACCCTGGCACTCAACCTGGCGTTGCTGCTGATCGCCCTGCTCGCACTCGACGTGGTGTTGCCCGTGCCCTCCAGCATGGTCGCGCTGCTGGCGGTGGCCATGCTCGGCAGCGTGGGCGGTTACCTGGTAATTTTTGTTGGCCTGTGCCTCGGCGCCGGGTTGGGTTATGCGCTGGGCGCCGGGTATTTTCGGCTGCTGGCGGGGCGCCTGGGCTTGCATCAGCGCCAGCCGGGGCAGTTGGCGTACCGCCTCAACACGCTGTCGTTGATCTGCCTGCGCGGGGTGCCGGTGCTGGCGGAAACTTCGGTGGTGGCCGCCGGGATGCAACGCTACCCGCTGCGCGCATTTTTACTCGTCACCACCCTGGCCAACGCCGGCCTGGCACTGGCCTACACCGCCATCGGCACGTTCCTGATCGAGCAGAATGCGCTGCTGGTGACGATTGTGGCGAGCATGGTGCTGCCGCTGCTGTTTGTGGCCGGGCACAGCCTGTTCAAGACTCTGCGCAAACCGAACGCCGAGCCACCGTTGCACGGCCGTTTCGAGGTCAGTTACGACTACCCGGTGGTGTTCACCGACTACCTGTTCGACCCGCTCAACCCCTGTCTTCACCAGCAGCTCACGGCGCAGCACAACAGCCCGATAACGGTGATGGTGTTTGCCGACGAACAACTGCTGAACAGCGCCCCGCAGTTGCGGGAACAGATCGACAGCTACTTCGCTGCACATGCCACCGACCTGCGTTTGCTGGCCGCACCCATTGCCGTGCCCGCCGGTGAGCTGAGCAAAACTGCACAGGTGTTGGAGCAACTGTACAGCGACATGCTGCAACACGGCCTCGACCGGCATTGCTACGTGCTCGCGCTCGGTGGCGGCGCAGTGCTCGACTCGGTGGGCTATGCCTGCGCAACCTTCCACCGCGGTATTCGCCTGATCCGCATTCCCACCACCGTACTGGCCCAAAACGATGCCGGCATCGGCGTAAAAAACGGCATCAATGCCTTCGGCCAAAAAAACCTGCTCGGCGCGTTCTACCCTGCCACGGCGGTGATCAATGACTTCCAGTTGCTCACCAGCCTCACGCACCGCGACCAGATCGCCGGGCTGGCGGAGGCGGTCAAGGTGGCGCTGATCAAGGACCAGGCTTTCTTCGAGTGGATGGAGCAGCACGCCGACGCCCTCGCCCGCTTCGACCACCCGGCCAGCCGCTATGCGATTCGCCGTTGTGCCGAGCTGCACCTGGGGCATATCACCGGGGCCGGCGACCCGTTCGAGCGCGGCAATGGTCGCCCGCTGGATTACGGTCACTGGGCCGCGCACAAGCTGGAAAACCTCAGCCACCACCGGCTGCGCCATGGCGAGGCGGTTGCGGTGGGCATGGCCCTGGATGGGCTGTATGCCAATGCCCTGGGCCTCTTGAGCGACGCCGATACGCAACGGGTGATGAACCTGCTGCACACCCTGGGCTTTAACCTGTGCCCGGCGGAGCTGGGCTTGAAAGATACGCAAGGCCGCTCGCACGTCATGCGCGGGCTGGAGGAGTTCCGCCAACACTTGGGCGGGCAACTGTCGATCCCCATGCTCAACCGGATCGGCCAATCAGTGGACCTGCATGAAATCGATGACGCACAGATGGAATGGGCGTTGCACCAGTTGTTGACTCGCAGCGACATGGCGTTGCGCCTGAGCTACGCACAATGAGCCAGCCCAATGTGAAAGCCTGGCTGACCCTGGGCCGTGTCTCCAACCTGCCCACCGTGTGGACCAACACCCTGGCCGCCGCCCTGCTCGCCAGCAGCGCCGGCGCCCTGGCGCCGCCGTCGTCGCTGGTGTGGGTGTTGTTATTGATCACGCTGTCGATGCTGTACCTGGCCGGCATGCTATTGAACGACTGGCTGGATGCCGACTGGGACCAGCAGCACCACAACCCGCGCCCCATCACCCTGGGCCTGGCGAGCCGACGACACGTCGGCCTCGCCACTGCGTTGCTGCTGATGTTCGCCGCCATAGCGGTGCTGGGCCTGAGCCGCTTGATTGATCAGCCGCACTGGCTGTTCGGCAGCGTGCTGCTGCTGGTGGGCTGCATCGTCGGCTACAACCTGCTGCACAAGAAATACGCCCACAGCGTGTGGCTGATGGGCGCTTGCCGCTCGGCGCTGTACCTCACGGCAGCGGCAAGCCTGGCGCTGCCGCCGGAGCCGATCTGGCTGTGCGCGGTGTTGCTTGGGGTGTACATCAGCGGCCTGACTTACCTCGCCCGTCAGGAACACCGCAACACGTTGATCAGCCGTTTGCCGCTGCTCCTGATGCTGAGCCCGCTCGCCCTGGCCATCTACGCCACCAACCTGTGGTTCTGGCCGGTATTGCTGCTGTGGCTCGGTTGGTTGGGCTGGCATTACTACAAGCACCTGGCACACCCGCAACAGCGCAACGTGCGCGTGTTTATCGGTGCCGGGCTGGCCGCGCTGCCGCTGTTCGACGCACTGGTGCTGGCGGTGGCCAACCAGCCATTGGGCAGCCTGGTGTGCGTGCTGGTGTTTTTCCTGCTTCCTCACTTTCAGCGCTGGATCAAGCCCACATGAACATGCGCCAGGATGGCCTCGCCGAACATCACCAAGCCCTGAGCCAACAGCTGGACGCCACCGAACTGCAGTGGTGGCAGCAGGCGCAGGCGCAACTGGCCGAACACCCCAGCGCCACCACCACGGCGCTGTTGAGCGGCCAAAGCAAACGTCACCTCAAGGCCACGGCGGTCTGCCTGGCGCGCGGTTTGTTGCTGGCCCAAATGCTGGAACAGGTGCCGGAAAACCAGCGGCTGCCGACGCTGCGCCAGCTGTTCCTGTGGGGCGACGACGCGGAAAAAATCGCCCTGCTCAAGGCCCTCGACTGGCTCGACAGCGATGGCCAGTGCCTGGAGCTGGCATTGCAGGCCGGGCGCACCAGCAACCCGCAGGTGTTCGCCGCTCTCGCCCTCGACACCGCCTACCCCGCACGTCACTACCCGGAGCGGGCCTTTCACCAATTGGTGCTGAAGGCGCTCGGCATGGGGCTCGACATCGGGCGCCTGCTCGGCCTCAAACAGCATCACAGCGTGACCCTCAACCAACTCGCCCTCGACCTGTTGGACGAGCAACTCGCCGCCGGGCGCGCAGTGTCCCCCGGGCTCCCCAACGCCATCGCTTTCGCCCTGCTCAGCCCCGCGCAACGCCAGCGCCTGGGCGGCCTGCGCCTGCCACCGGAGTGGCACGCCCACCTCAACTGAAGCCCACCGCCTGCGCCCTTTTCCTTGACGAGGATTCACCATGCTCAAGTACTTCGACCCGCATATTCATATGGTCAGCCGCACCACTGACGACTACCAGAACATGGCCGCCGCCGGCATCACCGGGGTGATCGAACCGGCGTTCTGGCAAGGGCAGGCGCGCACCAGCGTCGGCAGTTTCGTCGACTATTTCGACACCCTGCTGGGCTGGGAGCGTTTTCGCGCGAGCATGTTCGGCATCCATCATTTCTGCACCATTGGCCTGAACCCCAAGGAGGCCAACGACCTGTCGATCGCCAACGAAGTGCTGCAGATTCTGCCGCGTTATCTGGTCAAGGATGGCGTGGTGGCGGTGGGTGAAATCGGCTACGACGACATCACCCCGGAAGAAGACCGCTTTCTCGCCGCGCAGCTGGAACTGGCCAAGCAATTCAACCTGCCGGTGCTGGTGCATACCCCGCACCGCGACAAGATCGGCGGCACCAAGCGGACCCTGGCGGTGATCCGCGAAGTCGGCATCGCCGAGCACCTGGTGATCATCGACCACCTCAACGAATTGACCCTGCCGCTGGTGCTCGACAGCGACTGCTGGCGCGGCCATTCGATCTACCCCAATACCAAAATGTCGGAGCAACGCATGGTCGCGTTGCTGCAGGAATACGGCACCGAAAAAATGGTGGTCAACAGCGCTGCCGACTGGGGCATCAGTGACCCGCTCAAGGTGCCGAAGACCGGCCAGGCGATGTTGGCGGCAGGCTTCAGCGAAGCCCAGGTGGAACAGGTGCTGTTCCACAACCCGGTGGACTTTTTTGCCCAAAGCGGCCAGTTGGACAAGACGCTGGTCAGCACGCCGCTGCCCATCGACCAGCGCAAGCAGTGGCAGGAAAACTCGGCCCTGCGCGGCCAGGACCCGGTGGTCAAATGAGTGCCGCCAGTGGCTGGACGGCGCCCCAGGTCGGTTATTGCAGCAATGTGCACCCGACCCGGGATTTAGCCGGTTTGCGCGCCTCTATCGAGCAGCATTTCCAAGGCGTGCGGCGCCTGCGCGGGCTGGACGCGCAGGACAGCGGCCTGTGGATCTGCGCCCGCGCGGCCACCGAATTGCAGCACGAACCGGCACGCGCGCATTTTCTACAGCTGCTGCACAGCAGCGGGCTGCGCCTGACCTCGCTGAACGGGTTTCCCTATGGCGAGTTCCATCAGGGCGCGGTGAAAGCCGAGGTGTACCTGCCCAACTGGGCCGACCCGCAGCGGCTGGCCTACAGCCTGGACCTGGCGCACATCCTTGCCCATGCGCTGCCGACCGACTGCCGCCACGGGGTGATTTCCACAGTGCCGCTGGGCTACGCCGCCACTTGGACGCCCACCTTGCAAGAACGCGCCGACGAGCATCTCAGCCAACTCACGGCGGCGCTGGCCAGCCTGCACCGCGAAACCGGCAAGAAAATCGTGTTTTGCCTGGAGATGGAACCGGACTGCGTGCTGGAAAACACCGAGCAGGCCATCGCCTTCTTCCAGCGTCGGCAGGCCCTGGACCCGAACCATGACTACCTGGCGTTGTGTTTTGACGTGTGCCACCAAGCGGTGATGTTTGAAGATTGCTACCAATCCCTGGACCGACTGCGCCAGGCCCGCGTCCCGATCGGCAAGGTCCAGCTGTCGAATGCGATGATTTGCCGTTTGCCGGCCAACGATGAGCGCCGCCGCGAGCAGGTGCTCAACACCTTGGCGACCTTTGCCGAAATCACTTACCTGCACCAGGTCAAAGCCCTCGACGCACAGGGCCTGCGAGTCGCCTGGCCAGACTTGCCCGCCGCCCTGGAAGGCTGCGCCGGGTTCAACGAGCTGCGGATTCACTTCCACGTGCCCTTGTTCAGCGAACAGCTGTTGTTGCCCGAACTCAGTGGCAGCCAGGCTGCGCTCGCGCAGACTTTCGACTACCTGGCCGCCCACAGCGAATTCCGCCCGGTGCTGGAGGTCGAGACCTACAGCTGGGGCGTGCTGCCACCCTCACTGCGGCCTGCCACCGAGCACGCGCAACTGGAAGGCATCGCCGCCGAATTGCGCTGGGTCGAAGACCAGTTGCGCCAGCGCGGCCTGCTGCAATGGCTGGTGCAGGAGGCGTACGCCGATGCGCTCTGAGCAACCGCTGCTGCTGATCAATGTGGTCGGGCTCACGCCGTCGCTGCTGGGTGAGGCGACGCCGCACATCAACGCGCTGCTGAAGACCGCCAAGATGGCCACGCTGCAGCCGGTATTCCCGGCCGTGACCTCGACGGTGCAGGCGTCGATCCTCACCGGCACGCCGCCGTCGCAGCATGGCATCGTCGGCAATGGCTGGTACTTTCGCGAGCAAGCCGAAGTGCGCTTCTGGCTGCAACCGAATGCGCTGGTGCAGGGCGAAAAGGTCTGGCAGACCCTCAAGCGGGAGATGCCCGGGTTCCGCTGCAGCCAGTTGTTCTGGTGGTACAACATGTACGCCGACGTGGACGCGGCCATTACCCCGCGCCCGCATTACCCGGCCGACGGGCGCAAACACTTCGGCCTGTATTCGTCGCCGCCGGGGCTGCATGAGCAGATCGAGGCGCAGATCGGCGAGTTCCCCTTTCACGGGTTCTGGGGGCCTGCGGCGGGCATTGCATCGAGCCGCTGGATCGTCGATTGCGCCATGGCGGAGTTCGCGATCAACCGCCCGCATTTACAGCTGATCTACCTGCCCCACCTCGACTACAGCCTGCAGCGCGTGGGGCCTGATCACCCGTCCATTGCCGATGAAGTGCGCGCGATCGACAGCGAAGTCGGGCGCCTGCTGGCCTTTGCTGACGCGCAGGGGGCGGCCGTGATGCTGCTCTCCGAATACGGCATCGAAGCCGTCGAGCACTCGGTGTCGATCAACCGCGTATTGCGCACCGAAGGCCTGTTGCAGGTGCGCGAGTCGCTCAGTTGGGAATTGCTCGACCCGGGCGCCAGCGCGGCATTTGCGGTGGCTGACCATCAAATTGCGCATGTCTACGTCAAGCAGGCCGAGGACATCCCCCGGGTCAAAGCCTTGTTGCTGCGCCAGCCCGGCGTCGAACAGGTGCTGGACAAGACCGAACAGCGCGCCTGGCAACTGGACCACCCGCGCAGCGGCGAGCTGGTGGCTGTGGCCGCCAAGGGTTTCTGGTTCGATTACTACTACTGGCTGGATGAGCGCAAGGCACCGGATTTTGCGCGCACCGTGGACATCCACCGCAAGCCCGGCTACGACCCGGTGGAGCTGTTTATCGACCCGGCCATTCGTTTCCCCAGGCTGAAACTCGCGGGGCGTTTGCTGCAAAAGAAACTCGGCTTTCGCTACTACATGGACCTGATCCCGCTCGACACCGGCTTGGTGCGGGGCAGCCATGGCCGCCTGCCCGGCAGCCCGCAGACCGGCCCGCTGTTGATCACCAATTGTGACCTGGCGTTACCGCAGCACCTTGCGGCCACGGCAGTGAAGCACCTGCTCCTGGAACATTTCCTGGGGCGCCCCAACACCGAACTGGCCACAGCCAAGGAGCTTCCATGCGGCGAGCCTTATCAATAACTGTCCTCAGTGCATTGGCCGGGTTGGCCCATGCCCAGGACGCCACGCCCTTCGACTGCAGCAACTTTTTGCAGTTTGGAGGCAACCTCGACAAGACCCGGGCGGCCTTCGTGCAAAGCCCCGAAACGCTGGCCTGGAACTGGTTTGCCTGTTTGAACCAGAACGTCTCCGCCTTTGACCTCGATCGAGTCTGGGAGAGCCTGAAGCCATCGGACCAGGTCTACCTGAGCAACGGTGCCCAACCGCTGCCGTACGCCCAGCGTGTGCC
>NZ_JBARTQ010000415.1:0-6449 GCF_049645325.1 Pseudomonas sp. | reverse complement strand
GCCCCGTTGGGCAGCGGCCCGTACAAGGTCAGCAAAATCGACTCCGGCAGCACCATCACCTTTACCCGCGACCCGGACTGGTGGGGCAAGGACTTGCCCGTCAGCCGTGGCCTGTACAACTTCGACCACCTGAGCCTTGAGTATTTCGGCGACACCGAAGTCGCGCGCCAAGTGCTGCGCGGCGGCGCCTATGACTTCAACCGTGAGTTTTCGGCCACCGGCTACTCCATCGGCTACAACGGCCCGGCCCTCGACGACGGCCGCCTGCAACGTGACCATTTGGCCAAGGAGATGCCGCAACCGGCCCAGGGTTACGTGTTCAATGTGCAAAAACCGATGTTCAAGGATCGTCGCGTGCGCCAGGCCCTGGCGATGCTGTGGGACTTCGAATGGGCCAACCGGCAGATGATGCGCAACCTGTACATCCGCCAGCAGAGCTTCTTCTCCAATAGCCCACTGGCCGCCAGCCAGTTACCGACCAAGGAAGAGTTGGAGATTCTCGAACCCCTGCGCGGCAAAGTGCCCGACGAGGTGTTCACCCAAGTGTTCAAGGCCCCGGTCACCGACGGCAGCGGCATGATTCGCGACAAACAGCTGCAAGCCCTGGCGCTGTTGGAAGCAGCCGGCTGGACGCCCAAAGGCGACAAGCTGGTCAACGCCGAGGGCGAGCCGCTGGAGTTCACCTTCCTCAATGCACAGGCAGGCCTTGAGCGCCTGTTGCTGCCGTACAAGCGCAACCTGGCGCAAATCGGCATCACCCTGAACATCCGCCGGATCGACTCTTCGCAGTACGTGAACCGGATGATGGCGCGCGATTACGACATGATCGTGGTCGGCTTCCCGGTGACCACCTCGCCAGGCATGGAGCTGTACAACTATTTCGGCTCGGACGCTGCGTTTGACCCCGGCGCCAACAACTACATGGTGCTCAAGGACCCGGCCGTCGACAGCCTGGTCAAAGGCCTGGTCAAGGCCAACACCCAGGCGCAGATGCTCACCTACGCCCACGCGCTGGACCGGGTGCTGCAGTGGAATTACCTGTGGATTCCCAACTACTACCCGCCCGGCACCTCCGCCGCGTGGTGGAACCGCTTCGGTCGCCCGACCATTGAGGCGAAGAACGACGAAGCCCTGGAAACCTGGTGGGAAATCAGCCCCACGCCACTGACGAATGAACAAATGACAGCCGAGCTGAAAAAACGCGGAGGGGCGCGCTGATGTTTGCCTACATTGTGCGGCGCCTGCTGCTGATCATCCCGACGCTGGTGATCATCCTGCTGGTGAACTTCGTGATCGTGCAGGCCGCGCCCGGTGGGCCGGTTGAACAGGCCATCGCCCACCTGCAAGGCATTGGCAGCAGCAGCGTCGGCGGTTCGTCCGGCGACAGCATCAGCAGCGGATCCCGCGCCAGCCGTGGCCTGGACCCGAAGTTGATCAAGGACATTGAAAAACAATACGGCTTCGACAAGCCCGCCCCGGAACGCCTGTGGCTGATGCTCAAGAGCTACGCGAAGCTGGATTTCGGCAACAGCTTCTTTCGCGGCTCAACAGTGATCGACTTGATCCTGGAAAAGATGCCGGTGACCATTTCCCTCGGTTTGTGGGCCACCTTGATCACCTACCTGGTGTCGATCCCGCTGGGGATTCGCAAAGCGGTGCGCCACGGCAGCAGCTTTGATGTGTGGAGCAGCACGGCCATCGTCATCGGCTATGCGATGCCGGCGTTCCTGTTTGCGATGTTCCTGATCGTGGTGTTCGCCGGCGGCACCTCGCTGAACTGGTTCCCGGTGCGCGGGCTGGTGTCGGAGAACTTCGAGACGCTGAGCACCGTCGGCAAAATCGCCGACTATTTCTGGCACCTGGTGTTGCCGGTATCGGCCCTGGTGATTGGCGGGTTCGCCACGCTGACCATCCTCACCAAGAACTCGTTCCTGAATGAAATCACGCGCCAGTACGTGGTCACCGCCCGCGCCAAAGGCTTGAGCGAACGGCGCGTGCTGTACGGCCATGTGTTCCGCAACGCGATGCTGTTGGTGATTTCGGGGGTTCCCCAGGCGTTTATCAGCGTGTTTTTTGCCGGTTCCCTGTTGATCGAGGTGATCTTCTCCCTTGATGGCCTGGGCCGCATGAGCTACGAAGCCGCGGTGTCACGGGATTATCCGGTGGTGTTCGGCTCGCTGTTTATCTTCACCTTGTTCGGGCTGCTGATAAAACTCATCGGCGACCTTTGCTACACCTTGGTGGACCCGCGTATCGACTTCGCCGCGAGGAACGCCTGATGCTTAATTTGTCTCCGGTGGCGCGCCGACGTTTCGAGCGTTTCAAGAAAAACCGTCGCGGCTGGTGGTCGCTGTGGCTGTTTATCGGCCTGTTTATCCTGACCCTGGGCGGCGAGCTGATCGCCAACGACAAGCCGCTGGTACTCAGTTTCAAGAACGAGCTGTATTTTCCGGTGTTCAAGCGTTACACCGAGCAGCAATTTGGCGGCCAACTGCCGTTCCAGGCTGACTACCGCAGTGACTACGTGCAAAAGCTGATCAAACAGGATGGCGGCTGGATGCTGTTCCCGCCGATTCCGTTCAGCGATGACACCCCCAATTACGAACTGAGCCGCCCTGCCCCGAGCCCACCGTCGTCGGTGAACTGGCTGGGCACTGATGACCAGTCACGGGATGTGTTGGCGCGGGTGATTTTTGGCGCGCGGGTGTCGATCCTGTTTGCGCTGGCGCTGACCGCGATCAGTGCCGCCATCGGCATTGCCGCCGGGGCCTTGCAGGGGTATTACGGTGGCTGGGTCGATTTGCTTGGCCAGCGCATCCTGGAAGTCTGGTCGGGGCTGCCGGTGCTGTACCTGTTGATCATTCTGTCCGGGTTCGTCGAGCCCAATTTCTGGTGGCTGTTGGGAATCATGGCGCTGTTTTCCTGGCTGGCGCTGGTGGACGTGGTGCGCGCCGAATTCCTGCGCGGGCGCAACCTCGAATACGTCAAGGCCGCACGCGCACTGGGCTTGGGCGATGGCAAGATCATCCGCAGGCACATCTTGCCGAATGCCATGACCGCCACGTTGAGTTACCTGCCGTTTATCCTGACCGGGGCGATTTCGACCCTCAGCGCTCTGGACTTTCTCGGCTTCGGCATGCCCGCCGGCAGCGCGTCGCTGGGCGAACTCATCGGCCAGGGCAAGCAGAACCTGCAAGCACCGTGGCTGGGCCTGACGGCGTTTTTCACCTTGGCGCTGATCCTGTCGCTGCTGGTTTTTATCGGCGAGGCGTTGCGTGACGCCTTCGACCCACGCTCATGAGTAACTGCGTATGAACCTGATCGAGATCCGCGACCTCAGCGTCGCTTTCAGCGGCCAGACCGTGGTACGCAACCTGTGCCTGGACGTGCGCCCCGGCGAATGCCAGGCGCTGGTGGGTGAGTCGGGCTCGGGCAAGTCGGTGACGGCCCATTCGATCCTGCAACTGCTGCCCGAAGCCGGTACGCAAACCACCGGTTCGATCCGCTACCGCGGCCAGGAACTGGTCGGCGCCTCGACCGCCACCTTGCAGAAACTGCGTGGCAACCGCATTGCGATGATCTTCCAGGAGCCGATGACCTCGCTCAACCCGCTGCACAGCATCGAAAAGCAGATCGGCGAAACCCTGCTGGTGCACAAGGGCCTGGGCGGCAAGGCGGCGCAGGCGCGCATCCTTGAACTGCTCGAACTGGTCGGCATCCAGAAGCCCCGGGAACGGCTCAAGGCGTATCCGCATGAACTGTCAGGCGGCCAGCGTCAACGGGTGATGATCGCCATGGCCCTGGCCTGCGAACCGGAATTGTTGATCGCCGACGAACCCACCACCGCGCTGGACGTGACCGTGCAGCGCAAGATCCTGCTGCTGCTCAAGTCACTGCAACAACGCTTGGGCATGTCGCTGCTGCTGATCAGCCATGACCTCAACCTGGTGCGCAGCATTGCCCAGCGGGTGTGCGTGATGCGCGCTGGCGAAATCGTCGAACAGGCCGACTGCGAAACCTTGTTCACCGCGCCGCAACATCCCTACAGCCGTTTGCTGCTGGACGCCGAGCCTTCGGGCGACGTGTTGTGCAGTGACCCACGCGAAACGGTGCTGCAAGTCGACGACTTGAGCGTGCAGTTCCCCTTGAGCGGCGGGCTGTTCCGGCGCAAGACCTACCTGCGTGCAGTGGACGGCATCAGCCTCAGTGTGCAGCGCGGCAAGACCCTGGGGATTGTCGGCGAGTCCGGCTCGGGCAAATCCACCCTGGGCCAGGCGATCCTGCGCCTGCTGGATTCCACCGGCAGCATTCGCTTCCAGGGCGAAGCCCTTGACCCGCTGAACAACCAGCAGATGCGCCCATGGCGCAAGCAGATGCAGGTGGTGTTCCAAGACCCCTTCGGCAGCCTCAGCCCGCGCATGACCGTGGAACAGATCATCAGCGAAGGCCTGGAAGTGCACGCACCGTGCAGCCTGGCTGATCGCGACGCGCAGGTCATTCAGGTGCTCAAGGATGTCGGCCTCGACCCGCAAAGCCGCCACCGTTACCCGCATGAATTTTCCGGTGGCCAGCGTCAACGCATCGCCATCGCCCGCGCCTTGGTGCTCAAACCGGCGCTGATGCTGCTGGATGAACCCACCTCCGCCCTCGACCGCACCGTGCAAAAGCAAGTGGTGGCGCTGTTGCGTGAGCTGCAGGAAAAGTACGGCCTGACCTACCTGTTCATCAGCCACGACCTGGCCGTGGTGCGCGCCATGGCCCACGACATGATCGTGATCAAGGATGGCAAGGTGGTAGAGCGTGGCGCGAGCCATGACGTGTTTGAGGCGCCGCAACATGCCTACACCAAAGAGTTGCTGGCGGCGGCGCATATCCCTTTGTAGGCGCGTGATCCTATTCCTAAGTGTGTGAGTGGCATGAGCATGAACATCACCGACAACCTCAAGGATTACCAGCAGGTGCGCGGGCTGGCCATCCAGTCGCTGTTCGAGATCATCGAGCAGTCCAGCGAAGGCACGGTGATTGTCGACCGCGACGCGAATATCGTGTGGATGAACGAGCGTTACGCCAAACGCTTTGGCCTCAAAAGCCCCGACGAAGCCATCGGCCAACCTTGTGAGCAGGTGATATCCAACAGCCTGCTGCGCCAGGTGGTGCGCAATGATCAGCCGATTCTGCTGGATATCCAGGACACGCCCAAAGGTCCGCTGGTGGTGATGCGCCTGCCGATCCACGATGACGCTGGCGCGGTAATAGGTGCAATCGGGTTTGCATTGTTTGATGAACTGCGCAATTTGTCGCCGCTGATTGAACGCTACCTGAGCATGCAGCAGGAATTGGCCTCCACCCGTTCGTTACTGCGCTCGCGGCAAAGCAAATACAACTTTGCACACTTTATCGGCACCAGCGCCGCCAGCCTGGAAGTCAAACGCCGGGCGCGGCGCAGTGCGAGTGCCGAGTCTGCAGTGCTGTTGCTGGGCGAAACCGGCACCGGCAAGGAATTGCTGGCCCAGGCGATTCATGGCGCGTCGCCGCGTGCGCACAAAGCCTTTGTCAGCGTGAACAGCGCGGCCATCCCGCATGATTTGCTTGAGGCCGAGTTCTTCGGCACCGCGCCGGGGGCGTTTACCGGCGCCGACCGCAAAGGCCGCCCCGGCAAGTTCCAGATTGCCCAGGGCGGCACGCTGTTCCTCGATGAAATCGGTGACATGCCGCTGCCGCTGCAAAGCAAACTGCTGCGCGTGTTGCAGGAAAAGGAATTTGAGCCGGTGGGCTCCAACGAAATGCTGCACAGCGATGTGCGCGTGATTGCCGCCACATCCATGGACCTGGAAGCGGCGATCAAGCGTGGCGAGTTTCGCGCGGACCTGTATTACCGGCTGAATGTGCTGCCGATCCAGGTGCCGCCGTTGCGTGAGCGGCTGGAGGATATTCCGGCGTTGAGCGAGGCGATTCTTGAGGAGTTGCGCAGCCAGCATGAACTGGACCGCGAAGCCCTGGCGCTGCTGGCGCAACATGCGTGGCCGGGCAATATCCGCGAGCTGCGCAATGTGCTGGAACGGGCGGCATTGCTGAGTGATGGCCTGGTGTTGAATGCCGAGGACATTCGGGCGGCGATTGGCACGTTTACCCCCGTGGCGCGGAATGCCGTGGCGTGCGTGGCGGGTGAAAGCTTCAGCGCGGCACGCGAGCGGTTTGATCGCCAGGTGATAGGTGCAGCGCTGGCGGCGTGTGAGGGGAATGTGGTGGACGCGGCCAAGCGGTTGGGGCTTGGAAGATCGACGCTGTACAAGAAGATGGTGGCGTTGGGTATTGCCCAGTCTCTATAAAGAGACTTTATTCCACAAACAAAGACAATCTAATGTGGGAGCGGGCTTGCTCGCGAATGCGGTGTGCCAGCGGAGGAATGTTCAACTGACAGAGCGCATTCGCGAGCAAGCCCGCTCCCA
>NZ_JBARTQ010000414.1:0-4935 GCF_049645325.1 Pseudomonas sp. | reverse complement strand
TTTCAAAATCAGCCAGGTCTGGCAGCAACGAGTATTGAGAGGCTGTCATCGTGATCACTCCGTGCAGAGTGCCAAGAGGAAGGTCTTGGCACTCTGGGGCTGTTAGTTAAGGCCAAGACAGGGGTGGCCAGGAAAATCCTTCAGGATCGGATGTGATGCGATTCAGTGTTCGTTCATTAAAATCAATCGGTACGTTCATCGTTGCCTCCGCTATGGATTGTTTAGATGCCCTGGATAACAGGGTGAAGCTATTAGCCATCTAATCGGAAAAAAGGGAAACAAGCGGTGTGTGTTTTTTATATCGATTTCTTTTAAAGATGATGTTTTTATAAGTTCGCTAACCGTGTGTAGGCAGTGTCTGTAAGTGTCGCCTGATAATGTGGTTTTTTTGCAGGTTGCTATTGCCGTGCTGGCTTTTTCAAGCGTAATTTTCTGACGTTCATCATGTGGGCGTTGAGCCAGTGGGGATACGGATATGTATGTAAGTAAAAAGTTAATAAGTACAGCTGAATTACAACGTGCCTTGACGCTGAAGGATCTGACCGATCCAAGCATTGAGCCTCACGCCATTCGTTTATTGCTGGATGAAATACTGACAGGACTGCGCACACGGGGGTGGCCTGAACCTCAACTACTTGACGGCCCGCGTGTGGTGACCGCCCAAGATAACTACGGTCTGCTCGGCTACGACGATACTGAAACGACCCTTGGCAGTGCATATACCCGCTGGGTTGACGATGCCAGTCTTCTGCGCACGCAAACCACCAGTTTGATTCCGGTTGCGTTACAGCAGGCCAGTGCAAGTCGTAAGCCTGGGCAAATGCTGATGTTGGCTGCGCCAGGAATGACGTTTCGGCGTGACAGTCGCGATCGCTGGCACTGCGCAGAACCGCATCAGATGGACCTTTGGGTTTTGGGTGATCCGCAACTCTCGACGTCGGATCATCTCCTGCGATTAGTCGGGGATATAGTGGACGTTGCCATACCGGGAATGAGCTGGACTGCCTCTGAAAGCCCCCACCATTACACCGAGGGGGGCATCGAGGTGAACGTGATCTTCGAGGGTAAGCCTATCGAGGTGCTGGAATGCGGTTGCATCGCCAAGTCATTGCTTGAGCGTTTGAATATCAACCCTCGTCAGCACGGTGGCTTGGCCCTGGGAATGGGATTGGACCGGTTGACTATGCTGCGCAAAGGCATTCCGGACATTCGTCTTCTTCGCGATTCCCATCCCAGGGTAAAGGCCCAGATGTTTGATTTGAAACCGTGGCAACCGGTTTCCAGGCTGCCTTCAATCACCCGAGACATTTCCCTTGCTGTAACGCCGGGCCAAAGCGAAGAAGCAATGACTGAAAAGATGCTTCTGGCCGCGGGGGAAAACTCATCGTGGGTAGAAGAAATGCGAGTGATGGGGCGTTGGTGTCGTGACGATTTACCTGCGCAAGCGGTCTCTCGCCTCGGATTGCTGCCCGGGCAAGAGAACATTCTGCTGCGTATTGTTTTGAGAGATTGCTCTCGGTCCATCAACTCAACAGAGGCCAATGAGGTGTATGAACGTATACAGATGGCACTGCATGAAGGGGCGGAGGGCGGAGGCTACAGGCTCCCTCCGTCTGACTGAACTCTGGCCATCAAGTGCTCTCCCGCACCTGCAACTCAAACCCCATATCCACCACCGGCTTGGCGACCTTGTTGCCCGCCATGATCGTCAGCAAATGCTCCGCTGAACGCCGCCCGATCGCTTCGCGCGGGGTGCTGATGCTGCTCAAGCGCGGCACCATGAACGATGACGCGGGCAAGTCATTAAAGCCCAGCACCGCCACGCGCTCCGGCACGTTGATGCCGTGGCGCAGGGCTTCGAGCAGCGCACCTTGGGCCAGGTCGTCGTTGCCGAAGAAAATCGCGTCCACATCCGGGTGCGCTGCCAGCAACTGCAAAAACAGCTCGCCGCCCAAACCCACGGAGGAGGGGCGCGGCGTCAGCAATTCCAGCGCCGGGTCATACATACCGGCCTGTTGCAGTGCGCGGCGGAAGCCCTCGCCACGCAGCAAGGTGCGTTGGTCCAACTGCGCGCCGATATACGCCAGGCGCTTGCGCCCACGCGAGAGCAAGTGCGCGGCAGCGGTTTCACCCGCGCTCAGTTGCGAGAAACCCACGCAGTTCACCCCGGCGTTGGGGTCCAGGTCCATCATGTACACACACGGCACATTGCTCGCCTCGACCATCCGGCGCGCGCTTTCGGTGCGGTCAAACCCGGTCAGCAGCAAGCCGCGTGGCTGATAAGCCATGTAGTTGCGCAGCAGGTTTTCTTCTTCGTCACGCGAATAGTGCGAGTTGCCGATCAGCACTTCAAAGCCCTTGGGCCGCAGCACTTGGTGGATGGCCTCAAGGGTTTCGATAAACAGCAGGTTGGACAGCGACGGCACGATGACCACCACCGAATGGCTCTGCGCCGACGCCAGGGCGCGGGCGGCGGGGTTGACCACGTAGTTGAGTTCGGCCGCGGCCTGCTGGACTTTTTCCACCAGTTCGGTGGCGACGGTGCTGATGCCACGCAAGGCGCGGGAGGCGGTGATCGGGCTCACACCCGCCAGGCGGGCGACTTCATTCAGGGTAGGGCGACCCGTCGTGCGGGTATTTTTATCGTTCTTGGAGGTCATCAGGCGGTTGCCAAACAAAAATCGAGGCACTAAGGTAGCGCTGTCTCCAAACAGCTGCAAATACTTGAACGCCGGGTTGCCTGATCCGGTTCAAATGATTGGAGCGGATGCACGCGTCACTCCATAAAAATGACAAGACGGCGCGGGAAAAGCCTGTTTTTGCACTAGCCTTACAGCGTGCAAAGGTAGCGCTATCTGCGTCCTGAGGTGTTTCATGAGTCAACCTGTTACCGCCCTGGTCATCATGGGTGTTTCCGGCTGTGGCAAGTCCAGCGTCAGCGAAGCCCTGTGCCTTCTGAACGGCGCCACCGCGATTGAAGGCGACAGCTTTCACCCCGCCGCGAACATCGAGAAGATGAGCGCCGGCCACCCCCTCAACGACGACGACCGCGCCGGCTGGCTCGACATCCTCTGCGATGAACTGCGCCGTTCGTTAAAAGCCGGCGAGCATCCCGTGCTCACCTGCTCAGCCCTCAAGAAAAAATACCGTGACCACCTGCGCGAAGCTGCGCCGGGCCTGGGCTTTGTGTTTTTGGAGCTGACCCGTGCCGTGGCCGCCGACCGCGTGTCCCACCGTCCGGGCCACTTCATGCCGGCCAGCCTGATCGACAGCCAGTTCGCCACCCTTGAATCGCCCGTAGGCGAGCCGCTGACCCTGGCGCTCAACGCCAGTGAAGACAGCGTCGAGGACCTGGCCGAGCAAACCAATGCCTGGTGGCTGCAACACGGTTTTGAACCAACCAAATAATTTTTTGCCGGAAAAGATAGCGCTATCCCCGGCAGGAAATTCAACACCCGCTTTAATAACAACAACAAACAGGAGAGACCCCCCATGTTTGGCATGTCCCACGAGTCTTACCTACTGCTCGATGCAGTGGTCACTATCATCGGGCTGATCTTTTTGATCACCAAGTTCAAGGTGCACCCGTTCATTGCACTGATCATCGCGGCCGGCTTCCTCGGCCTGACCTCGGGCATGCCCGTGGACAAGATCATCAAGGCGTTCCAGGACGGTTTCGGCGGTGTGCTCGGCTTTGTCGGCATCATCCTCGCGCTGGGCACGATGCTCGGCAAAATGATGGCCGAATCCGGCGGCGCCGATCAGATCGCGCAAACCTTGATCCGCGCCTTCGGCAAGGAAAAGGTCCAGTGGGCCATGATGTTCGCCGCGTTCCTGGTGGGCATCCCGCTGTTCTTCGAGATCGGTTTTGTACTGCTGATCCCGCTGGTGTTCATCGTCGCGCGCCGCACCGGCGTGTCGTTGATCAAGATCGGCATCCCGCTGCTCGCCGGCCTCTCGGCAGTGCACGGCCTGGTGCCACCGCACCCGGGGCCGCTGCTGGCCATCGGTGTGTTTGGCGCGGACATCGGCAAGACCATTCTGTACGGCCTGATCGTCGCATTGCCGACCGCTATCATCGCCGGCCCGATCTTCGGCACGTTTATCGCCAAGTACATCCCGGGCAACCCGTCCCAGGAACTGGTCGACCAACTGGCCCGTGAGCCGGAGTCGAAGACCCTGCCGAGCTTCAGCATCACCCTGATCACCGTGCTGCTGCCGGTGTTCCTGATGCTGCTCAAGACTTTCGCTGACGTCGCGCTGCCGGACGGCCACGCTATCCGCAACTGGATGGACATGATCGGTCACCCGATCACCGCGTTGCTGTTGGCGTTGCTGCTGTCGCTGTACACCTTTGGCCATCGCCAGGGCATTCACTCCAAGCAAATCCTCAAGCTGCTCGACGCCAGCCTGGCGCCGACTGCCGCGATTATCTTGATCATTGGCGCGGGTGGTGGTTTCAAGCAGATGCTGGTGACCAGCGGCGTGGGTGACGTGATTGGCCACATGGCCGTGAACGCGCAGATCAACCCGATTTTGCTGGCATGGCTGGTGGCGGCGGTGATTCGTGTGGCCACCGGTTCTGCGACCGTGGCAACCATTACCGGCGCGGGCATTGTGGTGCCGGTGGTGGGGATGATTCCGGGGGTTAACCGCGAGTTGCTGGTGTTGGCGACGGGGGCGGGCTCGTTGGTGCTGTCTCACGTCAACGATGCCGGGTTCTGGCTGGTGAAGCAGTACTTCAACATGACCGTGGCCGAGACGTTCAAAACCTGGACGGCGATGGAGACCATCCTGTCGGTGGTGGCGTTGATCTTCATTATGTTGCTGTCGTTGGTGGTCTGACAGATACATCATCAGAGCGGGTGAAAACCCAATGCAAATGTGGGAGCGGGCTTGCTCGCGAAAGCGGTGTATCAGTCACCAGGTTTACTG
>NZ_JBARTQ010000413.1:0-3675 GCF_049645325.1 Pseudomonas sp. | reverse complement strand
GGTTCCGGGCAACTGACTGGCGGTCGCTGCTGTCCATGTCTTATCAACCCTGACAAAGGACCCCTTTCATGGACGCTTGGTGGCATGAAGTCTGGCAAACCCTGCAAGCCGAATTCGCCGACATTGGCGACGCAAAGCAACTCACGCAGATTACTGTCCGCTTGCTGATCGCTGCGATACTCGGCGGTGTTTTAGGCTTTGAGCGCGAACAGAAGGGCAAGGCCGCCGGGGTGCGCACCCATATGCTGGTGGCCTTGGGAGCGGCCTTGTTCGTCTTGGTGCCGCAGATGTCCGGCAGCCAGGCGGACGCCATGAGCCGCGTGTTGCAGGGGGTGATTGCCGGCATTGGGTTCCTGGGCGCGGGCACCATCCTCAAGGGCAAGGAGGATGAGGAGGGCCAGCATGTCAAGGGCCTGACCACTGCCGCCGGTTTATGGATGACCGCCGCCATCGGCGTGGCGGCGGGCATGGGCCGGGAATCAACGGCGGTGCTCAGTACCTTGCTGGCGCTGGCGGTCTTCAGTGTGATGCCGATGATCGTCAAGCGCCTCGACAAGGATAAGTAGCAACGCCTAAGGGTTAACTCCCGTCACGTCACAACGGCGAACGTTGCTTCGCGCAGCAGCGACTGCAGGTTTGCCTCGCTCATGATCTGGTTGATCACCGTGCGCAGTTGCGCGACCTCCGAGGGGTCGGCACTCAGGCTGTTGAGTGACTCGTCGCTTAACAACCTTTCCAGGGCCTTGACGTGCTGCACTGTTTCAGTGGTATTCGGCTCGCGCATCATGCGAATGAGGCTGTCCCGGTTCAATATTTCACCGATTTCACGCATCGTTGCCAAGGCTTCCGCCGACGCCTGGGCATGGTCGTGGGTAATGGTTTGCGGCGTACTTTTACTGCGGGGCGCGACGTTAGGCGAAGGAGGGATGGCCGGTGTCTCAGTTTTGACCACGGGCGGTGTGCCAGGGGTGTCGAGCGTCAGTGGCTGACCAATCGCAATCAGGTTTTTGCACAGCGGTTCACAGTGACGCTCGCGGTGACGAGTATTGAGCTTCTCCGCTTTCAATTCTTTTCCGACCTGACGGCAAGCGTCAAAACTCTCCTGCGGGTCGATTTTGGCTGTGCGCTCTCGAATCTTCTCGGGGGTCAACGCCGCGATGGGAAGGGCTGTCGCTTCACGGCGCAGGCCATGGATATTTTTCTCGCTCAACAGCTCACCGACCTTGGCCCGTATTTGCGCCCGCTCCTTCGGGTCGTCACTCAGGAGGTTGAGTGAGTCCGGACTCAGCCGCGCTCGGAGTTCCTTGAGGTTTTGCGCCGTTTCCTTGGTGTAGGGCGCGCGCATCATATTGATGAGCGACTCGCGGCTCAGCAGTTGGGCGATTTTCTGCATCTTTGACAGGGCGTCGGGCGAGCGCGGGGCGATGGATGCCGCCTGGGTATTTTCGGTGTTCGGGGATTTGTCGTGAGCGTCGCGGGAAGGTGTTTCGGGGGTTGTGGCTGACGAGTGTTTCGCAGGGCCTGCCTGGTAGGGGGGTTGCGTCAATGACAGGGACGGCTGGGGTGGCAACGATGATATCGACATGATGAATACTCGCGTTGTGATTAAAAGAGGCCCTCACCGGATCTGTGGCTTGGCGTCGGCCCGCGCGAGTTGATTCTCTGATAGTCGAGACGCAGATGGATTTCAGGGCCGTCTCTACTATGGGTAGGAAGTGTCTGTAAGGCTTGCCCGCAAATTACTGGATTGCGGGCAAGCGCTCGTCCGCCTGGCTTACGTCACACGATCACCGGTGGCATGGTCGTAGGCGGTTCTTCGACCGGCGGCGGCACGTTTTCAGGCGGTTCCTTCTCTGGCACCGGCTCCGGTTCGCTGGGCGGCAGGGTCGGTGTGTCGATATTTGGATCAGGGGTTTCAGCCGGGATCGGGATATTCATCGGTGTGGCCTCCTTTGTGCTTTGCTCTACCGGTGGACATCCACGCGGCGCAATTGATTCCCCGCCGGATGGCGGCACATCCACCTGAACTTTTAACCCAGGCGCAGGCTCGGACCTATGACGGCCCTGCTCAGGGAGAGCGCTGCCGTACCAGAATTCGGATCAAGCAAAGAGCGTCCACAGGGCGTAAGGGGAAGATGCTCGATGACTGCTGAAACATTGGCTTCAGAAGACTCCATATTGCCGCTGTCCCAGGCGTTGCTGCTGCCCCGGATCGCGATCGAAAGCACCACGCCGGTGATTGACGGCGGTGAATTCGCGGTAAAAGCCGTGGTCGGCCAGCAACTGAATGTCACCAGCAAGGTGTTCGCCGACGGCCATGACAAGCTGGCCGTGCTGATTCGCTGGCGCCCGTTGCAGGATGAAAGCTGGCACAGCGTGGTCATGGCCGATGTCGGCAACAATGGCTGGGAGGGTTCGTTTACCGTCACCAGCCAGGGGCCACACGAATACTGCATCGAGGCCTGGATCGATACCTTCGCCAGCTTCTGCTACGAATTGCGCAAGAAACACGAGGCCGGGGTGCCGGTCAGCCTGGAATTGCAGGAAGGTCGCAGCCTGGTACTTCAGGCGGCCGAGCGCAGTGACAATGAATTGCGTGATCGCCTGATGCTGCTGCACCACGAACTCTCCGGCCTGCTGGAAACCGAGCAAGTCGCGTTGTTCCTGCACGAAGACAGTGCACACTTGATGACTCAGGCCGATCACCGCGCCTACTTGAGCATCAGCACCGTCTACCCGATTGACGTGGAGCGTGAGGCGGCGCAATTTGCCAGCTGGTACGAACTGTTTCCGCGCTCGATCACCGACGACCCAGCCCGCCACGGCACGTTCAATGACGTTCACTCGCGCTTGTCGATGATCCATGACATGGGTTTTGACGTGCTGTACTTCCCGCCGATCCACCCGATCGGGCGCAGCCACCGCAAAGGCCGCAACAACTCCCTGACCGCCGGCCCGGACGATCCGGGCAGCCCGTATGCGATCGGCAGCGAGGAAGGCGGCCACGAAGCCATTCACCCGCAACTGGGCAGCCGTGATGATTTCCGTCGCCTGGTCAAGGCCGCCGCCGACCATGGCCTGGAAATCGCGCTGGATTTCGCCATCCAGTGCTCCCAGGATCACCCGTGGCTCAAGCAGCACCCAGGTTGGTTCAACTGGCGCCCGGACGGCACGATCAAATACGCGGAAAACCCGCCGAAAAAATACCAGGACATCGTCAACGTCGATTTTTACGCGGCGGACTCGATCCCGAGCCTGTGGACCGAGCTGCGCGACGTTGTGCTGGGTTGGGTGGAAGAGGGCGTGAAGACGTTTCGTGTCGACAACCCTCACACCAAGCCGCTGCCGTTCTGGCAATGGCTGATCAGCGATGTGCGGTCCAGGCACCCTGACGTGATCTTCCTCGCGGAAGCCTTCACAACGCCGGCGATGATGGCGCGCTTGGGCAAGGTTGGGTATTCGCAGAGCTACACGTATTTCACTTGGCGCAACAACAAGGCTGAACTGAGTGAATACCTGGCGCAGTTGAACGAGTCGCCGTGGCGCGAGTGCTTCCGGCCGAATTTTTTTGTCAACACGCCGGACATCAACCCGGGGTTTTTGCATGAATCCGGGCGTCCGGGCTTTCTGATACGCGCAGCGTTGGCAACCATGGGTTCAGGCTTGTGGGGCATG
>NZ_JBARTQ010000412.1:0-6257 GCF_049645325.1 Pseudomonas sp. | reverse complement strand
GAGTGGAGGGGCAAGAGCGTTTTGCTTACTTTTGCGCTCCACCAAAAGTGAGCCGCCGTAAGGGCGGAACCCATACCCGCCATCACCCAAACAACGGATACACCCCCATCAGCCAGGCAACGGAATCACCCGCAACCGCCTAACCGACTTATACGAAAAACTCGAATAAATCTCCTTAACACACGGCAAAGTCTGCAACACCTCCCGGGCAAACTCCCCGAACGACTCCAGATCCCTCGCCACCACCTCCAGCAAAAAATCATACCGCCCCGACACGTTGTGGCACGCCACCACCTCAGGAATCTCCAACAACCGCTGCTCAAACGCACGGGCGATTTCCTGGGTATGACTCTCCATCATGATGCTGACAAACGCCGTCACCCCATACCCCAGCGCCTTGGGCGACAGGATCGCCTGATAGCCACTGATCACCCCGCTCTCCTCCAGGTTCCTCACCCGCCGCCAGCACGGCGACGTGGTCAAGGAAACCCGCTCGGCCAGCTCGGCCACGGTCAAGCGTGCATTGCCTTGCAACGCGTTTAAAAGCGCTTTGTCGGTGCGATCCAGACTGACGGGCATGTCTTGCCTCATTTGATTATTTTTATTGGTTTTTCATCCCCGAAACCGGGAATTTCCTGCAACTTTCGCAACGTTCATCTGTGGTTATGAGCATAGCATTGTAGGAAATAAGGAGCGTCCGACATGAACAATAAACACACTACATTCGGCTTTTCCACCCGCGCCATCCACCACGGCTACGACCCCAAGGACCACCACGGCGCCCTCGTGCCACCCATCTACCTGTCGGCCACCTTCGCCTTTCCCACCGTCGAATACGGCGCCGCCTGCTTTGCCGGAGACGCAAGCGGCCACTTCTATACACGCATTTCCAACCCGATCCTGGCCCTGCTCGAATCGCGCATGGCCACCCTGGAAAATGGCGAAGCCGCCGTGGCGTTCAGCTCCGGCATGGGCGCGATTGCGGCGACGTTCTGGACCCTGTTGCGCCCGGGAGATGAAGTGATCGTCAGCCAGACGCTGTACGGCTGCACCTTCGCATTGCTGCACCACGGCATCGGCGAATTCGGCATCAAGGTGCGCCACGTCGACCTCACTGACCTGGCCGCCTTGCGCGCGGCACTGTCCCCTGCCACCCGCATGATCTACTGCGAGACCCCGGCCAATCCCACCCTGCGCCTGGTGGACATCGCAGCGGTAGCCGAACTCGCTCATCAGCAGCCCAATGTCACCGTGGTGGTCGATAACACCTATTGCACGCCGTACCTGCAACGCCCGCTGGAGTTGGGCGCCGACGTGGTGGTGCATTCGGCCACCAAGTACCTCAGCGGCCATGGTGATATCACCGCCGGCATCGCCGTGAGCAACCACGCGCTGGCGCAACGCATTCGCCTGCAAGGGCTCAAGGACCTGACTGGCGCGGTCATGTCACCCCAGGATGCGTCCCTGCTGATGCGGGGCCTCAAGACGTTGGCGCTGCGCATGGACCGCCATTGCAGCAACGCGCAGGCCGTGGCCGAGGCGTTGCAGGCTCACCCGGCGGTGCAATGGGTGACCTACCCCGGGCTGCGTTCTTTCCCACAGTACGAACTGGCGACACGGCAGATGAAACAGTCCGGCGGCATGATCGCCTTCGAACTCAAGGGCGGCATCGAGACCGGTCGACGCTTCATGAATGCCCTCAAGCTGTTCACCCGCGCCGTCAGCCTGGGCGATGCCGAATCGCTGGCCCAGCACCCGGCCAGCATGACCCACTCCACCTACACCCCCGAAGAGCGCGCGCAGCACGGCATCAGCGAAGGCTTGGTGCGCTTGTCGGTCGGGCTGGAGGACGTCGCCGACCTGCTGGCAGATGTGCAACAGGCATTGGCCAAGTGCACTCGCTCGGCACCGCGTCAGGCCATGATGGCGGCGCATGCCGTGAGGTAAGGCCTACGCCCGGCTTTATCCTTTCCCACAAACGGTGGTCGGACAGGTCCGACCGCCGTCATACGTGTTTAATCTTTTTTTTTGCCGATTGGATCCCCCTGCTTTTGCCAGGCTGTACTAGCATAGGTCTCGCGGGAGCATTATCACTGTAGGTTATTCACTCAGATCACCTTCTTAAATCCCGTCGCTATAAGGCTGAATTCCTACACTCGAAACTCATGGATGAACTGATGAACTCACACCTGTTCCCACATATAGGCAAAGTCATCGCCAGCACCGGCAGTCGCCATTTCCCACGCATGCTGCATGACCTGATCCTCACTCAACTGGCAGTGGACGCCACGCATATCACGCAATTACGGGTGAACCCACAGGGCAACACCCGCCGCAGGATCAGCCCGGTCTACACCGATTCGGTGGCGGCATTGGGCGCGGAGCAACCCGCCGCTCAATTGCACCTCACGCGCCGCAAGGACGATGTGCGCTACGTGCTGTCGGTGTACCGCTCGCACCAGTCCGAAAGCTTTTCGCCGCAGGAACGCAGCATGCTGCAGGATTTCTCCACGCTGTTGCTGCCCATGGTCGAAAAACACATCTCCGCGATCCAGCCGTGCCGCCAGGACCGCGATCCGGTTGCGCCGCAAAACCAGGGCATCGACACCCTGCGCCGACGCATTCAAGAACGCCTGGTGCAATCGGGCCTGGCCCTGTCCAACCGCGAACTGGAAGTGTGTGTCGGCCTGCTGGCCGGGCGCACCGCACCGGAGCTGGCAGAGCAACTGGCGCTGAAGGTCAACACCATCGAGAGCTACCTCAAGCGCGCTGCGATCAAGCTGGGGATCAGCGGGCGGCATTCATTGTTGCGGTGGATGTACGCGACTGACGAGGGCAACGCCGCCAGTCTGTAAAACACCCCTCAAACCCTGTGGGCGCCGGCTTGTCGGCGCCCACAGGGGTTCTCCCGTAACCAGGATAATCAGTCCCTGGCCAACGCCTCGATCGGGTCCAGACGCGCCGCGTTCCTTGCCGGCACAAAGCCAAACACAATGCCGATCAGCGTCGAGCAGGCAAACGCGGTGATGATCGAGCCGACCGAAAACACCATCTCCCACTCTTTCACGAACAACGAAAACAGATAGCCGATGGCGTAGGACAGTGAGATCCCGATGATCCCGCCAATCAGGCACACCATCACCGCCTCCACCAGGAACTGCTGACGTATATCCGACTGCCGCGCGCCCACCGCCATGCGAATACCAATCTCGCGGGTCCGCTCGGTGACCGACACCAGCATGATATTCATCACCCCGATGCCGCCCACCAGCAACGAAATCACCGCAATCAACGACAACAGCAACGCCAGCGAGCGGCTGGTTTTCTGCACGGTCTGCATGATGCTGTCGAGGTTGTTGGTGAAGAAGTCCTTGGTGCCGTGGCGTTGCAGCATCAGCTTGTTGACGTTGTCTTCGACTACCTTGCTCGGCTGGCCGTCCTTGATGCGCACGGTGATGCTGTCCAGATGACGCTGGCCCAGCAGGCGCCCCGCCGCTGTTTCATACGGCACCCACACATTCAGCGCCTTGCTGGCGGCGAACATGTTTTTATTGTCGGCCGTCACGCCAATGACCGTGCACGGCAGGTTGCCGACCAGGATCACCTGGCCCAACGGGTCGACATTCGGCCCGAACAACCGATGACGGGTGTTGTGGTCGATCACCACCACCTGTGCCTGGCGCCGTGCATCGCTTTCGCTGAAGGCGATGCCGGCCTCAAGCTTCAAGCCCTTCACGTTGAAATAACGGTCACTGACGCCATTGACCTGCGCATCCAGGTCGATATTGCCAAAGCGCAGCAACAGGTTGCGCCCCACCACCGGCGTGGCGCTGTCGACGTAATACAGCTGGTTCAACGCCTCCACATCCGAAGGCATCAAGGTCTCGATGGCCGAGGCGCGGCTGTCGCCGAAACTGGTGCCGGAAAAGATGTCGATGGTGTTGCTGCCGATCGCCTGGATGTCCTTGAGCACATAACGCTTGGCGCCTTCGCCGATGGCCGAGATCGACACCACGGAGGTGATGCCGATGACAATGCCGAGCATGGTCAGCAAGGTGCGCATGCGGTGGGACACCAGCGCAACCCAGGCCATGTTGAAGGCCTCCTTGAACAACCCCAGGCTCGCCACCAGACGCCGCGCGCCGCTGCGCCTGGGCTCGATCGGCGCCTCGCTGGGCAGTTCGAGGCCGTCACTGGCGTTGGCCTTGTCGCTGACAATTTCGCCATCGCTTACCTCAACGATGCGCTGCGCATTCGCCGCCACCTTGGGGTCGTGGGTGACGATAATCACCGTGTGCCCGGCCGCGTGCAGCTCGGCGAGGATGCGCATCACTTCTTTGCCGCTGTGGGTGTCGAGGGCACCGGTGGGTTCGTCGGCGAGGATCACTTCACCGCCGTTCATCAATGCCCGGGCGATACTCACCCGCTGCTGTTGCCCGCCGGACAGCTGGCTCGGCCGGTGCGTGGTGTGCCCCGCCAACCCCAGGCGTTCGAGCAATTCCCGTGCGCGGCTGTGGCGCTGGCTCTCCGGCGTACCGGCGTAGATCGCCGGCATTTCCACGTTGTGCAAGGCACTCAGGTGCGCCAGCAAATGGTAGCGCTGGAAGATGAACCCGAAGTAATCGCGGCGCAGTTCCGCCAGTTGCTCATCGCCCAATGAACGGGTTTCGATGCCATTGATTTTGTAGCTGCCGGCGGTGGCGTAATCGAGGCCGCCGAGGATGTTCATCAGCGTGGACTTCCCCGAACCCGAGGCGCCGATGATCGCGACCATTTCCCCGGCATGAATGGTCAGGTCGATGCCCTTGAGCGCAATGAACTCGCGCTCACCGGCCATGAAACTGCGGGTGATGCCTTTGAGTTCCAACAGTGGCTGGCTCATCCGTCAGCTCCCCGCCACGGCTGGGGTTGCATCGCCAATCACGACTTTATCGCCTTCGGCCAAGCCTTCCAGAATCTGCACCTTGACGTTGTTGTTGATGCCCGTCTTCACCGCCCGCGACGTCGCCTTGCCCTTGGCATCCAGCACGCGCAGGGTGTAGCTGCCATCGTTATTGCGCGCGCCGAGCGCCGCCACCGGCACCATCAATACGGCTTGGGCGGTGTCGAGCACGATACGCACCTGGGCGGTCATGGCGATGCGCAGGCGGTGGTCAGGGTTGGGGACGTCGAACAATGCGTTGTAGAACACCGCCGTGTTCTGCTTCGGGGTGCCGGCGGTCTGGGTTTCGAGGAAGTTCTGGGGCGCCGGTTCGGTGCCGCGCAGCTTGGCGTAGTAGCGCTTGTCGGCCTCGCCGAGGATGGTGAAATACACCTGCTGGCCGGGGCTGATATGGATCACATCGGCTTCAGAGACCTGGGCCTTGACGGTCATGGTGTCGAGGTCCGCCAGCTTGAGCAGCACCGGCGCCAACTGGCTGGCGATCACGGTCTGGCCTTCCTGGGTGACGATGCCGACCACATCGCCGTCGATGGGCGCGACAATGCGTGTGTAGGCCAGGTTGACCTTGGCGGTGTCGATCTGGATGTGCGCGCTTTTGATCTGCGCATCCAGGGACAACAGGTTGGCTTGCTGCACCTGGAAGGTGGACTCGGCGTCTTCGAAATCCTGGCGGGAAACCGACTCGTCGACTTGCAGGCCTTTGTAGCGTTCGTACACCGACTTGGCCTGTTTGAGCTGGGCCGCCGTGGCACGCCGCTGGGCCTGCAGGTTTTCTTCGTCGACCTGGGCTTTGCGCAGGGTGTTTTGCAGGATCAGCGGGTCGATTTCGGCGAGCCACTGGCCCTTTTTCACTTTGTCGCCGACCTTGACCTTGAGGGACTTCAACTGCCCGGAGACTTGGGCGCCGACGTCGACTTGTTTGACGCCTTCCAGCAGGCCGGTGGCCAATACGGCGTTCTCGATGTCACCGCGTTCGGCGGTGGCGGTGAGGTATTGGGGGGCGTCGGCGGGGGCTTGTACGGCGTACACCACCAGGCCGATGGCGACGGCCAGTACGGCGAGCATTCCGAGTTTGCGAAACGTTGACTTTTCCATAAATGACCATGAAGGGTGATTGGGTGGAATTTTTGATCGTGTACATATCCGTTGCTGCGGTAACGGCTGGTATGGGTTCCGCTCTTACAGCGGGTCACTTTTGGAAAAGAGCCCCAAAAGTAACCAAAAGGGCTCTTGCCCCTCCACTCGGCACCTCGCCTAGGCTCGGTGTGCCCTCACTCCGGCTTGAATCCGTGGGCCGCCGTGACGGGCCATCCAT
>NZ_JBARTQ010000411.1:0-4911 GCF_049645325.1 Pseudomonas sp. | reverse complement strand
GCTGGCTTGCCTGCGATGGCTGTCTATCAGTTGCTGCATCTGTGACTGTTACACCGATATCGCAGGCAAGCCAGCTCCCACATGGGATCTCCGCTGGCTTTAGTGGGGTGTCAGAGCACCACGCTCGGCAGCCACAACGACAGCGCAGGAATGTAAGTCACCGCAATCAATACCAGGAACAGCACCGCATAAAACGGCAGCAGCGCCTTCACGGTTTTCTCGATGCTGACATTGCCCACCGCCGCGCCCACGAACAGCACCGCGCCCACCGGCGGGGTGATCAGGCCAATCCCCAGGTTCACCAGCATGATCATGCCGAAGTGCACCGGGTCGACGCCGATGCCGAGCACTACCGGCAGCAGGATCGGCGTCAGGATAAGGATCAGCGGCGCCATGTCCATCACCGTGCCGAGCAACAACAGCATCATGTTGATGCACATCAGGATCACGTAGCGGTTGTCCGACAGGGTCAGGAACAGCGTGGTGATCTTCGCCGGGATCTGCATCAGGGTCATGATGTAGCCGAAGCTGGCGGCGAAGGCGATCAGGATCATCACGATGGAAATGGTGCGCACCGTGCGATGCATCAGCTTGGGCAGCTCGCGCCATTTGTAGTCGCGGTAAATGAACATGGTCACAAAAAACGCCCACAGCACGGCGATTGCGGCGGATTCGGTGGCGGTGAAAATGCCCGAGAGAATGCCGCCGAGGATGATCACCATGGCCATCAGGCCCCAGAGCGCATCGGCGGCGATTTTCAGCGCCTGCTTCAACGGGATCACTTCGCCTTTGGGGTAGTTGCGCTTCTTCGCGAAAATCAGGCACAGCACCATCAGGCACGCGCTCATCAGCAAGCCCGGCACCACGCCGGCCATGAACAGCGAGGCGATCGATACCGTGCCGCCGGCCGCCAGGGAGTAGAGCACCGAGTTATGGCTGGGCGGGGTCAGCAACGCCTGCACCGAACCACTGACGGTCACCGCCGTCGCGAATTCGCGCGGGTAGCCACGCCGTTCCATTTCCGGAATCAGCACCGAGCCCACCGAGGCGGTGTCCGCCACGGACGAGCCGGAAATCGCGCCGAAGAATGTCGAGGCCATGATGTTGACCAACGACAGGCCACCCCGCACGAAGCCCACCAGCACCCCGGCGAACGCCACCAGCCGCCGCGACATGCCGCCTTCGGCCATGATCGCCCCGGCCAGCACAAAGAACGGAATCGCCATCAGCGAAAACTTGTTCACCCCGCCCGCCACCTGAATCATCAGGGCCTGGAACGGGATGTCGATCCACCATGCGCCAATCAGCGCCGACAACCCGAGGGCATAGGCCACCGGCATGCCGATCAGGATCAAGGCGATAAAGCTGCCCAACAGAATCAATGCGTCCATATCAAGCGGCCCCTTCGCTTTCTTCAACCAGGTCGAAGCGCACAACCCGACGATTGCTCTGGTCACCGAGCAGGAGTTTTTCCACGACAAAGATCAGCGTCAGCAGCCCGCCAATCGGGATCGGCATATAGGTGATGCCCACGCGCAGGGTAGGGATGGCGCTCATGAATTGGTTCCAGGTGGACATGCACAGCTTGGTGCCCCAAATGACCATGAACAGGCAAATGGTGCCCATGAGCAATTGCGAGAAGATGCCGACGAGGTGGCGCTGGCGCGGCGGCAAACGGTCAGTGACCACTGCCACCGACATATGCGCGCCGGCGCGGTAGCTGGCGGCGGCACCGATAAAGGTGAATACCAGCATCAGCAGGATGGCGGTGGGCTCCGGCCAGCTTGCGCCGGTGCCGAGGATGTAACGGGCAAAAATGCCCCAGGGAATGATCAGTGCGACCCCCAAAACCGAGAGGCCGGCGACCCAGATGCAGGTCATGTAGATGCGGTCGTTGATGCGCAGCAGTAAATTCTTCATGGCGTTCACCGTAACCGGGCGCGTCGATGCCGACCGCGCCCGGCCTAGCTGGAAGGAGGGTGATTACTCGACCGCGTCGATGCGCTTGATGATGTCGGCGTACGCCGCACCGTACTTCGCACGCACCGGCGCAGTGGCGTCATAGAAGGGCTTTTTGTCGACGGTGATGAACTCGACACCGGCGGCCTTGAGTTTGGTCTCACTGCTGGCGGACTTGGCGTCCCACAACACGCGCTCATCGGCCTGGGCGACCTTGGCGGCGTTTTTCACCATGGCCTGCTGCGCGGGGGTGAGCTTGTTCCAGGTGATTTTCGACATCACGATGGGCTCGGGCAGGATCAGGTGTTCGGTGAGGGTGTAGAACTTGGCGTTCTGGTAGTGGTTGTGTTCGAGCATTGTCGGCGGGTTGTTTTCCGCGCCGTCGATCACGCCGGTCTGCAGGGCGCTGAAGATCTCGCCGGTGTCCATGGCAATGCCGTTGGCGCCCATTTCATTGAAAGCATCAATGAACAGCGGGTTGCCTTGCACACGAATCTTCATGCCCTTGAGGTCTTCGAGGGTGCGCACCGGTTTCTTGGTGTAGAGGTTGCGCGTGCCGCCGTCCATCCAGGCCAGGGCGACCAGGCCGAATTCGGAGTCGGTGATCTTGGCGAGGATTTCATCGCCGATCTCGCCGTCGATGACTTTGCGCATATGCGCTTGGTCACGGAATACAAAAGGCAGGTTGAACACGTTAACGTCCGGCACCACCGGCCCGACAATGCCGAGGCTGACCCGCGCCATCTGGATCGCGCCGACCTGCGCCTGTTCGACGACTTCTTTCTCGGAACCCAGCACACCGCCGGGGAAGAACTTGAAGGTCAGCTCGCCGTTGCTTTGCTGGGTCAGGGCCGCGCCCATGTTGCGCTCGGCGACGACGGTGGGGTAACCGTCGGGGTGGATGTCGGCCACCTTGATCTCCAGCGCCTGGACGGCGTTGGCGAACAGGAAGGTGAGAGGAAGTGCAGCGGCCAGCAAGGTGCGTTTGAAGTCCATGGGGTAGCTCTCCAATCTTGTTATTGTTTTTTTCAAGGCACAGCAATGCAGCTAGAGGGTGAAGCAGGGTTCGGGCAGTCCTTGGACGCCAGGGTTGAGGGCGAATACGCCGCCGGACAGCGACTGTTCACTCTGGTCATCACGAATAGAGGTGACGAACAGGGTGTCCAGGCGACTGCCGCCAAAGGCGCACATGGTGGGTTTTTTCACCGGGACGGTGAGCGAGCGGTCAAGGCGACCGTCGGGGGTGAAGCGGTGGACCAGCCCGGCATCGTTGGCGCAGATCCAGTAGCAGCCGTCGGCGTCGACCGCCGCGCCGTCAGGGCGGCCGAGGAACTGGTGCATGTCCACAAACACGCGGCGATTGGACGGCGTGCCAGTGTCGATGTCGTAGTCGAAGGCCCAGATCTGTTGCACCAGCGGGTGTGAATCCGAGGCATACATCGTGCGGCCGTCAGGGCTGAAGGCCAGGCCGTTGAGGGTGATGAAACCGTCCAGTTGCGCCTGCGGTGGCGCGCCGGATGCATAGCGGTACAGTGTGCCCTGGGCCGCATTCAGGCCCATGTTCAGCACCATGCTGCCGGCCCAGAAACGGCCCTGGCGATCACAGCGCCCGTCGTTCAGGCGCATGTCTGGGCGCGGGTGCTCGACACTCGCCAGAAGCGTGGTGTCGAGGCTGCCGTCGTTATGCGCGGTGAGTTGGAAGAAGCCGGTTTCCATCCCGGCGACCCAGTTGCCTGCCTCCGTGCGGGCAATGCAGGCGAGCATCTGCGGGGCTTTCCAGGCGGCAATATGGCCGGTGGCGGCGCTCCAGCGTTGCAACCCGCCGTTGGGAATGTCCACCCAATACAGCGCGTTTTCCTGCGGCACCCACACCGGGCATTCGCCCACGGCATTGCGGGCGTCGACGATCAATTCAGCAGTCATGGCAACTCATTCCCTTGGGTTGATGTGCGCTCAGTCACCGAACGGGCCCGCTGCGCAGAACGCGCCGCCTTGGTAGACCTTGGCCGGGTCGTCGGCGGCCACTGGGGGCTGGGTTTCAACCTGGGCGCGGAACACTTCGGAATTGTCCTTGGGTGCAAAGCCCAGGTGCGCGGCGTAGCGGTTGTCCCACCAGGTGTCGAGGTTATCCGACATGCCGTAGACCACGGTGTGGCCGACGTTCGGCGTGTACAGCGCGCGTTCGAGCAATTGGGTCAGGTCATCGAAGCTCAGCCAGGTGTGCATCATCCGGCGGTTCTGCGGTTCCGGGAACGAGGAGCCGATGCGGATGCTCACAGTCTCGATACCGTAGCGATCAAAGTAGAAACTCGCCATGTCTTCGCCGTAGGACTTGGACAGGCCGTAGTAGCTGTCCGGACGGCGTGGCGAATGGGCGTCGATAACGTCGCCCTGTTTATAGAAGCCGATCACGTGGTTGGAACTGGCGAAGATCACACGCTTCACGCCATGCCGACGCGCGGCCTCGTAGATATGGAAAATGCCGCAGATATTCGCGCCGAGCACTTCTTCGAAGGAACGCTCCACCGACACGCCGCCGAAATGCAGGATGGCGTCGACGCCTTCCACCAAATGGTGCACGGCTTGTTTGTCGGAGAGGTCGCACGGTTGCACTTCTTCGGCGGCATCGGCAGCGGGGGCCATGTCGGCGATGTCCGACAGGCGCAGCACCTGGGCGTAAGGGCGCAGGCGTTCGCGCAAGACTTTGCCCAGGCCACCGGCGGCACCGGTGAGCAGCAGGCGGTTGAATGGAACAGGCACGGGGGTGGTTGTGGTCATGGGGGTTCCATTGTTGTTGTAGGTTGTCGTATGACTTGGTGGAAGTATCGTTTTGGACTCCCTGGGTTGTCAACGCGACATTGGACAAAAGGTAACGGTGTGACGAACGCTGGCTGTGGCGAGCAGGTTTCTAGTGGTGAGACGCTTGTGTGGTGAGCGGGCTTGCCCCGCGCT
>NZ_JBARTQ010000410.1:0-12512 GCF_049645325.1 Pseudomonas sp. | reverse complement strand
CAAGCCAGCTCCCACAGGGGTATTGCAGCGTTGCTTAGAGCGCGATCGGCTTACGCCCGGCGAACGAATGCGCCAACGTCCCACCATCGACCAACTCCAACTCGCCACCCAGCGGCACGCCATGGGCAATCCGCGAAGTGATCAGGCCTTTGTTGCTCAACAGTTGCGCGATGTAATGCGCGGTCGCCTCGCCTTCCACCGTCGGGTTGGTCGCCAGGATCACTTCGGTGAACGTGCCCTGTTCCTGAATACGCGTCACCAACTGCGGGATGCCGATGGCTTCCGGGCCCAGGCCGTCGAGCGGTGACAAATGCCCTTTGAGTACGAAGTAGCGCCCGCGATAACCGGTCTGCTCCACCGCGTACACGTCCATCGGCCCTTCCACCACGCACAGCAGCGTGTCGTCGCGGCGCACGTCGGCGCATTGCGGGCACAAATCTTCTTCGGTGAGGGTGCGGCACTGGCGGCAGTGGCCCACTCCGGTCATGGCCTGGCTCAAGGCCTGGGCCAACCGGGTGCCGCCGCTGCGATCACGCTCCAGCAGCTGCAGGGCCATGCGCTGGGCAGTTTTCTGGCCGACGCCCGGCAATGTGCGCAGGGCGTCGATCAGTTGGCGAATCAGGGGGCTGAAGCTCATGGGCAATGGTCCGACAAAACAACGAGACGCGGTTTATACCCGCGCCCCGGATTAGCGTCAAATGCTCAATCCTGTGCGACGCGCACCACCAACTTGCCGAAGTTGCGCCCCTCCAACAAACCGATAAAGGCTTCAGGCGCTTGCTCCAGGCCTTCCACCACGTCTTCGCGGAATTTGATCTTGCCGTCTCGCACCCACGGCGCCATCGCACTCAAGAACTCCGGCTGGCGATCGCCGTAGTCGTCGAACACGATGAAACCCTGGATGCGCACACGCTTGGTCAACAAGGTGCGCTGCAGAGCAGGCAGCCGGTCCGGGCCGCTAGGGGCTTCGTGGGCGTTATAGCCGGCGATCAGGCCGCACAGGGGAATACGCGCCTTGGCATTCAGCAACGGCACAACCGCGTCAAAGACCTTGCCGCCGACGTTTTCAAAGTAGATGTCGATGCCCTTGGAGCAGGCCTGCGCCAGTTCCTCGGCAAAGTTATCGCTCTTGTGATCGACGCAGGCATCGAAACCCAGCTCTTCGACCACATAGCGGCACTTGTCGGCACCACCTGCCACGCCGACCACCCGCAGGCCCTTGATCTTTGCCACCTGGCCGACCACCGAGCCCACGGCACCGGAAGCCGCCGCCACGACCAGGGTTTCCCCGGCCTTGGGTTGGCCGATGTCGGTCAGGCCCATGTAGGCGGTCATGCCCGGCATGCCCAGCACGCCCAAGGCCATGGATGGGTTTGCGAGGCCATTCGGCACCGGGATCAGGTTGCGACCGTCGGAAATGCTGTGGCTCTGCCAGCCGGTGGAGCCCACTACCAAGTCGCCCACGTCGAATTTCGGATGACGTGATTGCTCGACACGGCTGACGGCGCCACCGGTCATCACCTCGTCAATTTCCACGGGAGCTGCGTAGGACGGCGCGTCACTCATGCGCCCGCGCATGTACGGGTCGAGGGACAGGTACAGGGTTTTCAGGAGTACCTGGCCGTCGGCCAGCTCGGGAAGGTTCACACGTTCCAGGCGGAAATTTTCCGGCGTCGGCGCGCCTTGCGGGCGTGAAACCAGGACGATGCGCTGGTTCAAAATCGGTTCTTGAGACATCAGAAGGCTCCTTTATCGAATTCATAGGTATAGGGTGCAGACCCCAACACGAGGCCCAGGGTTCGACAAACTTCGCGTAGCCGTTGTCGAGCACCAGTAAGGCCAAGCTAGTTGCACCGCCGCTTGCGTGTCAGGCGTGGGACCGGGTCGCGGCCGACGCAGCCTCGCTGGCGGTAAATTTCGCGCAAAAAAATGCCAGGCGCTGGGCCTGGCATTTGAGTCTAGCTAACGCTTGCCGATCAGAACGGCATCTTCATGCCCGGTGGCAGTTGCATGCCAGCGGTCACGCCGCCCATTTTTTCCTGGCTGTTGGCTTCGATCTTGCGCACGGCGTCGTTGACGGCCGCGGCGAACAGCGCTTCGAGCATTTCCAGGTCGTCTTCGCTGGCACCTGGCAATACGCTTGGGTCGATGCTCACGCGCTTGATGTCGTGACGACCGGTCATCACCACACTGACCATATCGCCACCGGCTTTACCGGTGACTTCGGCGTTGGCCAGTTCTTCCTGCATCTTGGCCATCTTTTCCTGCATCTGCTGCGCCTGCTTCATCAGGCCGGCCATGCCACCTTTCATCATGGGAATCACCTCAAAAGTACGTGGATCAATTAATAGCCCGGTGTTATGACGCTTGAGGCACCGGGGCGTCGACAGGTTCAATAGTATCGTGACGGACGACCGCACCGAACTGTTGCATCATTTGCTGGATGAGCGGGTCCGCGTGGATCGAATCCTCGGCGTCACGCTGGCGGTGGAGGCGCCGGCGAGTCGCGGCCTGGGCCGGGGTTTCCTGCTCGGGCTTGATCAGCTCGACGGCGATGGTCAGCGTGCGCTCGTGGTACTGGTTGAGCGCGTCGTTGAGCCGGCGTTGCTGGGTCGCGTTGAACAGGGCGCTGTGGGCCGGGTCCAGGTGCAACAGCCAGTGGTCGCCCTCGATGGCGATCAGGGTGCAGTTAGCGGCGATGCTGCCGGTCATTCCGGAAATCGGCAGTTTCGGGAACAGCTCCAGCCATTGCAAGGCCAGGCCGGTGGCCGGGGCCGCAGCGGGCTCGGCCTCGGGCTCAGGCGCCGGCTCGGCGGTGTGTTCGCTGGCCAGGTCGTCCAGGTAGCTGTAGGCCGAATCCATGTCCGGCTCAATGTAGTCTTCGTCCAGTGGCGGCTCATCGTCGAGGTCGATGCCTGGTGTCGCGGCGTCAACCTGGGCGACGGTGGGTTCTGGAACCGGCGCCGAAACCCATTCAGGCGCGTCCGGCACCACGCTGTCCGGGGTCGGCGTGGGCATCGGCGTGAGTTCGGGCTGCTCGCCGGTGGTTTCCAGTACGGGCTCCACGGCGGGCTGCTGCTCGACTGCAGGCTCGGCGTCTACCGGATCGTTCCACGGCAGATCAACCACCGGAGCCGGCTCGGGCGCAGGTTCGGCGACCGGTTCCGGCGCGACGACCGGCGCAGGCTCGACCAGTGGCGCGACGGCAACAGGCTCGGGCGCCGCAACCGGTGCTACCGGCGCAGGCGCAGGAATTACTGGCGCGACGACCGCCGTGCCAGCCACTGGTTTGGCGGAATCAACTGTGGCCTGGCTGATCCCCACTGGCTTTAGCGGCTGTCTCGGTGCGTCTGTCGAGTCGGCGGGCCGGAAGGCCAGCATTCGCAGCAGGACCATTTCAAAGCCACCGCGCGGGTCCGGCGCCAGAGGCAAGTCCCGGCGGCCGATCAGGCCCATCTGGTAGTAGAACTGCACATCTTCGGCCGGCAGCGCCTGGGCCAGCGCCAACACGCGGTCGCGGTCGCCATGGCCGTTGTCGACACCTTCAGGCAAGGCCTGGGCGATGGCGACGCGGTGCAGCACGTTGAGGATTTCCGAGAGCACGCCGTTCCAGTCCGGGCCCTGCTCCGACAAGTGGCGCACGGCTTCGAGCAGCGCCTTGGCGTCGCCTTCGATCAACGCGTGCAGCACGTCGAACACCTGACCGTGGTCGAGGGTGCCGAGCATGGCCCGCACGTCGGCGGCCATGACCTTACCTTCACCGAAGGCGATGGCCTGGTCGGTGAGGCTCATGGCATCGCGCATCGAACCATCGGCGGCACGGCCCAGCAACCACAGTGCGTCGTCTTCGAACGGTACGTTCTCGACGCCCAGCACGTGGGTCAAATGCTCGACCACGCGCTCGGGGGTCATGTTTTTCAGGGAGAACTGCAGGCACCGCGACAAAATCGTCGCAGGGAGTTTCTGCGGGTCGGTGGTGGCCAGGATGAACTTGACGTAGGGCGGCGGCTCTTCCAGGGTTTTCAACAAGGCGTTGAAGGAATGGCTGGAGAGCATGTGCACTTCGTCGATCAGGTAGACCTTGAAGCGCCCGCGGCTCGGCGCGTACTGCACGTTGTCGAGCAGCTCGCGGGTGTCTTCGACCTTGGTGCGGCTTGCGGCGTCGATCTCGATCAGGTCGACAAAACGCCCTTCGTCGATTTCCTTGCACACCGAGCAGGTGCCGCAGGGCGTCGACGTGATACCGGTTTCACAGTTCAGGCATTTGGCGATGATGCGCGCAATGGTGGTCTTGCCTACACCCCGGGTACCGGTGAACAAGTAGGCGTGGTGCAGCCGTTGGCTGTCCAAGGCATTGATCAGAGCCTTGAGCACATGGGTCTGGCCGACCATTTCGCGGAACGAGCGCGGGCGCCATTTACGTGCAAGAACCTGATAACTCATCGAAAACCGTCGCAACTGGGAAGCGGAAGCCGGTAATGCTAGCGGAGCAAGGGGGAAATTGCATCCGGCACGCTCGCCTAATCTGACTAAGCTCTGCTGATTGGCCCCGAAAAGGCCTTAACCCGGAGAGTCTATGCGCGTAGTCCTGGGCGCTTTATGGATGATTTCCCTCGCCAGCCTCGCGGCTCCCGCGCCGTTGCGTTTCTCGGTTTCCGACAGCTGGGCGATGCCCATGACCCAAATGGAGAATGGCCAGCCCGTCCAGGGCATTATGTATGACTTGATGTTAAGCCTGGCCACCCAGGTCGGACGCCCGGCCGAGTTTCATGTGCTGGCCAGGGCGCGCATCGCCAGCGCCATGGAACACGGTGATATTGATGTGCGCTGTTATGTCGCCCAGGCCTGGCTCGATAATTTGTCCGGCGACTACACCTGGAGTGTGCCGCTGATGGTGCAGCGCAACGTGCTGGCCAGCGGCCCCACTGCGCCGCAACCGGTGCAGGTGGGCACACTGACGCCGCAATCGATCGGTACGGTGCTCAATTATCGGTACGCCATCCTCGACCCGCTGTTCGCCAGCGGCCAACTCACGCGTGACGACTCGCGCAGTGAAGACCTGGTGCTGCACAAGCTGGTCGCCGGGCGTTTCAACTATGCGGTGATCAACGAGTGGATACTCGACCGCTTCAACTTGAGCCTGGCGCCGGGCCGCCGGCTGCACAAGGTGGCGGTGATCGACGAGCAAAGCCTGGGCTGCATGGTGCGCAACGACCCGAACGTGCCGGTACAACGGATCTTGCGCACGCTGTTGCGCATGAGGATGTCGGGCGAGATCGACGACCTCATCAAGCTCTACACCGGGGAAAATGCGCAGCCCCTGCCGACTCCTGACAAGAACTGACAGCACTGGCTTTTAGACTGGGCCCACTCACCCGTCCTCTCTAAAGGAGATTGCATGAACACCCTCGCCCATTACTTCCTGTTGTATGTCGACAGCACGGCCACCAGCGCCAACTTCTATAGCCGCCTGCTGGACACGCCCCCGGTGATGCTCGACCCGACGTTTGCCCTGTTCATCCTCGCCGACGGCGTGAAGCTGGGCCTGTGGGCACGCCACGCCGCGAAACCTGAGGCCCAAGCCTTGGGCGGCGCGAGTGAAGTGGGGTTCTCCCTGCCTGACAAGGCCGCCATCGATGCCTTGCATGCCCAATGGGCCGAGCGTGGCGCCACGATCATCCAGTCACCGACCACCCTGGATTTCGGCTACACCTTTGTCGCCGAGGACCTCGACGGTCACCGTTTGCGCGCGTTCTGCGTGACTGAAAACGGCTAATCGCCGCCAGCGCCCTTCCAGGCTGATCGCCGCCACGCTGGCCAGCACGATCACTGCGCCAAGCATCACCTGCACGGTGACGTGCTCTCCCAGCAGCGTGGCGGCCATCAGCATGGCCACCGGCGGAATCAGGTACATCGCCACTGAAGCACGGCTGACATCCACGTGTTTCAACACGTAGCCCCAGGCCAGGTACGCCAGCGCACTGGGAAAAACCCCCAGCACCAGCACCGACAGGTTCTCCGGCAACGGCGCCTGCGCCACGGCAACCGACAGGCCCGGCAGGTTCACGCAGAGCATCAAAGTGCCCGACCAGACCATGTAGCAGGCCATCGTCAGTGGGCTGTAGCGGTGGGCGTAGTGCTTCTGGATGGCGAAGTACACACTCCAAGACACCGCCGCCAGCAGGATCAGCAGCCCACGCGGGTCGATGTCCCCCACGCCGTGGTCGCCCCAGATCACCACCAGCACGCCGATCAAGCCGAGCAACACGCAACCCCAGCGCCAGCCACTGACCCGTTCCTTCAAACAGAAAAACGCGAGCAGCACACTGAACAGCGGCGCCGACTGCGCCAAAACGCTGGACGCCGCCGCCGTCACCCATTGCTGGCCGTTATTGAGGCTGGTGTGGTGCAGGAACACCCCGAAAAACCCCAGCACCAGCAGCCACGGCAAATCGCGCAGCTGCGGCCGGCCGATACCCACTACCAGCGCCACGCCGCCCATGAACACCGAGGCGATCAGAAATCGCAGCAAGGCCAGCTGGCCCGGGCTGTAGCTGTGCAGGCCCATGTGCACGCCAATCGGCGAATACGCCCAGCAGAGGATGACGCCCGCAATGACTAGCGTAAGCTTCAGGGGTGACGGGGTATTCATTGATGGCATCCGAAAACTGAGAAGGAATGCCGTCAGTCTTGGCCCGAGCACGGCGCAGGACAATTAAGCGTTTCTGACTTCTGAAATCACGGGAACTGAGCAATGGAACTGGCCCAACTGAAAATGGTGCGAGCCGTGGCGCAAACCGGCAGCGTGGCCCAGGCCGCCCTGCAATTGCACTGCGTACCGTCCAACATCACCACGCGCATCAAGCAACTGGAAAGCGAGTTGGGCACGCCGCTGTTCATCCGCGCCGGGCGTGGGCTGGCGATCAGCGCCGCCGGTGAGATCTTCCTCGATTACTGTGAACGCATCCTGGCCTTGGTGGATGAATCCAAACGCGCCGTGGACGCCAACGCCATCCCGCGCGGCACCTTGCGCATCGGCGCGGTGGAGTCCAGCGCCAGCGGGCGCCTGCCGCCGCTGTTGGCGGAGTATCACCGGCGCTACCCTGACGTCAGCCTGGAACTGGTGACCGGCGCCTGGGCGCAACTGTTGGACGACCTGCAACACCATCGCCTCGACGTGGCGCTGGTGGCCTCGGGTGGCAAGCGCGCCAAACTCGACCACAGCGTGGTCTACAGCGAACGCCTGGTGCTGATCGCCAGCGCGTCCAGCGCTCCCATCCACAGCGCCGAAGACCTGGCCGGCCGCACCTTGCTGGTGTGGCCACCCGGCTGCCCGTACCGTGCGGCGCTGGAAAACTGGGTCAAGCCCCATGACTTCAAGCCGGCCATTGCCAGCTATGCCAGTTGGGGCACGATCATTGGCTGCGTCAGCGCAGGGATTGGCGTGGCGCTGGCGCCGGAAGGCATCCTGGCGCGTTACGAGCAAGCCAACCAGTTGGCGTCGTACCGGTTCGCGGAATTGCAGGCGGTGGACAACCTGCTGTTCTGGCACAAGGACACCCAGCGGCATCTGGCGCGGGATGCGTTTGCCGGGCTGCTGCGGGAGACGTTTGGCTAACCCGGCGCTGTGCCTTTCAGTTACTCTTCGGCGAAATTAATTCAAAATGTAAGGGACTACCATGAATTACTTCCGCGCCTTAATGGCGGCGGCCGCCCTGAGCCTGCCTGCCGCCTCCGTATTCGCTGCCTCAACGCCTGCGCCTGCAGCCGTTGAAGCCAGCGCCCCCGCCGAAACGGCTGAACATTTTCTCGCGTCACTCAAGCAACAGACCGGCACGGTCACCCTGCCCAGTGGCATTGCGACCCTCAAGCTCAACGACGAGTTCTACTACCTCAACCCCGCCGACACCGAACGCCTGCTGACCGATGGCTGGGGCAACCCGCCGGGCTTCAAGACCTTGGGCATGATCGTGCCAAAAGCCGTCAGCCCACTGTCGGAGCGTGGCTGGGGCGTGATCGTCAGCTACAACAACGACGGGCACATTTCCGACGAGGACGCGGCGAAAATCGACTACGCCGAACTGCTCAAGCAAATGCAGGAGGAAGACGAAGCTGACAACAAGGAGCGCCAGAAACAAGGCTATTCCGGCCTGCACCTGCTGGGCTGGGCCGAGCCGCCGCACTATGACGACAGCACCCACAAAATGTACTGGGCCCGCGAACTGAAGGCCGATGACGCGCAGCAAACCACCCTCAACTACAGCATTCGCGTGCTGGGCCGTGAAGGCGTGCTGGAACTCAACGCCGTCGCCGCCATGAGCGACCTGCCCACCATCAAGCAGGAATTGCCCAAGGTCCTGGCCTTTACCAACTTCACCGATGGCAACCTGTACACCGACTTTAACCCGAGCACCGACAAGCTGGCCTCTTATGGCCTGGCCGCGCTGGTGGCTGGCGGAATCGCCGCCAAGGCCGGGTTGTTCGCCAAGATCGGCATCTTCCTGCTGGCCGCGAAGAAATTCCTGGTGCTCGGCGTTGTGGCGCTGCTGGCGATGGTCCGCAAGCTGTTCAACCGCAACAAGGCCTGAACCCGGGCGCAAAAAAACCGCAACGTGCGTGGCACGTTGCGGCGGCAAGGTTGGATCAGTTCGACGCTGCGGGCGCAGTCAGACGGCTGTATTGATCCTGGCTGATCCAGCCTTTGAACGTACGGTCCCTGGCATTGGTGAATTCGACCTGGGCCCAGCCGTCCTTGAAGGCCAGTACACCGACCACATCGTCCTTGACGATGTACGGACGCTTGGCCGTCTCGGCGCCCGGCGTCTTCAGCAGGTAAGCCTTGTCGGCGGACACGGTCACCAGGCCGATCCATTGCGTGCTGGCGGTTTGGGTCAGCTCAAGGCCGGTGGCGATTTCCGGCATCAACACACTCATGCAGCCCGGGTGCTGGCGGCCCTGCTCCACCGTCAGAGTCACGCCGTCGGACGACGCTGCCACGCTGCCGGGGTAGGCCTCATCCAGCCAGGTGGTGAGCGCTTCGGGCTTGCCTTGCAGGTAGAACGCGCAACTGCGGGTGACGCCTTCGCCGAGCGCTTCGGCGTAGTACCCTTCGACCTGATGTTCAGGCGTCACCGCCAGCATCAACCCCTCGTACTTGCCGGAGTGCAAGGCTGTTTCGCCTGCAAATGCCGGCGCAAAAGAACACAACGACAACACACCCACTGCCAGAAAACGCATCATCTTATTTTTTCCCTTCAAGTGCTTCGTAGGCTTTTTTGATACGGCTGTCATAGTCGCCGTAATCCTTGCCGTTATAGTTGCGCGCCATGGCGACATAATCTTTATCTTTCATGGCCTTGATCAACGCCGGGCTCTGGCTGCAAAAACCAATGAACGCCTTTAGTTGATTGCCGGCATTAATCTTTAATGCCGCGGCGAATTCAAACACGGTTTTGTAACCACAAGCAGTGAAGTTGAAGCCCATGATCTGGAACATACCCCACGACGCCGACATCAACGCCGCCTCCTGATCCAGCGCGAAGGCGGTGGCCATGGTGTCCCAGGCTTTGGTCTGGTCCTTGTTATTGGCCTGCCACTGCGGCCCGGCCTTTTTCACATAGGGGTACGACAGCAGCGGGTGCGCCTGGTCGTAGATGTGCTTGGTGTACTTGCGAAACAAGTGCCCTTCAAAGGCAATCACCGGCAACTTGGCCGGCCCGAAACCGGAGCGCCCGCCGGACTCCACGGTGGCGAACGCCTTGATGATATTCACGGAAATGCCGCTGCCCAACTGTGTAGCGGCGCTTTGGAAGTCGGTGTCGGTCAGGGTCATGCCCCCGTCACACGTGGCCTGCAGCATCAACTGACGGTTACGCCGCTCAGCTTCGACCATCGCGCGCATACGGTCCAGGTACACATTGACCGTGGCCTGCACCACGTCGCCGCCGTTATTGCCGAACACGTTGAGAAAGCTCGGAATGCGCATCGTCGGAAACGCCTTCACCGGCACCTTCACGGCTTCTTCGATCAGGCTGTTGAAGGTTCGGCCGGTGGGGTCGATCACCCCATCCGGGTGCGCGTACTTGAGATGACGGAACTGGTACTGGCTGATGCACTGCACCAACTGACCGTCGCACTTACCGTTTTCGGCCAGTGGAAGCCCCATCTTGGGAATGATCAGGTTGAATAAATACTGGATGCACTGAACATCGGCAGGCAAGTTGCGCGCTTTACCCGCCGCGCCGACTGAAGCACTGATAAGACGGGGCAACCCTTGCAGGCTTTTCATGACAGACATCCTTGTTAGTTAAAGAAGTGATGGCACTTCAATATCAATTACTGCACTTGTCATATCTCGAAACAAGTAGCTGGCGGAAACTAACAAGATGATTTTTGGTTGTCCAGTCGGCGCCTTAAAGGTTGTGCGTCAGCCACTACTTTTTCCTTTCAAGCGCCTCAAAGGCTTTCTGGATTCGCTTGTCATAGTCGCCGTAATCCTTGCCGTTGTAATTTGAAGCCATGCCGACATAGTCCTTGTTCTTCATCGCCTTGACCAAGGCCGGACTCTTGCGGCAAAAGCCGACAAACGCCATCAACTGCTGGCCCGCGTTGAGCTTCATCGCAGTGACCATATCGAATACGTTCTTGTAGCCGCAGGCGGCAAAATTGAAGCCCATGATCTGAAACATGCCGTAGGACGCTGACATCAGCGCCGCCTCCGGGGCCAATTTAAAGGCGTCGGCGAGTGTCCGCCAAGCGGTCGCCTGGTCCTTGTTATTGGCGCGCCATTGCGGGCCGGCTTTTTCCAGATAGGGGTATGACAGGAAGGGGTAGGTCTTGTCGTACTTCTGCTGGGTGTACTTGCGGAAGATGTGACCTTCAAACGCGATCACCGGCATTTTGGCCGGGCCGAACCCGGAGCGCCCACCGGATTCAACCGTGGCGAACGCCTTGATCAGGTTCACTGGAATACCGTTGCCCAACTGGGCGGCAGCGTTTTTGAAGTCCGCATCGGTCAGCGTCACCCCACCGTCGCAGGTGACCTGGGTGACCAGCGCCTGCTTGTCTGGCACCGCCGGAACCGGCACTTTAACGGGCTCCGGGCTCTGAACCTGGGGACCGGGAATGGCCTTGCGCGCGTCTTCCAGCAGGCTGTTGAAAGTCCGGCCTGCGGGGTCAATCACACCGTCAGGCTTGGCGACCTTGAGTCGACTCACCTGATAATCGCTGATGCGCTGGACCAACAGGGGGCCAGATTTGCCGTCCTCCACCAAGGGCGAAGCGGGTTTGGGGGTAATCAGGTTAAACAGACGCTGGATCAGTCGAACATCTGCCGGCTCGTTGCGGGCCTTGCCTGAGGTGCCGACGGAAGCACTGATGGAACTGAGCGAATCTTGAACGCTGGGCATGGCAATCATCCTTGTTGATCAAGGGAGTGCCATCACTTCTTCACTACTCCAGCACGGGGTCGTTTGTATGATTGACGCTAGCAGGCGGTGAAGCGTTGTCCAGCCGTGAGATTGATCGTTGTGAAAAGCGCAGGATTTTCACAACGCACTGGTTTTGTAACAGCTACCTGTTGTCGCGACTTTTTGTACCAGCTTTACCCGTGTATGGGTTTACGTTGCCCTTGGTGCTGTAATTGTTGTTGCGCGTAGCGTCGGGGTTTGTGGCATGAGAAGGACGCACATAGGTGCCACCGCGGGTATATCCGCTGATGGTGTGGTCTGAGCGGCTAGAGGAAGAGGTGTAGCTGGAGTGAGAGGAGGAATGTCCGCCAAAACTACTGCCCCTTGCGTAGGCACTGCTTGAAAAACCCAGTACAACCGCCAATGTTGCCAGTGCAATTACTTTTGTCATGCCATCTCCCTATAACATCGATGATATCGCCATTAATGGCCTAACGATATCATACCTGATTTTAATAAGAAGACGGCCGACCGAGCCTGCCGAGTCTCTCGGGAACCTGGTGTTTCGCGGAGCTTCTCAGGAGGTGCTGGCAACGATGGCAGGGCTCCCACTTCACCGCCGGCAAGCAGGCAGCAGAAATCGACTCGCAGGCAGTGATTGCCAGCAAAGCGAATATCAAAATTGGATGTTGGGGACTTGCAGGAAGAGCGTTATGGAGGCAACCCCACCAGCCACACCCCGGCACACAATGTTCCCGCTGTGGCTGCTGCCTTCCGGCTCTGACCAGGTTCACGGGTAATCGTTGCGGGGGGACCGATGGGGTCACCATAACGACGCTGGCCTCTCGGCAAGCGGGGCCATTGTACCGATCTCATCGGAAGTTACAACCGTTGGTTCTGGATTAAAAAACGAAGGGGGTCAAGTACTTGGCAGTTGGCTTGGAAACATCCCGGCCTCTGTGGGGGCTGGGCATGCCTTTGATGCGGACGGCTGGGTTTGTCGGTGGGGGTCTGATGAGGGCATTGCAGCGGGGGTATCTCAATGGGTTGGTTTCAGGGTTGGCGTTGGGTGGCTGAGGGCATATCCGTTATTTGGGTGATGGC
>NZ_JBARTQ010000409.1:0-9490 GCF_049645325.1 Pseudomonas sp. | reverse complement strand
CGCTTCGCAGCCCAGCGCGGGGCAAGCCCGCTCACCACAAAGGCCCGCAGGACGTTAGAAAGAGGGGGTTTGTTTACGGCGTTTCCATTGGCTCAAGCGTTCTTGAAGGGCCTGCGGGCTGTCGATGTGTTGCCGATTTGCACGGCTGAACAGGATGAGCATCAACTCCGCCGTGGCCAAGGCATCGGCGCTGGCGTGGTGGCGTTCGCCCACCTGCAGTTTGAAGTGGCTGACCCAGTCATCGAGCCCGGCTTCACGAATATTGGCTTCGGGGCACAGCAGCGGGGCGATGTCAGCCACGTCCAGAAACGCATGGGCCAGGCGATAACCCAGGCTGTCCTTGAGCGCGCGGCACAGCATGTGTTGATCGAACGGCGCGTGGAACGCCAGCAACGGGCTGTCGCCGACGAATTCCATGAAATCCAGCAAGGCTTCAACCGGGTCGCTGCCGGCGGCAATTGCACTGGGGCCGAGGCCATGGATCAGCACGCTGGGGCTGAGCTTTGTTTCGGCGCGTTGCAGGGTGCGCTCGAACAGTTGCGAGAAGTCCACCGCGCCGTCCTCGATCACCACCGCGCCGATGGACAGCACCTGGTCACGGTTGAGGTTCAGGCCGCTGGTTTCCAGGTCCACGACCACCCAGCGCTGGCTGCACAGGGGGCCGTCTCCCAGTGCTGCGGGGTTGGGCAGTTGCTCCATGCGCCGCTGTTGTGTCGCGTCGAGCGCGGGTTTTTTCGGACGCAGCCAGCCGAACACACTCACAGTTGATACCGAAAGGTCAGGCTGCTTTGCAGGCGTTGGGCCTGGCGCAGGGATTCGCGCAGGATGCGCCGGTCCAGGTGGTTGAGGCTGTCGGGATCAACGCGGTTGGAATACGGCTGATTCTCGCGGGTTTGCAACTGGTGCTGTTGCATGCGGGTTTGCTGGATGAAGTGATAGGCCTCCTCATAGGCGGCGCCGTCCAGCGGCTCAATGACGTCCTTGGCCACCAACTGTCGCAGGCGCTCCAGGGTGTTGTTGGCGTGGATGCCATTGGCCAGGGCCAGCAGGCGCGCGCCATCCACAAACGGTGTAAGGCCTTGGACCTTGAGGTCGAGGGTAGCCTTCTCGCCACTTTTGCGCGTCAGCACAAAGTCGCGGAAACGCCCTACGGGCGGGCGCTGACGCAAGGCGTTCTCGGCCAGCATGCGCTGGAACAGCCGGTTGTCTGCCACCTGGTCCAGGATGCCCTGGCGCAATTGCTCGCAACCGTGTTCGTCGCCCCACACCACGCGCAGGTCGAAATAGATGCTCGACCCCAGCAGGTTTTCCGGCGTGGCCTCGCGGATAAACGCCGCAAAGCGCCGCGCCCACTCGGCCCGCGACAGGCACAACTCGGGGTTACCGGCCATGATATTGCCCTTGCACAGGCTGAAGCCACACAACGCCAGGCTCTGGTTGATCTGCTGGGCCAGGGGCAGTAGCCGCCCGCGGATGTCGGCCGCTTCGGCGGCGTCCCTGGCCTCGAACAGGATGCCATTGTCCTGGTCGGTGAACAGCGTCTGCTCGCGGCGGCCTTCGCTGCCGAAGCACAACCAGCTGAACGGCACTCCTGGGTCGCCTTTGTCGGCGAGGGTCAGTTCGATCACCCGGCACACGGTGTGGTCGTTGAGCAGCGTAATGATGTGGGTGATCTGGGTGGACGACGCGCCGTGGGCCAGCATGCGCTCGACCAATTGGCCGATCTCGCCGCGCAGTGCCACCAGGTTTTCCACCCGTGGCGCGTTGCGGATGGTGCGCGCCAGGTGCACCAGGTCAACCCTTTGCAGGGAAAACAGGTCGCGCTCGGACACCACGCCGCACAGGCGCTGGTCCTTGACCAGGCACACGTGGGCGATGTGCCGCTCGGTCATGGCGATAGCCGCGTCGAAGGCGCTGTGGTCCGGGCTCAGGGCGAAGGGCGCCTGGGTCATGTGGTGTTCGATGACCTGATTGAAATCACCGGTGCCGTCGGCCACCACCTGGCGCAGGTCGCGCAGGGTAAAAATGCCCAGCGGCGCTTTGTGTTCATCAACAATCACGATGCTGCCCACTTGCTGTTCATGCATCTGCGTCACCGCCTCGCGCAGCGGCGTGTTCGGGCTGCAGGTGACCGGATGGCGCATGGCCAATTCGCCCAGGCGGGTGTTCAGCGAGTATTGGGTGCCGAGGGTTTCCACGGCTTTTTGTTGCACTTGCTGGTTCACCTGGTCGAGCAGGCTGCTGACGCCGCGCAGGGCAAAATCGCGAAACGGGCTGGACAGGGCAAACAGCTTGATAAAGGCCGGCTTGTTCAGTTGCAGGCAAAAGGTGTCTTCGGCAGCTTTGTGTTCGGTGCGGGTTGCGCGCTCACCCAGCAACGCGGCGAGGGGGAAGCACTCGCCGGTGGTGATTTCAAAGGTGATGTCGGCCGCGTCCTGGTTCAACTGCGGGCGTTCGCCCACGACCCGGCCCTGCTTGACGATATAGAAGTGCTCAACCGGCCCGCCCGACGGCTTGAGGATGCTGTCGCCGGGGCCGTAGAAGCGCAACTGGCACTGCTCCACCAGAAACGCCAGGTGGGCGTTTTCCATCTGGTTGAACGGCGGGAAGCGTTGCAGGAATTGCAGGGTGCCGTGAATGTTCTGCAACACGGCGGTTTTTCCCGCCTGCGTGAAAGCATCAGCTTTACTCATAACAGTGACCGCAGTTTTTTTGTCGTTATCGTCCCTCATGGTCGACTCCCGCGCGGCAGGTGCCCATTGGACGTAAGTCTAGGTCGAGGAAAACCACGCTCAACTAGGGAAAAACCTTACATGGCTATTGTGCAAACCCCGTAGAACGCCCACTAGGCAAACTTTCCGACGAAGTGCACATTGTTCGCCCTTCCGCAGATGTCTGACGAGTGTGCTGGGAGATTGATGAGAACTGCTGAGAAACGTATGTCCGACCACGATATTTTGAGTGATGCCGAGCGCGAGGCGCTGAGCGCCGTAATGCTTGAGCCCGATCTACCGCCACAACGCGTGTTGATTGTCGACGACGACAAGGACGCGCGCGAACTGCTGGCAGAAATCCTGGGGCTGGACGGTATTCGCTGCATGACCGCCGACAGCGGCGAGTCGGCGTGGGACTTGTTGAGCTCCAGCAGCTCCATTGGTTTGTTGATCACCGATTTGCGCATGGCGCCCAGTAACGGCCTGGAGCTGATTCGCCAGGTGCGCAGCTCCACTCGGGCCGCGTTGCCGATCATTATCATGTCGGGGGACGCCGAAGCGCCGGATGTGATTGATGCGATGCACTTGAGTGTCGTGGACTTTTTGCTCAAGCCCATTGATAGCGTGAAGTTGGCGAAGATGGTCAAGCGCGAACTGGGGATGGCGCAATAGCTACCGTTGGTCGAACCTGTCAACTCTGACAGTAGGCAGGAAAATGTGAGGGCTGTGTACTGGGTTGGAGCGTTCTGGAATATGGCCAGTGGCTCTTAACTCAGGAACAGGAGTCCACCATGAGTACTGCAGACGACAGCAAAGCGAAAACAGCTGAAGAGTTGAAGGGCACGTTCTGTTTGATCAAACGTGGAGAAGAGATCGAGGCCCAGGTTTTTAACATCAAGAACGTGTCGGGTACGCTCAAGAAAACCAAGATAGCCGGCGTCGGTTCTGAAAAGATTGAAATCACCTATGCGGAATCACTCGTTTCCGGTTCGAAGATGATTACTCCCGATACTTCTCGCGCTATTGTTTATACCGATTCGAACGATGAGGTATTCGATATTCACGTAGGCGCAGGGCGAATCATTATCGGCGTTGAGGCGCGTGAGGGTGGCCGCGTGCACAGCGGGGAGATCAATAATGTGCTGCTCCAAAGTGCGACGGGCAAAACGGTCTTGTTAAATGGTGCTGTCCTGGCTTACTTGCCCAAGGTCTCTTCTTCCAAAAAGCCCTGATCTTTCGATCAGGGCTTTTTCAATTGCGCTGTTTATTCAAAGGCCGTTCTTGGCCTTGAACTCCCGACGCCTGCGATGCAATACCGGCTCGGTGTAGCCATTAGGCTGCTTGGTGCCTTCAATCACCAACTCCACTGCTGCCTGGAACGCGATGTTGCTGTCGAAATCCGGTGCCAGCGGGCGGTACAGCGCATCCCCGGCATTTTGACGGTCCACCACCGGCGCCATGCGCTTGAGGCTTTCCATCACTTGGGCTTCATTGACGATGCCATGGCGCAACCAGTTGGCGATGTGCTGGCTGGAGATGCGCAAGGTGGCGCGGTCTTCCATCAGGCCGACGTCGTTGATGTCCGGCACCTTCGAGCAGCCGACGCCTTGGTCGATCCAGCGCACGACATAACCGAGGATGCCCTGGGCGTTGTTGTCCAGCTCGTTGCGGATTTCTTCGTCGGACCAATCGGTGTTGCTGGCCAGAGGAATCGTCAGGATATCGTCGACCGATGCGCGCTCGCGCTTGGCCAACTCGGCTTGGCGCGCGAATACGTCAACCTTGTGGTAGTGCAGCGCGTGCAGTGCAGCGGCGGTGGGCGACGGCACCCAGGCGGTGTTGGCGCCGGCCAGTGGGTGGGCGATTTTCTGTTCGAGCATTGCCGCCATCAGGTCGGGCATTGCCCACATGCCTTTACCGATCTGTGCACGGCCTTGCAGGCCGGTGCTCAGGCCGATATCGACGTTCCAGTTCTCGTAGGCGCCGATCCATTTTTCTGCCTTCATCGCAGCCTTGCGCACCATCGCGCCGGCTTCCATGGAGGTGTGGATTTCGTCGCCGGTACGGTCAAGGAAGCCGGTGTTGATAAACACCACGCGCTCGCTGGCCGCCTTGATGCAGGCCTTGAGGTTGACCGTGGTGCGGCGCTCCTCGTCCATGATCCCGACTTTGAGGGTATTACGCGGCAGGTTCAGCACGTCTTCAATGCGGCCGAACAGCTCGTTGGTGAACGCCGCTTCTTCCGGGCCGTGCATCTTCGGTTTGACGATGTACACAGAACCGGTGCGGCTGTTCTTACGGCTGCTTTTACCGTTGAGGCTGTGGATCGCCGCCAGGCTGGTGAGCAGGCCGTCGAGAATGCCTTCGGGTACTTCGTTGCCGTCTTTGTCGAGGATCGCGTCAATGGTCATCAAGTGGCCAACGTTGCGCACGAACAGCAGCGAACGGCCGTGCAGGGTCACGTCCTGACCATCCACGCCGGTGTAGACGCGGTCGGCGTTCATGGTGCGGGTGAAGGTTTTGCCGCCCTTGGCCACTTCTTCGGCCAGGTCGCCCTTCATCAGGCCGAGCCAGTTACGGTAGATCACCACTTTGTCATCGGCATCAACGGCGGCGACGGAGTCTTCGCAGTCCATGATGGTGGTCAGTGCGGCTTCCATTAGCACGTCTTTGACACCGGCGGCGTCGGTCTGGCCGACCGGGGTGCTGGCGTCGATCTGGATTTCGAAGTGCAGGCCGTTGTGTTTCAGCAGGATCGCAATCGGCTGGGCCGCGGGGCCCTGGAAACCGATCAACTGTGCATCGTCGCGCAGGCCGCTGTTGCTGCCGCCCTTGAGGCTGACGATCAGCGTGCCATCGACGATTTTATAGCCGGTCGAATCGACGTGGCTGCCGGCAGTGAGTGGCGCGGCTTCGTCGAGGAAGGCGCGGGCGAAGGCGATGACCTTGTCACCGCGGACCTTGTTGTAGCCCTTGCCCTTCTCGGCGCCGTCGGCTTCGCTGATGGCGTCGGTGCCATACAGCGCGTCATACAGCGAGCCCCAGCGGGCATTGGAGGCGTTGAGGGCGAAACGCGCGTTCATCACCGGCACCACCAGCTGCGGGCCGGCCATGCGGGCGATTTCGTCATCGACGTTTTGGGTCGTGGCCTGGAAGTCTGCGGCTTCTGGCAGCAGGTATCCGATGTCTTGCAGGAAGGCTTTGTAGGCCACCGGGTCGTGCGCCTGGCCGGCGTGGGTTTGGTGCCAGGTGTCGATCCGCGCTTGGAAATCGTCGCGTTTGGCGAGTAGGGCTTTGTTCTTCGGTGCCAGGTCGTGGATGACCTTGTCGGCGCCGGCCCAGAACTGGTCGGCAGTGATGCCGGTACCGGGAATGGCTTCGTTGTTCACGAAGTCGAACAGGACTTTGGCGACCTGCAGGCCACCGACTTGAACGTGTTCAGTCATTGCTTGCCTCACTCTGCGGAGCTTATGCGCTTTTCAGCTTTTCAATTTACCAATGAAGCCTCTGGCCATAAACCACGAACCCGATCCCCCAGTACATGCCGTGCAGGCGGCTGGGCTGGCGGGTTTTCGCGGTGCGTTGGTGCCTTGGCAGACATCGACCTAACGTTATGTAGTGCGCGATTGGGCATACTACATGATGACTTGCGGTTGTGAAAATTAGACTAAATACGTCGTTTAGCGACCCACTTTGGCCAGGCGGTCACAGTGGGGTATGGGATGTTCTCAAAAAACTATCGGATTGTTCCAGATAAATATAAAAATGGTACACGATTTGTTTTCGAGGGCTCCCGAGTCCACCTTGTAGATTGGAATTCCAGAGGGCTTCGCCATGGACCATCTTGTACTCACTATTATCGCCGCCGACAAACCCGGTTTGGTTGAACGCATCGCGCAGAACATTGCTGCCCACGGTGGCAACTGGCTGGAAAGCCGCATGGCGCACATGGCCGGGCAGTTTGCCGGGATCTTGCGGGTCAGTGTGCCGACCGAAAGCCGTCAGGACCTGGTGAATGCGCTGGAGGATTTATCCACACACGGCATTCGCGTGCTGGTGGGTGAGGGCAGTTCCGGGCAGGCCGCCGCGTCCAAGGCCATCGTGATGACGCTGGTGGGCAATGACCGGTCGGGTATCGTGCGCGAGATCACCGCGCTGTTGAGCAAGCAAGGTGTGAACCTGGAAAGCTTGAGCACGGATGTGCGCCCGGCGCCCATGAGCGGTGATCCATTGTTTACCGCCGAGGCGCTGTTGCAGGTGCCGGCGGCGTTGTCATTGGATACTTTGCAGCTGTCCCTTGAAACCCTGGCTGATGATTTGATGGTGGAACTGCACCACGAGGAATAATCGGCCCACAAGGTTATGCATGGAAATCTTGCATGGGCCTGTGGATAACCTGTAGAGACCCGTCGCCAGCCCAAGCCGGCCGGTGCTCTGCGCCAGTTGAGCAAAAAACGAACAGTTTCAAGGGCTTGTGCACAAATGGCGGGGATCAGGTTGTGGATAACCTTGGGGTGAATGCCTGCAAGCCACGCGTGCTGTGGCTTGCAGAGGTTTGTACATTATTTGATCAGCGTTTGCGCACGGTCAGCCACGCATCGAGGCTGTAGACCACCAGGCCCGCCCAGATAAACGCGAAGGCAATCAACGTGCTTTGTGCCAGGTGTTCACCGAACAGCAGCACGGCTTCCAGCAGCACCAAGGTCGGCGCCACGTACTGTAAAAAGCCCAAAGCCGTGTAGGGCAAATGCCGCGCGGCGGCGTTAAAGCACACCAGCGGGATCAATGTCACCGGGCCTGCGGCCACCAGCCACCAGGCTTCGTTGGTGCTCCAGAATGCCAGCTGCGCGCTGTGGGCCGACGGGTTGAACAGCAACCACGCCACGGCAATCGGCACCAGCATCCAGGTTTCCACCACAAGCCCTGGCAACGCCTTGACCGGCGCCTGCTTGCGGATCAAACCGTAGAAACCGAAGGTCAACGCCAGCACCAGCGACACCCACGGCAAACTGCCTACTTGCCACACCTGTTGCGCCACACCGACCGCCGCCAGACCGACGGCGACCCATTGCAAACGGCGCAGGCGCTCGCCGAGTATCAACATGCCCAGCAGCACATTCACCAACGGGTTGATGTAGTAACCCAGGCTTGCTTCCAGCATGCGCCCGCTGTTCACCGACCACACGTAGGTCAGCCAGTTACCCGCGATCAACGAGCCACTGAGTGCCAGAATCGCCAGGCGCTTGGGGTTGTCGCGCAACTCGCGGAACCAGCCGGGGTGTTTCCATACCATCAGCAGCAACCCGCCGAACAGCGCGGACCACAACACCCGGTGCACGATGATTTCGGCGGCCGGGACGCTGGCAATGGCTTTGAAGTAAATGGGGAACAGGCCCCAGATGACGTAGGCGCTCAGGCCCAGAATGTACCCGCGACGGGGGTTGGCGGCTTGCATGCAGAATCCTTGCGTGGGCAGCTTAAAAAGCGGCAATTGTAAGGATTTTTGTCGCGTAATGGGTGTGGCTTTCTGCTGGAGCTGGCTTGCCTGCGATGCAGACAACTCGGTTTGTGCGTGACACCGAGGCGATGCCATCGCAGGCCAGCCAACTCCCACACGGGGTGTGAGGTTCGTCAGAACAGTTTCAGCGGCTCTTCATTGAGCGCCGACAATTGCTCGCGTAACGCCAACACCTGATCGCCCCAATAGCGCTCGCTGCCGAACCACGGGAAGCTGTGCGGGAACGCCGGGTCGTCCCAGCGCCGCGCCAGCCAGGCGCTGTAGTGCATCAGGCGCAGCGCGCGCAGGGGCTCGATCAGCGCCAGTTCGCGTGGGTCGAAGTCGTGGAATTCCTGGTAGCCGTCCATCAGTTCCGACAGCTGGCCCAGGCATTCCTGGCGGTCGCCGGCGAGCATCATCCACAGGTCCTGCACCGCAGGGCCCATGCGGCAGTCATCCAGGTCGACGATATGGAACATCTCGTCGCGGCACATCATGTTGCCGGGGTGGCAATCGCCGTGCATGCGGATGTTTTTGTGCGGCGTGGCCTTGTACACCTCCTCCACGCGCTTGAGCAGGTCGCGCGCCACAGACTCGTAGGCGGGCAACAGGCTTTTGGGAATGAAGTTGCCTTCGAGCAGCGTGGTGAGGGAGTCGTGACCGAAATTCTTCACCCCCAAGGCTTCGCGGTGTTCGAACGGGCGGGTGGCACCCACCGCATGCAAACGGCCGAGCAACTGGCCCAGGCGATAGAGTTGGTCGAGGTTGCCCGGCTCCGGGGCGCGGCCGCCACGGCGGGGAAACAAGGTGAAGCGGAACCCGGCGTGTTCGAACAGGCTTTCGCCGTTGTGGATCAGCGGCGCGACCACCGGCACTTCGCACTCGGCCAGTTCGAAGGTGAAACGGTGCTCTTCGAGAATCGCTTCGTTGGTCCAGCGCTGGGGCCGATAGAACTTGGCGATCAGCGGCTCCGAGTCGTCGATGCCCACCTGATAGACGCGGTTTTCGTAGCTGTTAAGCGCCAGAATGCGAGCATCGCTGAGAAAACCGATGCTTTCGACGGCGTCGAGCACCAGGTCGGGGGTGAGTGTTTCAAACGGATGGGCCATGCGAACTCCTGCGCGCAGCAGGGCGCCGCGTCCGGCCCGGTATGGTAACGCACCAGGGCTTAGATAGGTGGTGGCTGTACGGACGCTTTCGCGAGCAAGCCCGCTCCCACATTCGAACGAGTTCCACCTTTGGAATACGGTCGAATGTGGGAGCGGGCTTGCTCGCGAAG
>NZ_JBARTQ010000408.1:0-10972 GCF_049645325.1 Pseudomonas sp. | reverse complement strand
CGCAGGCAAGCCAGCTCCCACACAAGCCCGCTCCCACATTTTTTACTGTGTTTATTCAGCGCATGGGTGGCAAGCCGTAGGCCGCCAAATCAAAGTCCGCCAATTTGCGGATGATCTGGTCAGCGTGCTGGTACTTGCTGTCTGCCATGGCTTCATCGGGCACGGCGATGGCGGTCATGTTGGCGGCTTTCGCGGCCGTCACGCCAAACGGCGAATCCTCGAACACCAGGCAATCCTGCGGCGCCACACCCAGGCGGCGCGCGGCGGTGAGGAAGATATCCGGCGCGGGTTTCGCCGCCCCCACTTCCGGGTCATCCGCCGTCACGATGGTGCCAAACAGGCTGAACCACTCGCGGTGCAAGGTAGTTTTGTGGCCAAACGAATTGCGCGACGAACTGGTGCCCACGGCAATCGGAATGTTGTGCGCCTTCAAATGCCGCACCAGCGCTTCGGCCCCGGGCATGCCCAAGGCCCTGGGGAAACGCTCGCTCATCAGCGGCTCGCGGATTTCAAGAAATTCAGCCGGTGTGATCGGCAAGTCCAGCGCCTTGACCACATAGTCGGCGAGGTCCTGGGCACCGCGCCCGATGATGTGCTGCTTGATGCCCCAGTCGTAAGTACGGCCGTAGCGTTCGGCGATGATCTGCGTCACTTCGGTGTAGATGCCTTCAGTATCCAGCAACAACCCGTCCATATCGAAAATCACGGCCTTGATCGGACCGACAGCGGTACGCGGTGCATTCATCGCAACAGAACCTTGGGGGAAGGACTAAAAGGATTCAGCACAATAACGGCCCACGTCGCCTGCAAGCAACCGTTGTAGCCCAGTACCGACAATTACGCCCAATGATCAAACGCGCCTGCGCGGTACCGCGTCTGCCGGAGGGCGGCCAGGTGCGGTTTACAGGGCCGGTGGTGTCTGCGAAGTGGCCAAACGCCTTGGTATTTCCCAATCCGCTTTTGCCCAGCAAGAGGCGGTTAACAAACCTCGCCGGACAACGCGTGAAAAGATAGCCAAGGCGTTTGGCATCAACGCCGCTCAGCTGGAGCTATAACCTCACTCCGGAAAATCCGCGCCCTCAGTCACCTCGGCCCACGCCTCAAAGTCTGCGCTCAACGCTTCAACCTTGGCGCGCGCAAAACCCAGTGCGGCCTTGCCCAGCAGCAGGCGCAAAGGCGGTTGCTCGGCCTCCACTGCCTTGACGATGGCAACCGCCGCACGCACCGGGTCACCAGGTTGCTTGCCGCTGTAGTTGCGCACCGCGCCGGCACGTGCCGCCGCCGTCTCGCGGTAATCATCAATCGCGTGAGCCGCCTCATTCGCCGAGCGCCCGGCCCAGTCGGTACGGAACGGGCCCGGCTCGACCAGCAGCACCTTGATGCCCAATGGCGCGACTTCTTTGGACAGCGCTTCGGACAACCCTTCCACCGCGAACTTGGTGGCATTGTAGAAGCTCAAGGACGGGAACGCGGCAATGCCGCCCACCGAAGAAATATTCACCACACTGCCTGAACGCTGAGCGCGCATGCCAGGCAATACGGCGCGGGTCATGGCGCTGAGGCCCCAGACGTTGATCTCGAACATGCGGCGCACTTCGTCCAGGTCGCTTTCTTCAAACGCACCGAAGTAACCAATGCCGGCGTTGTTGACCAGCACATCAATACGCCCGAAGCGCGCTTGAGCGGCCTGCACCGCCGCCTCTACCTGGGCCTGGTCAGTCACGTCCAGCGCCACAACCAAGGCGATGTCCTCAAAGCCGGCCACAATGTCCTGCACCTGTTGCGGGTTACGGGCGGTGACCACCGTCGGGTAACCGAGACTCAGGGTGTGCAACGCCAATTGGCGGCCGAACCCGGTGGAGCAACCGGTGATGAACCAGACAGGTTTTGCAGTTGAATCGGTCATGAAGAAGCCTTCCTCGTGGGTGTGGAAAAAGTATGCGCGCGGGCGTTTTTGTTAAAAAGATGCATAATCCGGATGCCCCTTTCGGAAAAACCACACAATGGACACGCCTGATTTCCAGCAATTGCGCCTGTTCCTGCAGGTTGCACGGACTAAAAGCTTCACCCAGGCGGCCGATGCCGTGAGCCTGTCGGTGTCGACCGTCAGCCAGCGGGTCGGCGCCCTGGAAAAACAGCTGGGCGTGCGTCTGCTCAATCGCACCACTCGCAGCGTCAGCCTCACCGAAGCCGGTGCGCAACTGCTGGAAAAAATCACCCCGCTGCTCGAAGAGCTGGAAACCAGTTTGCACAGCGTTGCCGCCGCCACCGTCGAGGCCAGCGGCACTTTGCGCCTGAACGTGCCCTCCACCGCCAGCCGCATGGTGCTGCAACCGCTGCTGCAAGGGTTCCTGCGCAAACACCCGGGCATCAACCTGGAGGTGGCGGTGGATAACGCCCTGGTGGATATCGTCGCCCAGGGTTTCGACGCGGGTATCCGCTATGACCACGTGCTGGCCGAAGACATGGTGGTGATTCCGGTGGCCAAGCAACTGCGCTTCGTCATCGTCGCCACGCCGGGTTACTTGCACGGGCGCACACGCCCCACCCATCCTCACGAGTTGCTTGAGCACGAGTGCGTCAATTACCGCAGCGCACAAACCGGATTGATGCACCGCTGGGACTTTGAAAAAGACGGCAAACCGATGCGGGTCACGGTCAAGGGCCGGCTGGCCACCAATGACATCGAATTGATGATCCGCGGCGCCCTCGACGGCTTCGGCTTTGCCTACCTGGCGCGTTCGAGCGTCGAGCCCTACTTGCAATCCGGCGAGTTAGTGGAAGTATTGGACGACTGGATCACCCACAGCGCGCTGTATTTGTATTACTTCAATCGCAGCAACACGCCGAAAAAACTCCGCGTGTTTATCGACTACCTGCAAGAACACCTCGGCGCCTGACGCCGCCAACCTTTTAAAAGCGAACCTTCACATGCTCTATCGCATAGCCGCCGACGGCCTGGTGCTGTTCCACCTGTGTTTCATCCTGTTCGTGCTGTTCGGCGGGCTGCTGGCGCTCAAATGGCGGCCAGTGATGTGGCTGCACCTGCCAGCTGCGGCCTGGGGCGTGGCCGTGGAGGTGTTCCACCTGCCCTGCCCGCTGACCCGATGGGAAAACCTGCTTCGCCACCTCGCCGGGCAAGACGGTTACGGCGGCGGGTTTATCGAGCACTACATCCTCACGCTGATCTACCCGGCCGGGCTGACCCCGAACATTCAATTGGCGCTTGGGGCGCTGGTGCTGCTGATCAATATCGCGGTGTATGTGCGCCTGATCAGGCGGAGGTAGGCAAGCAACCCAAGCCGGCCAATGTCGCTTCCACCGCCTGCTCCAGCGGCGTGTGGGGCTCATGCCCCAGCGTGTCCACCAAACGCTGGTTATCCAGGCGCAGCGGGGTGTGCCACAGGTAACGCATCTCCTGCATCTCGCGGATTGTGACGACAAAGGGCGCTATCAATTTCATCAACCACCACGGGAAACGCCCTGCGCGAGGTTGATGGCCGGTCCTGCGCAGCACCACCCGCTGGATCGCCTGAATCATCTGCATGCCATCCGTGTCGATGTGCCCCGCCATGTGAAAACGCGCAAACGCCGCGAGGGTTGCCCGCTGTTCAATCAACTCGACCATGGTGCGTGCCACATCTGGCAGGTACGCCCATTGATGCGCCACACCGGCGGCGCCCGGATAGCTGACGGCGTGCACCGGCTTGCCGGGTTTGATCAGGCCTTGGGCAAACCAGTTGTTGGCCACCCGTGCACCGAAAAAATCCCCGGCGCGCACGATCACCACCCGCGCGCCTTGGCGGGAAGCCGTCTCCAGGCGCTGTTCCAACTGCACACGGATCGCGCCCTTGCGGGTCTGCGGGTGCTGAGGCGAATCTTCGTGCAGCACGGGAAACGCGTCCGGCCCGAAGTTATAAACCGTGCCGGGCAACACGATCGTCGCGCCTTCGACGATGGCCGCGGCAATGCTGTTGTCGATCATCGGCAGCACCAACTCGGCCCAGTGGCGATAACCCGGCGGGTTGACCGCGTGCACGATCACCGCGCAGCCACGGGCAGCGGCCAGCACGTCTTCGCGATTGAGCGCGTCGCCCTTGATCCACGAAAAAGCCGCATCCTCGCGGCGCGCCTTGTCCACATCGCGGGTCAACGCACGCACCTCCCAGCCTGCCGCGCTCAGTTGCCGCGCCACTTCGCCGCCAATTCCACCGGTTGCACCCAGTACCAGCACCTTGCTCATCGCCGTCTCCCGCCTCTGTTGGTTGTTGAGGCCAGTGTGTACAAGGCACCGCTATAGATAAATTGCCCAAGATCGCCAAGGCGCTATACATTTATGCATGGCATTGACTATTGGTTGGGAGCTTTACCGGTCGTTCCTCGGTGTACTCAAGGAAGGCTCGTTGTCGGGGGCCGCACGGCTGCTCGGCATTACACAGCCCACGGTCGGCCGGCATATTGCCGCGCTGGAGGCAGGGCTGGGCGTGGTGCTGTTCACCCGTTCGCCTCAGGGTTTGCTGCCCACCGCCGTCGCCCACACCTTGCGCGCGCATGCCGAAACCATGGCACGCACCGCCGCCGCCCTTGAGCGCGCCGCATCCTCCCAGGGCGATGAAGTGCGTGGCGTGGTGCGGGTGTCGGCCAGCGAAGTGGTCGGCGTGGAAGTGCTGCCACCGATCATCGCCCAGCTGCAGCGCCAGCATCCGCACCTGAAAGTCGAACTGACCCTCACCAACCGCCTGAGCGACCTGCTGCAACTGGAAGCCGACATCGCCGTGCGCATGGTCCGGCCCAGCCAGGAGCAATTGCTTGCGCAGCGTATCGGCCTGATCGAAGTCGGCCTGCACGCCCGTGACGATTACCTGCAGCAACACGGCATTCCGCTTCACATGCAGGACTTGGCGGGCCACGCGGTGATCGGCTTCGACCAGGAAAACGCCTTCATCCGCAGCCTCGCCATCAAAGGCTTTGAACGCAACGCTTTCGCCCTCAGCAGCGACAGCGACCTCGCGCAACTGGCGCTGATCCGCGCCGGTGCTGGCATCGGCGGGTGCCAAGTGCAACTGGCCAAACGCGACCCGCGCCTGCGTCGGGTACTGCCGGAGGGTTTTGCGTTCAAGATGGACACCTGGGTGACCATGCACGAAGACTTGCGCACAAGCCCGCGCTGCCGGGTGATGTTCGATGCATTGGTGCAGGGTTTGCAGCGTTACGTACAGGATTGAGACAGCTTCGCTGGTGAAGAATCAGACTCCCTCATTCCGTTCGCAGACGCCCCCCATGTCCGAAGCCTTCGAAGTCCCCAGCCCGCACGAAAAACACGTCGAGCACACCACCGAACATGCCCACGGCCGCGGCGACAATTTCGCCAGCCGCATTGCCGTGATGACAGCCCTGATGGCCACCCTCGGGGCCATGCTCAGCTACCAGGCCGGCTCCACCGAAAGCGAAGCGGCGATGGACAAGAACAACGCCGCCATCATCAAGACCGAAGCCGCCAACCAGTGGAACTACTACCAGGCCAAATCCAGCCGCCAGAACCTGGCGGAACTGGCCACGCACATTCCCGGCGTGGATGCCGCGCATTACAAGGACGAGATCGAGCGCTACAAAAGCCAGAAGGAAGACGTGCGCAAGCAGGCCGAAAAGCTTGAAGCCACCTCGAAGGAATGGGACCAGAAATCGGAAGAGGCGCTGCACCAGCACCACCGCTGGGCGCAGGCGATGACCGCGATCCAGATCGCGATTTCATTGGCGGCGATTACGTTGCTGACGCGCAAGGAATGGTTGAAGCGGATGTCGTACACCGCTGGCGCCGTGGCCGTAGTGCTGGGCAGCCTGGCGTGGCTGCACCTCTGACGAAACACAGTTAAAAAATGTGGGAAGTTGGCAAACCAGCTCCCACATTTGATCTTCGGTGTTTTCAGGGTTGGGCTGCGTCATCGCATCGCTATATAGTAAAAAGCATAACGCCTGATGCTGTTCAACCTGAGGAAAGATCGGTGAGTGCACAACCCAAAGAAGCCGTAGGCGCCGCCTACAGTATCGACTCCATGCGCTACGCCCAGGCCATGACCTGGCAAGCCATCGAACACCTCGCCCAGCGCGTCCGCCCCGGCATGCTCGAATCCGAAGCGCGCGAGCTGGGTAAACAGGTGCTCGCCGAACTCGACATGCAACGCATCTGGCACCCGCTGCTGGTGCGTTTCGGCACCAACACGCTCAAAACCTTCAAGCAACGCTCCGACGGCGACCCGGTGCTGGGCGACAACGACATCTTCTTCATCGACATGGGCGCCGTCTGGCAAGGCCACGAAGGCGACGCCGGCGCCACCTTCAGCGTCGGCAACGACGCGGAAATGATCGCCTGCGCCAGCGCCGCCAAAACCCTGTTCGACCGCGTACAATCGCGCTGGAAAAACGACCAGGTCGTCGGCCTTGAGCTTTACCGCTACGCCGAGGAACAAGCGCACGCCATGGGCTGGCAGTTGAACCTCGACATCAAGGGCCACCGCGTCAGCGACTTCCCCCACGCCATCCACCGTGGCGGCGACCTGGGCGATTTTGAGCACTACCCAAATGCCGGGCTGTGGATTCTGGAAATCCAGATTGCCCACCCGAGCAAGCCTTACGGCGCTTTTTACGAAGACTTACTCGCTTAAGGAACACCCATGGAACTCTCCACCCAATTTCCCGTGCTGCTGTTTTCCTACGGCACCTTGCAAGACAAAGCCGTGCAACTCGCCAACTTCGGCCGTGAACTCGTCGGCCAACACGACGCCATGCTTGGCTATGCGCAAAGCTGGGTAGAAATCACCGACCCCGACGTGCTCGCCACCAGCGGCAAGACCCACCACCCGATTCTCGCACCGACTACAGAACCGGCCGCCAGCGTTGAGGGCATGGTTTTTCAGATCAATGAGCAGGAACTTGCGGCGGCAGATGCGTATGAAGTGTCGGACTACAAGCGCGTGTCTGTGGCGTTGGCGTCGGGCCTGACGGCGTGGGTGTACGTGCAGGCCTGAAGATGAAACTTCCGGGTAACTGATTTTAATCTGCCAGTGCGGCGATTAGAGTGGCGCGCCTTCGAGAATTGGATCTCGATTTTTGCCCATGGAGTTACCCCGTGAAGTACGTCAGTAAAGTCGTTGCAGCCGCCATTCTTGGTTTTACCCTCGCAGGCTGCACCGGCACCGCCATCAAATCCCCGCAGTACGACAGCAGCCAATACACCGTCATTGGCCACGGCGAAGGCAGCGCCACCGGCATCATGCTCTTCGGCGTTATCCCAATCGGCCAGAACAACCGTTTCGTGCGCGCCCAGGATGCAGCCATCAAAGCCAAAGGCGGCGATGCGCTGATCAACACTCAGGTTCAGGAAAACTGGTTCTGGGCTTGGGTACTCAGCGGCTACACCACCAAGATTTCGGGTGACGTGATCAAGCTGAAAACTGCGCAGTAAATATGCAATTGCCAGGGCGTTGACCCTGGCAAGCGACGTATCATGGGCCAGACTTTCGAGGACGGCCCATGAACCTCAGTACCCTCTACGCACTCGCCGCCGCCGCCCTGTTCGGCGCCAGCACCCCGCTCGCCAAAAGCCTCGGCCTGGGCCTCTCGCCCGTGCTGCTTGCCGGCCTGCTCTACCTCGGCAGCGGCATCGGCCTCGCTGGCGTGCGCCTGATCCGTGATCGCGGCTGGCAACCCTCCGGGCTAACCCCATCGGAATGGCCCTGGCTGATCGGCGCCATCGTGTTCGGCGGCATCCTCGGGCCGGTGGCCTTGATGTTCGGCCTGACGCGCACCGAAGGCGCGACCGCCTCCCTGATGCTCAACCTTGAATCGGTGTTGACCGCCGTCATCGCCTGGCTGGTGTTTAAAGAAAATGCAGACCGCCGCATCGTCCTTGGGATGATCGCGATTGTGTTGGGCGGCGTGGTGTTGTCATGGTCCGACGGCGGCGGCGCGAGCCAAGACTGGACTGGGCCGGTTGCCGTGGCAATCGCCTGCTTATGCTGGGGAATAGATAACAACCTGACGCGCAAGGTGTCGGCGTCGGACGCGCTGTTCATCGCCGGGGCCAAGGGGTTGATCGCCGGGGTGGTGAATGGCAGCTTGGCGCTGTATCTCGGGGCGAAGGTTCCGGGCGTGGCGCAGCTGGCGCCTATCCTGCTGGTCGGGTTTCTGGGGTATGGCATCAGCCTGGTCATGTTTGTGCTGGCACTGCGCGGGCTGGGCAGTGCGCGCACGGGCGCGTACTTCTCGACGGCGCCTTTCCTCGGCGCAGCGGTGGCCTTGCTGGCGTTCGGGGAATCAGTGACGGTGGCGTTCTGGGTTGCTTCAGCGCTGATGGCCGTGGGGGTCTGGTTGCACCTGACGGAGCGGCATGCGCATGAGCACCTGCACGAGGCCACGGAACACGGGCATCGGCATGTGCATGATGAACATCATCAGCATGAGCATGGGTTTGAGTGGGATTCGGCAGAGCCGCACAGTCATGTGCATGAACACAGTGTGATGCGACATAGCCATGCGCACTTTCCGGATGTGCATCATCGGCATAGGCATTGAGGAACGGAAAGAGGTAAGCAGAATGACATTATGGGAAGGGCGAAGGAGAGTCGCCCTTTCTCATGAAGGACTAGTCGCTTATAAAAAACCAGCTGATGGTGAGGCCTAGCAGGGAGATACAAGTAACGAATGTTGGTACCACCATCCAGTACTTTAGGTGCCGAGGTATTTTTTCAACATCTTCCACAAGTACCATACCTCTCCACTGAATGACTCTCGGGACAAGAATGAGCGTAGCCATGGCGTATACGCGCTGGGGCCTTCCCTCAAAGGGAGTATGACGAAAAGTGTGCCTGCACCCGACTATGAAGCTGCTGTACTGCATATAGCGCTCGGCTGCATCGAGCTTTTTGAACATGGCAAAAAAGACGATCGGGAAGCTTAGTAGCAGGAGGCCCCCTGAGCTCAAAACGAAATATTCCAAGTACATTCAACCCTCCACGGACGTATAGAGAAACTTACCCGCAAACTCTCCAGCACTGTTTCCAACCTCGCCTAAGGCGACTCCTCCCGCAGCACCGCCGACGATGGCGCATGCCAAAGCTCCGACACCCGCTGTAGGTATGCCAAAAACAATTGCGCATACGCCGATGCCCGCAAGAGCACCAAGTGTTCCGCCCGCCGATGCACCGCCAACCCCCAGCACCAACTTGCCCCCTTCAACATACTTCGCCTGCGTACAGGCTTGCTCGCGCCCTGTGGAACATGCCTCCGTTATCTCCAGAGCCGTGGCCCCGACATCAAGCGCTATGCCCACGTAGGCGCCCTTCTTCAATATCTGCGAAGCCTTGGCCACACGCTTGACCCTTTCCTCATATCTGCGAATTTCCCCATGTTGCCAATAGCTTTTACTGGAAATCCCGAGCATTTTTTTAATTGAACCCTCGTTTTTCAATCCCGTGCCAAAGCGCGCCATACCGGAGATTTGGGAATCCAACCTTGCAAACAGGGCCTTACGCTTAATCAGAAACTCCTCCCTCGCCCCCGTCGTACCCTTCCTCAAGTACTGCTTATGCAAATTCTCGATGTCCATGAGGGTCTTCTCTATCTGCGCCAGATGCTTGCTCCAGGCACTGCTGGCACTGCCGATACCAACGGACGAATAGGACAAAATGGCCTGCAACTGATCATAGTTTTTGATCAGAAACTGGTCGGTTGCGGAGTACGCCAGCAGGGCAAGTTTTATAGTCAGCGCCGAGCGCATCAGCTGTGCCTCTTCAGCGGTGCAAGAGGCCGTTCGGCTATCCCCAATGATCACCAACTGCCCAGGCAACACCAGCGCGTTGCGGATGTGCTGGTTGAGGGTGTCGAATTTAGTGCGTGTATGCGGATCAAGCGCCAGGCTAAGTTTGAGCAGTGGATAAGGCTGCGGCCGTTCGTTGATAAATGCGTAGGGTCCCTGCATGCGTGCACCTCCAAGTGACTGAGGCGCACGACTATAAGAAGGCGCTACAGCCGAGGTAAGACGCGTAGGGGGGTGGTTTTAACGTTTCAGAAAAAGACTACTTCAGTCCAGGCGCATGCCTACAATTACGCGTTCCTGCTGACCCTGTGCAGGCATCGCGCATAAGGAGCAGAGCGGGAAGACATTAATTAATTCGGGCAAGGTCCTACAGGTTACTCGGAAGCTGCACTCTCCCGTTTTTCAAAAGCCAATCTTATAGTTGCTCGGTCGCAGTGTGAGCGGCCGGGTTTGGCGACTCGATGACAAGACGGAATGTAAACGACATTATTTCAGGCAAACGCCGTTTTTGGCCGTTGACCATGAAAGCTTAGTCGTTTTTATCTTTGTCTTAATGGAGTCACTCATGAAGCAATACATGGCCCTGACCAGCAACGACTGCGCTACACCCGCTCTCTTCATCGATACCACGGTTGCGCTGGAAATCCTTCTCGACGCCGCTGGTTATCGGCTTCGGGCCGTCACCCAAATGCTTGAGAACCTTGCACTACGTAGCGAGATAAGTAGTGATGCAGTTGTGCTCAGCGATTTCGCGTTGCTCTGCTCAATTCCCCTGCGCGACGGTTGTGATTTGCTGGATGTCATAGCGCGGCGGATGGATATGCCGAGCGCGTGATCTGAGAACAGTGCGCTTTTAAAGCCCAGAAATAACAAAACCCCTGGTTTCTCTCGAAACCAGGGGTTTTGTTTACATCGAATTTGGCGGTGAAGGAGAGATTCGAACTCTCGATACAATTTCTTGTATACACACTTTCCAGGCGTGCTCCTTAAGCCACTCGGACACTTCACCGTATCTCGTCAAACCAGTTCAGTCTGTCGAGGCGCGCTAATGTAGTCGAAAGCCTTTCTGATGGCAAAGGTTTTTTTCAGAATTTTCATGCGGTTAGACGGTTATGCCGGCGCGCCTCGAATGGGGGGCGGTGAATCTGCCATTCTCGG
>NZ_JBARTQ010000407.1:0-7864 GCF_049645325.1 Pseudomonas sp. | reverse complement strand
GGGGAGACTCGGTAAAACCGGCGGACGCCCCGGCAATGCCGCCGCCGATGATGATGCAGTCGGCGTGGTTCATGATTCCTTCTGGAACTTGAAGACGCTGAAATCAAATGTGGGAGCGGGCATGTGTGGGAGCCGGGCTTGCCCGCGATGCAGGCACCTCGGTGTGTCAGTCACACCGAGGTGATGCTATCGCAGGCAAGCCAGCTCCCACACACGCCAGCTCCCACAGGTGCAACCGTATTCCAGCCGTTAAGGGCGCTTGCGCTCCACGGCGCGCAACAGGTGCGTCGGCGGTGTTTCGCAGCTGATCTTGCGCCCCAGCAGCGTCTCGATCGACGGCAACTGATACGAGTCGTCTTCACCGGCAAAGCTGATCGACACACCCGCCGCGCCGGCACGGCCAGTACGGCCAATGCGGTGTACGTAGTCGTCCGGCACTTCCGGCAGGGTGAAGTTGATCACGTGGCTGATGCCGTCGATGTGAATCCCGCGGCCAGCCACGTCGGTGGCCACCAGTACGCGAATCTTGCCTTCGCGGAAACCTTCCAGCGTCTTGATGCGCTTGTGCTGCGGCACATCACCCGACAGTTGCGCGGCGTTGACGCCATCACGCACCAGGCGTTCTTCGATGCGGCGCACTTCGTCCTTGCGGTTGGCAAACACCATCACGCGCTCCCAACCGTTGTCGTTGATCAGGTTGTAGAGCAGTTTGTATTTGTCGGCACCGGCGACGGCATAGATATGCTGTTCGACGTTTTCGCTGGCAACGTTCAGCGCTTCGATCTCGACGATGGACGGGTCGGTGGTCCACTGCTTGGCGAGGTTCATCACGTCTTCGGTGAAGGTCGCGGAGAACAGCAAGGTCTGGCGTTCGTTTTTCGGCGGGGTCTGGCGAATGATCTGACGTACTTGCGGGATAAAACCCATGTCGAGCATGCGGTCGGCTTCTTCCAGCACCATCACTTCGACCATGTCCAGGTGCACGTCGCCACGCTGGTTGAAGTCGAGCAGACGGCCCGGGGTGGCAACCAGGATGTCGCAGTGACGGGCTTCGAGGTGCTTGAGCTGTTTGTCGAAGTCCATGCCGCCCACAAACGTCATGACGTTGAGGCCGGTGTACTTGGTCAGGTCGGCGGCGTCCTTGGCGATCTGCACCACCAGCTCCCGGGTCGGGGCGATGATCAGCGCGCGTGGTTCACCCATGTAGCGCTCTTTCGGCGGCGGGGTTTCCAGCAGTTGGGTGATGATCGAGATCAGGAACGCGGCGGTCTTGCCGGTGCCGGTCTGGGCGCGGCCAATGGCGTCTTTGCCGGCGAGGGTGAAGCCCAGTACTTGCGCCTGGATCGGCGTGCAGTACGGGAAGCCCAGGTCCTGGATGGCGTGCATCAGTTCAGGGGCGAGCTTGAAATCGTGGAAGCGGGTTTTACCTTCCTGGGGCTCGACGGCGAAGTCTTCGAGTTTCCACGGGATCACCGGCGGTTTGGGCGCGCGTTCACGCCGTGGTGCTTTTGGCTCAGGGGCCGGGGCGGGGGTGGCCTCAGCGGGGGTTGCCTGTTCAGGCGGTGTCACCGTTGGCGTCTTTGGCTGGGCGACAGGGGCGGTCCGGTCGGACTGTTTACCGTTATTGCGGCTGCCATAGGTAGGGACAGGCGCAGTGGGAACAGGCGCGAGCGGCTCAGCCTCGCTTTTGCCGAACATCTTCTTAAGTGCTTTGAGCACGGTGATCTCATTAATTGGTTAAGGAATGTACGCCGGCCAGTGTAATGCAAGAATCGGGCGCGGCGTAGTGCGTCTGTCATACGGCTACATAATGTGGGGTTTTCAGCCCAGGCGAGCGGTCAACCAGGCACCGATGTCGCGTATCTCTTCGGGTAACACTTCGTGGCCCATTGGGTATTCCTGCCATGTCACGGTGACACCACGGGTCTTCAGATGCTCGTAGGCACTGCGGCCCATCGCGTTCTGTACCACGTCGTCGTACTGGCCGTGCAGGCACAGGGTCGGAATGCGTTGCTGGCTGGCGGACAATTCCAGCTCATCACCAAAGGTTGGCGCATAGGTGGAGAGGGCGATCACGCCACCCAAAGGGCCCTGCCAATTAAGGAAGGCGGTGTGGAAGACCACAGCGCCGCCTTGGGAAAAACCGGCAAGGAAAACCCGCGAGGCGTCTATTCCGGTTCTCTTCTGGTCTTCAATCAGGTCCGTGACGGTTTTTGCCGACACCTCCAGCTCTTCCAGGCTGATGGACCGGGCCGGGCTCATGGCCTTGATGTCGTACCAGCTGGGCATCTCATAGCCGCCATTGATGGTCACCGCGCGGGTGGGCGCCTGGGGCAAAACGAAGCGGGTGGTCAGCAAGGTTTCCTGCAGCGCTTCGGCGACCGGCAAAAAGTCGTAGCGATCGGCACCCAGGCCATGCAACCAGATAACGCAGGCGTCTGCGGGCTTGGCGGGCTGAAGAATCAAGGGTTCGGTCATGTCTGCTCCATATATGTGCGTGCGCTCCGATTGGGTGCGTCGGAACGGTGCGCGACGGGTTGATCTGTTAAGAGAATGTCGCAAGGTTGAATCTTTTTCTATTGACCATGGGCTGAAACGACTCAGCCGCCACTCTGGTACGGGGCTTGCTATGTGTAGGTCGATGTCAGAACTATCTATAGACGGTAACACTATCAGTGACTGCCGTTTATGGGATAGCCACTGGAATTACTGCGACAACCTCATGCCGCTTGACCTAAAAAAAGCCAACACAGGTCAATATCGCCTCATAAGGGTGCGCTGAGGTTCGAGCTCCGACACAACAAGAGCAAAACTGGAGGTTTGAATGAAGGTATTGAAGTCCACCCTGGCCATCGTGTGTGCGGCGGCTGTATTGGGTGTCAGTGGTTTCGCCCAAGCTGGCGCTACCCTGGACGCCGTGCAGAAGAAAGGCTTTGTGCAATGTGGCGTGAGTGACGGTCTGCCGGGTTTCTCGGTACCGGATGCCAGCGGCAAGATCCTGGGGATCGACGCTGACGTGTGCCGCGCTGTAGCCGCCGCCGTTTTCGGTGACGCAACTAAAGTCAAATTCAGCCAGTTGAATGCCAAGGAGCGTTTCACCGCGCTTCAGTCCGGCGAAGTCGACATTCTGTCCCGTAACACCACCATGACCAGCTCTCGCGATGCCGGCATGGGCCTGAAATTCCCGGGCTTCATCACCTACTACGACGGTGTTGGCTTCCTGGTTAACAACAAGCTCGGCGTGAAAAGTGCCAAGGAACTGGACGGTGCAACCATCTGCATCCAGGCCGGTACCACCACTGAGCTGAACGTGTCGGATTACTTCCGCGCCAACAACCTCAAGTACACCCCGATCACCTTCGACACCTCCGATGAAAGCGCCAAGTCGCTGGAATCCGGTCGTTGCGACGTGCTGACCTCCGACAAGTCCCAGCTCTACGCACAGCGCAGCAAGCTGGCCTCGCCGAAGGACTACGTGGTTCTGCCGGAAACCATTTCCAAAGAACCGCTGGGCCCGGTCGTGCGTAACGGCGATGACGAGTGGCTGGCTATCGTGCGCTGGGTTGGCTACGCCATGCTCAACGCTGAAGAAGCCGGTATCACCTCCAAAAACGTCGAAGCTGAAGCCAAGTCCACCAAGAACCCGGACGTTGCGCGTCTGCTCGGTGCTGACGGCGAATACGGCAAAGACCTGAAAGTGAAAAAAGACTGGGTTGTACAGATCGTCAAGCAAGTGGGTAACTACGGTGAAGTCTTCGAGAAAAACCTCGGCAAGACCACTCCGCTGGAAATCGACCGTGGCATGAACGCACTGTGGAACAACGGTGGCATTCAATACGCACCACCTGTGCGCTGATCGCTGATGGTTCTATCACCCGGTGGGCCAACCACCGGGTGATGTTCTGTTCCATTATTTCCGGGGCACTACATGCAAAATCAAATCGGCGCACCAAAGCAGAAGCTCAGCTTCAGCGATCCCAAAGTGCGTGCGTGGCTCTTCCAGATCATCACGATTGTGGCGGTGGTCTCGCTGGGCTGGTACCTCTTCAACAATACGCAAACCAACCTTCAACACCGGGGCATCACCTCGGGGTTCGACTTTCTTGAGCGCAGTGCCGGCTTCGGCATCGCTCAGCACCTGATCGACTACACCGAATCGGACAGCTATGCCCGCGTCTTTGTAATCGGCCTGCTCAACACCTTGCTGGTGACCGTGATCGGTGTGGTCCTGGCGACTCTGCTCGGCTTCATCATCGGCGTGGCGCGTTTGTCGCCCAACTGGATGATCAACAAGCTGGCGACGGTGTACGTGGAAGTGTTCCGTAACATTCCGCCGCTGCTGCAGATCCTGTTCTGGTACTTCGCGGTGTTCCTGACCATGCCGGGGCCGCGCAACAGCCATAACTTCGGTGACACCTTCTTTGTCAGCAGCCGTGGCCTGAACATGCCGGCAGCGATCGCCGCCGACGGTTTCTGGCCGTTTGTGGTCAGCGTTGTCGTCGCCATCGTGGCTATCGTGCTGATGGCTCGCTGGGCCAACAAGCGCTTTGAAGCCACCGGCGTACCGTTCCATAAATTCTGGGTCGGCCTGGCGCTGTTGATTGTGATCCCGGCGTTGTGCGCCTTGATTTTCGGCGCGCCACTGCACTGGGAAATGCCCAAGCTGCAAGGCTTCAACTTTGTCGGCGGGTGGGTACTGATCCCTGAACTGCTGGCGTTGACCCTGGCGCTTACCGTGTATACGGCAGCGTTTATTGCCGAGATCGTGCGTTCGGGCATCAAGTCCGTCAGCCACGGCCAGACCGAAGCTGCACGCTCCCTGGGCCTGCGCCCTGGGCCGACGCTGCGCAAGGTCATCATCCCGCAGGCCCTGCGGGTGATCATTCCGCCGCTGACCAGCCAATACCTGAACCTGGCGAAGAACTCGTCGTTGGCCGCCGGTATCGGTTACCCGGAAATGGTCTCGCTTTTTGCCGGCACGGTGCTCAACCAGACCGGCCAGGCCATCGAGGTTATTGCCATCACCATGAGCGTGTACCTGGCGATCAGCATCAGCATTTCCCTGCTGATGAACTGGTACAACAAGCGCATTGCGCTGATCGAGCGGTGAGGAAACGCACATGAGTTCGCATACTTTCAAACCTGATATGCCGCCGCCGAGCAAAGTCTTCGGGCCAATGGCGTGGATGCGCGCCAACCTGTTCTCCAGCTGGCTCAATACCCTGCTGACGCTGTTGGCGTTCTACCTGATCTACCTGATCGTGCCGCCGATTCTGCATTGGGCGATCCTCGATGCTAATTGGGTCGGCACGACGCGCGCTGATTGCACCAAAGAGGGCGCTTGCTGGGTGTTTATCCAACAACGCTTCGGGCAGTTCATGTACGGCTACTACCCCGGCGACCTGCGCTGGCGTGTGGACCTGACCGTGTGGCTGGCCATCGTCGGTGTGGCGCCGTTGTTCATCTCGCGCTTCCAGCGCAAGGCGGTCTACGGCCTGAGCTTCCTGGTGCTGTACCCGATCATTGCCTACTTCCTGCTGCACGGCGGAATCTTCGGCCTGACCAACGTGGCGACCAGCCAATGGGGCGGCCTGATGCTGACCCTGGTGATCGCCACCGTCGGCATCGCCGGCGCCTTGCCGTTGGGCATCGTGCTGGCACTGGGGCGGCGTTCGAACATGCCGGCGATTCGTGTGGTCTGCGTGACCTTCATCGAATTCTGGCGCGGCGTGCCGTTGATCACCGTGCTGTTCATGTCTTCGGTGATGCTGCCGTTGTTCCTGCCGGAAGGCATGGGCATCGACAAGCTGCTGCGGGCACTGATCGGCGTGATCCTGTTCCAGTCCGCCTACGTGGCCGAAGTGGTGCGCGGTGGTTTACAGGCGATCCCTAAAGGCCAGTACGAAGCGGCCGCAGCGATGGGCCTGGGTTACTGGCGCAGCATGGGCCTGGTGATTCTGCCGCAAGCCCTGAAGCTGGTGATCCCGGGCATCGTCAACACGTTTATCGCGCTGTTCAAGGACACGAGCCTGGTGATCATCATCGGCCTGTTCGACCTGCTCAACAGCGTCAAGCAAGCTGCCGCCGACCCTAAATGGTTGGGCATGGCCACTGAAGGCTACGTGTTCGCGGCCCTGGTGTTCTGGATTTTCTGTTTTGGTATGTCGCGCTATTCCATTCATTTGGAACACAAGCTCGACACAGGCCACAAGCGTTAGGAGTTGATGTTATGAGCGAAGCGATCAAACAGCCTGTGAGTCCTGAAGGCATTATCCAGATGCAGGGCGTCAACAAGTGGTACGGCCAGTTCCACGTGTTGAAAGACATCAACCTCAACGTCAAGCAGGGCGAGCGTATCGTGCTGTGCGGCCCGTCGGGTTCGGGCAAGTCCACCACCATCCGCTGCCTCAACCGTCTGGAAGAGCACCAGCAGGGCCGCATCGTGGTCGATGGTGTTGAGCTGACCAACGACCTCAAGCAGATCGAAGCGATCCGCCGTGAAGTCGGCATGGTGTTCCAGCACTTCAACCTGTTCCCGCACCTGACCATCCTGCAGAACTGCACGCTGGCGCCGATGTGGGTGCGCAAGATGCCCAAGCGCAAGGCCGAAGAAATTGCCATGCATTACCTGGAGCGCGTGCGCATCCCGGAGCAGGCCCACAAGTTCCCGGGGCAACTGTCCGGCGGCCAGCAACAGCGTGTGGCGATTGCCCGTGCCTTGTGCATGAAGCCGAAGATCATGCTGTTCGATGAGCCGACCTCGGCCCTCGACCCGGAAATGGTGAAAGAAGTGCTGGACACCATGATCGGCCTGGCCGAAGACGGCATGACCATGTTGTGCGTGACCCACGAAATGGGCTTCGCGCGTACCGTGGCCAACCGCGTGATCTTCATGGACAAGGGCGAAATCGTGGAGCAGGCGGCGCCGAATGACTTCTTCGACAACCCGCAGAATGAACGGACCAAGTTGTTCTTGAGCCAGATTCTGCATTGATCGATGTGTGAACAATAAACCCGGCCTGGTGCCGGGTTTATTTTTGCCTGCTAGGACGCCTTGAGTGCTTCTGCGTCGTCGTTCACGGTGTAGGTGAAGGCGTTGCGCAGGTCTGCGCCTTCTACCAGGATCTTCGCATCCGTCAGCAAATGCGGGTGACGATCCAATAGCCGCATCAGCAACACCAACGGTTTGGGGGCAAGAAGCTCGCCGCGCTCGTAGCGAGAAAATGCGTTGTGGCCGCCACTGGACAGCAACTCTACCGCTTCTTTTTGCGTAAGGTGGAGTTTGCGACGGATGCGTTTCATCTCGGCACCGATCATTTGCCGGGCAGCGAGGGTCAGTTCAGTCTTTGCGGCATCGTAGCGGTCGGTACTGTCGTTATCTGGGTCCCAGAAACCATCGCGGCATACTGTGCACTCCCAGCCTGAAAGGTTGTCGACACGGCGTTCCATACCTCTGATGCTGATGGTTTCACTGCGGCCCTCAAAATAGGTCAACCCTCTGGGAGCGCCACAGATGTAGCAATCTTTTACCTTCATACATTTTTCTCCTTGAAGGAGATCACCGGAGGGGCACCCTCTAAGGAGTAAGTGACCTTGACGTAAATCTCCCGATCTTTCGCGTGCGTGTGGTACACGTCCTGCCACATTCGATGATTGCCCTAGGCTGTCATCGACTTGTACAACATCCTGTTTTGTAACTCGTCAATCACGATCTGCATCCCCTCGATACTAAAGCCGAGTTCCTCACCGGATTCTTTTGCGGTCCTTGTGAACGCCTTGCTGCCAAGCCGCCTGACATCCGCCTTTATCACCGCCAAATCGTAATGAGGTGTGTACTTTTCCATAAGACACCTGAGTCCAATAA
>NZ_JBARTQ010000406.1:0-3416 GCF_049645325.1 Pseudomonas sp. | reverse complement strand
GTACCACTTCTACCTGATGAAATGAGTTCTAACTGTGGGAGCGAGCTTGCTCGCGAAGGCGGTGTGTCAGTCAACAGATTCATTGGCTGACCCACCGCCTTCGCGAGCAAGCCCGCTCCCACTTTTTTTGACCGAGTTCGGCTGCTGAAATCAGGTCGCAGCTACACCGCAGTTCTGCTTTTCTGTGGGAGCTGGCTTGCCTGCGATGCAAACACCTCGGTCCTTCAGATGCCATCGCAGCGGTGCGGCGATCCGACAAGCCCGCTTCCACAACGGCCTGCTTTTGATCCAACCACTCAGGTCGGCTTTTGATTTGTTTGTGATCTTGACTCCCCCCTGTGAATCAATCCCAAGCCAAACCGCGAGGCATATTCATATACCGTTTCGATCTAGCCCGCTCCCTGAATAGAAGAAGGTGCTGTGCTAGCATGCCCCGCTCGAACACGGCCCGCTGGCCGTCCATAAGATCGTTTTTCCGTGAGTAACCATGGTCGACAAACTGACGCATCTGAAACAGCTGGAGGCGGAAAGCATCCACATCATCCGCGAGGTCGCCGCCGAGTTCGACAACCCGGTGATGCTCTACTCGATCGGTAAAGACTCCGCCGTGATGCTGCACCTGGCGCGCAAGGCCTTCTTCCCGGGCAAGCTGCCGTTCCCGGTGATGCACGTCGACACCCGCTGGAAATTCCAGGAGATGTACACGTTCCGCGACAAAATGGTCGAAGAGCTTGGCCTGGACTTGATCACCCACATCAACCCCGATGGTGTGGCGCAGAACATCAACCCGTTCACCCACGGCAGCGCCAAGCACACCGACATCATGAAGACCGAAGGCCTCAAACAGGCCCTCGACAAGCATGGTTTCGACGCAGCTTTCGGCGGTGCCCGTCGTGATGAAGAGAAATCCCGCGCCAAAGAGCGCGTGTACTCGTTCCGCGACAGCAAGCACCGCTGGGACCCGAAGAACCAGCGCCCGGAGCTGTGGAACGTCTACAACGGCAACGTCAACAAGGGTGAGTCGATCCGCGTGTTCCCGCTGTCCAACTGGACCGAGCTGGACATCTGGCAGTACATCTACCTGGAAGGCATCCCGATCGTGCCGCTGTACTTCGCCGCCGAGCGCGACGTGATCGAGAAGAACGGCACGTTGATCATGATCGACGACGACCGCATCCTTGAGCACTTGTCCGACGAAGACAAAGCCCGAATCGTCAAAAAGAAAGTACGTTTCCGTACCCTTGGCTGCTACCCGTTGACGGGCGCGGTGGAGTCCGAAGCCGAGACGCTGACGGACATCATTCAGGAAATGCTCCTGACGCGAACTTCCGAGCGCCAGGGCCGTGTCATCGACCACGATGGCGCAGGCTCGATGGAAGATAAAAAACGTCAAGGCTATTTCTAAGGGGCTGTCATGTCGCATCAATCTGATTTGATCAGCGAGGACATCCTCGCCTACCTGGGCCAGCACGAGCGTAAGGAAATGTTGCGCTTCCTGACCTGTGGCAACGTCGACGACGGCAAGAGCACCCTGATCGGGCGCCTGCTGCACGACTCCAAGATGATCTACGAAGATCACCTGGAAGCCATCACCCGCGATTCGAAAAAATCCGGTACCACCGGCGATGACATCGACCTGGCACTGCTGGTCGATGGCCTGCAAGCCGAGCGTGAGCAAGGCATCACCATTGATGTTGCCTACCGCTACTTCTCCACCGCCAAGCGCAAATTCATCATCGCCGACACCCCTGGCCATGAGCAGTACACCCGCAACATGGCCACCGGTGCTTCCACCTGTGACCTGGCGATTATCTTGATCGACGCCCGCTACGGCGTGCAGACCCAGACCCGTCGCCACAGCTTTATCGCCTCGTTGCTGGGCATCAAGCACATCGTGGTGGCCGTCAACAAGATGGACATCAATGGCTTTGACCAAAGCATATTCGAGCAGATCAAGGCTGATTACCTGAAGTTCGCCGACGGCATTGCCTTCAAGCCGAGCACCATGGCGTTTGTGCCGATGTCGGCCCTCAAGGGCGACAACGTGGTGAACAAGAGCGAGCGTTCGCCTTGGTACACCGGCCAGTCGCTGATGGAAATTCTCGAAACCGTCGAGATCGCCAACGACCGCAACTACACCGACCTGCGTTTCCCGGTGCAGTACGTCAACCGGCCGAACCTGAATTTCCGTGGTTTCGCCGGCACCTTGGCCAGCGGCATCGTGCACAAGGGCGACGAAGTCGTGGTGCTGCCGTCGGGCAAGAGCAGCCGCGTCAAATCCATCGTCACCTTCGACGGTGAACTGGAGCACGCCGGCCCAGGCCAGGCCGTGACCCTGACCATGGAAGACGAGATCGACATCTCCCGTGGCGACCTGCTGGTGCATGCCGACAACGTGCCGCAAGTGACCGACGCTTTCGACGCCATGCTGGTGTGGATGGCCGAAGAACCGATGTTGCCGGGCAAGAAATACGACATCAAGCGCGCTACCAGCTACGTGCCGGGTTCCATCACCAGCATCGTGCACCGTGTGGACGTGAACACCCTGGCCGAAGGCCCGGCGAGTTCGCTGCAGTTGAACGAGATTGGCCGCGTCAAGGTCAGCCTCGACGCCGCCATCGCGCTGGACGGTTACGACAGCAACCGCACCACCGGCGCGTTTATCGTCATCGACCGTTTGACCAATGGCACCGTTGCCGCGGGCATGATCATCGCGCCACCGGTCAACCATGGTGGCACTGCGCAACACGGCAACCTTGCCCATGTAGCCACCGAAGAGCGCGCCCTGCGTTTCGGCCAACAGCCGGCCACCGTGTTGTTCAGCGGCCTGTCGGGTGCGGGCAAGAGCACTTTGGCCTACGCGGTTGAGCGCAAGCTGTTCGACATGGGCCGTGCGGTGTTCGTACTGGATGGCCAGAACCTGCGCCACGACCTGAACAAAGGGTTGCCGCAGGACCGTACCGGGCGTACCGAAAACTGGCGTCGTGCCGCTCACGTGGCGCGTCAGTTCAACGAAGCCGGCTTGCTGACCCTGGCTGCGTTCGTCGCCCCGGATGCCGAAGGCCGTGAACAGGCCAAGGCGCTGATTGGCGCCGACCGCCTGCTGACGGTTTACGTGCAAGCGTCGCCACTGGTGTGCGCCGAGCGTGATCCGCAAGGCCTGTACGCGGCAGGTGGGGATAACATCCCTGGCGATTCCTTCCCGTACGACGTGCCGTTGAACGCCGATCTGGTGATCGACACCCAGGCCCTGTCGCTGGAAGACAGTGTCAAGCAAGTGCTGGAACTGTTGCGTCAGCGCGGCGCGATCTAAACCTCGCCGCCATAAAAAAGCCCGCCACCGAGCACTCGGTGGCGGGCTTTTTTACATCTTCTCAAGAGTGGGCTCGCTCAATGTGGGAGCTGGCTTGCCTGCG
>NZ_JBARTQ010000405.1:0-12618 GCF_049645325.1 Pseudomonas sp. | reverse complement strand
CGCAGGCAAGCCAGCTCCCACATTTGCCATGCCGTCTTTGGATACGTTCTGTAAAACCTCCCCCGCCTCACTCTTCCCCACCTCGTCTACCCTTGAAAAACCCGCAGGAAGCGGCACTCCACTCAAGGAACGAGCATGTCCCTCGCCATCGTCCACAGCCGCGCCCAAATTGGCGTAGAAGCTCCCGCCGTCACCGTTGAAGTGCACATGGCCAATGGTCTGCCATCGCTGACGCTGGTGGGCCTGCCGGAAACCGCCGTCAGGGAAAGCAAAGACCGCGTGCGCAGCGCCATTCTCAACTCGGCCCTGCAATACCCCGCCCGACGCATCACTCTCAACCTCGCGCCCGCCGACCTGCCCAAGGACGGTGGGCGTTTTGATCTGGCGATTGCCCTGGGCATTCTCGCGGCCAGTGTGCAGGTGCCGGCGTTGATGCTCGATGACGTGGAATGCCTGGGGGAATTGGCGCTGTCCGGTGAAGTGCGCGCCATCAAAGGCGTATTGCCGGCGGCGTTGGCGGCACGCAAGGCCGGGCGCACCGTGATAGTGCCTCGGGCCAACGCCGAGGAAGCCTGCCTGGCCTCAGGGCTGAAGGTAATTGCGGTGGACCACTTGCTGCAGGTGGTGGCGCACCTGAACGGGGTTGTGCCGATTGAGCCCTATAAATCCGACGGTTTGCTGTACTTGAACAAGCCCTACCCCGACCTGAGTGAGGTACAGGGTCAACTGGCGGCCAAACGCGCCTTGCTGATCGCGGCGGCAGGCGCGCATAACCTGCTGTTCAGCGGGCCGCCGGGCACCGGCAAGACCTTGCTCGCCAGCCGCCTTCCCGGGCTGTTACCGCCCTTGAGCGAGCAGGAAGCGCTGGAAGTGGCCGCGATTCAGTCGGTGGTCAGCCTGGCGCCATTGAGCCACTGGCCGCATCGGCCGTTTCGCCAGCCGCACCACTCGGCGTCGGGCCCGGCATTGGTGGGCGGCGGTTCAAAACCGCAACCGGGGGAAATCACCCTGGCCCATCACGGCGTGTTGTTTCTGGATGAGTTGCCGGAGTTTGATCGCAAAGTCCTGGAGGTGCTGCGCGAACCGCTGGAGTCCGGCCATATCGTGATTTCCCGCGCCCGTGATCGCGTGAGCTTCCCGGCCCGCTTCCAATTGGTGGCGGCCATGAACCCCTGCCCCTGTGGCTATTTGGGCGAACCCAGTGGGCGCTGTCGGTGCACGCCGGAGCAAATCCAGCGCTATCGCAACAAACTCTCGGGGCCCTTGCTGGACCGGATTGATCTGCACCTGACCGTCGCGCGGGAAACTACCGCGCTGAACCCTACTCAACAGGCCGGCGACAACACCGCAAAGGCCTCGGCGGAAGTCGCCGAAGCCAGGGAGCGCCAGCAAAAGCGTCAAGGTTGCGCTAATGCGTTTCTGGACCTCCCAGGATTACGCGCGCACTGCAAGCTGGCAAAGACCGACGAAAGCTGGCTGGAAAGCGCGTGCGAGCGGCTGACGTTGTCGCTGCGCGCGGCCCATCGGTTGCTCAAGGTCGCGCGGACCCTGGCCGACCTTGAGCACGTGGAGCACATCGCCCGCCATCATTTGGCCGAGGCCCTGCAGTACCGGCCCGCCGCAGTCGGTTAGAGCCCGTTGGGAAAACCCAATAGCAACCGCGCCACCTCCATGACCTCTTCCAGCACTGCTTCTGCCGACTCAGTGGATGGTTTGAGCATCAGGTCATCGGCATATCCCATCGCCAAGGCAAAAAGCTGTCGGGCAGCACGTTGGGGCGATTCGCAACGAAAAACACCAGCAGCAACGCCCTGCTCGATCACCTCGGCGAGCATGCCCTGCCACTGGGCGTTGATCACCAGGTAAGCCTCGGCCATTTGCGGGTCGTGCATTGCCTCGTCCCAGGCATCCAGCCACAGCGCCCAGCCGGCATCGGCGGTGCACGGCAGGCAATCGCGCAGGAACGTCACCAGCGCCTCGCGGGGTGGCAGGTCTGCCAGCGGAGCGCGCACTTCATCCAGTTGTTCGTTGGCAAAGCGCACGAAAGCTTCGCGGCGCAGTTCATTCCAGTCGCTGAAGTAGTGGTAGACGTGGCTGCGCGACAGCCCGGCATGTTCGGCCAGATCACGGGTGGACACATCGGCGAAACCTTTGCTGCGAAACAGCTCCAGGGCGGCGGCGATGATCTGGTCTTTACGGTCGATACGCGACATTGGCAATTCCCTCGGGCGCCGGTGGATGAGTGGCGCTTGCTTTTTGAGCGGTCGCTCAAGGATACTTGAGCAGTCGCTCAATAATAGCGTCTAACACTCCTTTGGTGCACCCATGTCATTCGCCACACCGCCTATTCTGATCGAAGAAAGCAAGAAAATCGGCCAACAGTCCGCCAGCCAGACCCTCAAGGCGATCGCCAGGGCCTACCCCGGCAAGCTGTTCTGCACGTTGTCGCTGGTCGCGCTCGAGAACGCATTGCTGCTGGCCTACCCGCTGTTTGCGGGGTTCGCGGTGGACTCGATTATTCGTGGAGACGCGGGCAGCGCGCTGTTTTACGCGGCGGTGGTCTTGGCGTTCTGGGTGGTCGGCGCGGCGCGCAGGGCTTTGGACACCCGCACCTTTACGCGGATCTACGCCGACCTCGCCGTGCCGGTGATCCTCAATCAGCGCTTGCAGAACCACAGCACCTCGCGGGCGGCGGCGCGAGTGGTGCTGGCACGGGACTTTGTCGACTTCTTCGAAAAACATGTACCGACCATCGCCACGGCGCTGGTGTCCATCGTCGGTGCGGCGGTGATGTTGCTGGTGATCGAGCCGTGGATCGGCCTGGCGTGCCTGAGCGCGCTGCTGCTGTGCACCACGTTGCTGCCGCGCTTTGCCCGGCGTAACCAGCAGTTGCATGAACGCTTGAACGACCGCCTGGAGAAGGAAATCGGCCTGGTGGAAAAGGTCGGCGCACAGACCTTGCAGCGACACTATCAAGTGCTGTCGCGCCTGCGCATCTGGCTGTCAGACCGCGAGGCCGCCGCGTTCCTGTTTATCGGCACGCTGGCAGCCCTGCTGTTTGTGGTCGCGATCAGCCAATTGGCGCTGTCGCCGGCGGTCAAGGCCGGCCACATCTACGCGGTGATGACCTACTTGTGGACCTTCGTCAGCAGCCTCGATGAAGCGCCAGGGATGGTCGATCAACTGGCGCGTCTCAAGGACATCGGCAAGCGCGTGGACCCAGGCCTGGGCGACCGCTAGACCTTAACGAAACCGGTCCACTTCATGGCGCAGGCCAGCCGCCAGGGTTTCCAGTTCCTTGGCGGTAATCGCCAGGTTCGACACCACTTCACGCTGCTCGCTGTTGGCCAGCGCAATGCTTTGCAGGTTACTGCTAAGCACGTTCGCGGTGCTGCTCTGTTCCTGGGTCGCGGTGGTAATCGCGGCAAATTGCTGACCGGCCGAGCGGCTTTGCTCGTCGATTCGCGCCAGGGCAGAAGCCACATCAGCGTTACGCGACAGGCCTTCCTGCATCAGCACGTTGCCATGCTCCATGGTGCTGATGGCGTTGCCGGTTTCCTGCTGGATGCTCTGGATCATCACCGAGATTTCATCCGTGGCCTGGCGAGTGCGCGACGCCAGGTTGCGCACTTCGTCGGCAACCACGGCAAAGCCGCGACCTTGTTCACCGGCCCGCGCCGCTTCGATGGCGGCGTTGAGCGCGAGCAAGTTGGTCTGCTCGGCAATCGAGGTGATCACCCCGACAATTCCGCCGATCTCCTGGGAGCGCTGGCCCAGGGTGTTGATCACCGTGGCCGTGCTGTTGAGCGCGGTGGCGATATGCTCCAGGGACGACGACGCCTCTTGCATCGACGTGCGGCCAATCCGGGTTTGCTGGGCGTTTTCCTGGGCCAACCGCTCGGTGTTGCCCATGTTGTCGGCGATGTTCAGCGAAGTGGCGCTGAACTCCTCCACGGCGCCGGCCATGCTGGTGATCTCGCCGGACTGCTGCTCCATGCCTTCATACGCACCGCCAGACAAGCCGGACAACGCCTGCGCCCGGCTGTTGACCTCTTCGGCGGCCTTGCGAATGTGCGAAACCATGGTCGACAGCGCTTCGCCCATCTGGTTGAAGCTGCGCGCCAACTGGCCGATTTCATCATGGCTGGACACGTTCAAGCGTGCGCTCAAATCGCCCGCGCCCAAGGCTTCGGCCTGACGCACCAGGTCACTCAGGGGCTGCAATTTGCTGCGCAGCAACCAGACCGCCGCGCCCACCGCAAACAACATCGCCAGCACGCTGCCAATCACCAGGCGAATGCCCACCGCCCAAGTCACTGCACGGATTTCGGACTTCGGCATGCTTGCCACCACCGCCCACGGGCCGCCTTCAAACGGTACCGAGACGCTGTAGAAGTCTTCGTTTTTGTCGCTCCAGAAACGCCCTTCACCGGGCTTTTTAGCCAGGTCGAGCATCACCGGGATCGCTTGATCCAGCGCCTGCACGCCCGCCGGCGGCACCAGCCAGTGTTTCTGTTCGTCCAGCAGCGCGAGGGAACCGGTCTGGCCAATGCGGAAGCGTTTGAGGTTTTCAAACTGGGCATTCTGCGAGTCGGTGTAGTCGAAACCGACAAACAGCACCGCGATGACCTTACCGGCACCGTCACGCACTGGCGTGTACTGGGTCATGTAGGAGCGTTCGAACAGCACCGCGCGGCCAACATAACTCTGGCCGGCCAGCAGGCGCTGATACGCGGGATGCTGATGGTCCAGGGCCGTGCCGATGGCGCGGCTGCCGTCCTGCTTGGTCAGCGATGTGCTGATGCGGATGAAGTCCTCGCCATTGCGCACAAACACAGTCGCGACACCGCCGGAGGTGTCCTTGAACTCATCGACTTCATCGAAATCGTTGTTCAGCAGGTCACTGCCCAGGTAGAGGCTCGGGGTTTGTACGCCGGCCACGGCCACGGGTTGGTCGGCGCGCACGCTCAAACCGGCGCCGAAGCGCTTTTCAAATAGCCCGCTCAAACGCTGGGTACTTTCGCGCAAGGTGCTGTGGAAGGTGTTGAGTTGGTCGGCGAGCAAGCGCGCCTCGCTGGCCAAGTGTTCCTCACGGGTGTCGAGGTTGGCGGAGTCGAGAGAACGCAAGGCGAAAACGGTGCTGCCGCTGATGACGACAGCCAAAATAACGGCCAAAGCAAGGCCTAACTGGGAGGCGATCCGAGCGCGAGGTTGAGACATAAGAGCTCCTGGCCGAGGCCAGGATCATCCTGATCTCATAGCGTTGCTCGGCAAATTATCTGGTGGGAAACGTTGGGGCACGATGGTTCCAACACAATTACTTCGGCGGGCACGGACAATACTTGAGCGATCCGCAGGGGTATCGCGCAAACGATTGCAGGCAGGGGCTGTGCCACCTCAGTCCAGCCGTTCGACCTGAGGCAATTCCATGGCCTTGACTTCACCCTGAAGAAACTCGGCCAAGCGGCGTAAACGCTCACCGCCGGGGCGGGTTTTCGGCCACACCAGATAGTAATTTTCCCGGCTGGCCACGGCAGTCGGCCACGGCAGGCTCAAGCGCCCTTGGGCCACGTCTTCGGCCACCATCAACAGGTCGCCCATGGAAACCCCATAGCCGCGCGCGGCGGCAATCATGCCCAGCTCCAGGGTGTCGAACACTTGCCCACCCTTGAGCGACACCTGGGACGACAGCCCCATGCGCTCCAGCCAGTTGCGCCAGTCGCGCCGGTCGGGCGTGGGGTGCAACAGCTCGGCGGCGGCCAGGCGATTTACATCCCAGGGCCCGTCGTTCACCAAGTTCGGCGCCCCCACGGGAATCAGCAATTCAGGGAACAGGTAGCAGGCCTCCCAGTCCGCCGGGAAATGCCCATAACTCAGGAGTACCGCGCAATCGAACGGTTCCTGGTTGAAGTCCACTTCATCCACGCTCATCCAGGCGCTGGTCAGTTGCACCTCATTGCCCGGCTGCAACGCACGGAAGCGACTGAGCCGCGCCAGCAACCAACGCATGGTCAGGGTCGACGGCGCCTTCATGCGCAGGATGTCGTCTTCAGCATTCAGCGTGTGGCAAGCCCGCTCCAGGGCAGCGAAGCCCTCGCGTACACCGGGCAACAGCAAACGCGCTGCCTCAGTGAGCTGCAAAGTACGGCCACTGCGTTGGAACAGGCGACAGGCAAAATGCTCTTCAAGTGTGCGGATATGTCGGCTCACCGCACTTTGTGTAATCGACAATTCCTCCGCCGCACGGGTGAAGGAGTTGTGCCGGGAAGCGGCCTCAAAGGCGCGCAGGGCATACAGCGGTGGTAGGCGACGAGACATTGGGAAGGCTCCGACGGCGCAATGCGCAAACCCTACCAGAATCGCCCAAGTATGAGTTTTAATCATGCGGACGATCGCATTTATCGTTTTGTGCAATGGGCTGAGAGCGCCGAGAATCAACCCCTCCCCAACCCTCTGACATTTCGAGCGTGATGATCATGCAACATCCGGCACGTACCGAACTCTGGGCCATTCTGCGGCTTTCGGGGCCGTTGATTGCCTCACAGTTGGCGCACATGTTGATGGTGCTGACCGACACCCTGATGATGGCCCGCCTCAGCCCGGAAGCCCTGGCCGGCGGCGGTTTGGGTGCGGCCAGCTACTCGTTCGTGGCGATTTTTTGCATTGGCGTGATTGCCGCCGTTGGCACCCTCGTGGCCATTCGGCACGGCGCCGGCGACATCGAAGGCGCCACGCGCCTGACCCAAGCCGGGCTGTGGCTCGCTTGGCTGATGGCCCTGGTAGCCGGCTTGCTGCTGTGGAACCTCAAGCCCGTGCTGCTGATGTTCGGCCAGACCGAAACCAACGTGCACGCAGCGGGGCAGTTCCTGACGATCCTGCCCTTCGCCCTGCCCGGTTACCTGAGCTTCATGGCCCTGCGCGGCTTCACCAGCGCCATTGGCAAGGCCACGCCAGTGATGGTGATCAGCCTGTGCGGCACGGTGATCAACTACCTGCTCAACCATGCCCTGATCGAAGGCATGTTCGGCCTGCCAAAACTGGGCCTGATGGGCATCGGGCTGGTGACGGCCATCGTCGCCAACAGCATGGCCCTGGCGTTGATGTGGTACATCCGCAGCAACCGGGCCTACGCGGCCTATCCACTCGGCAAGGGCCTGTTGCGCCTCAACACCCACTACCTGCGCGAACTCTGGCGCCTGGGCCTGCCGATCGGAGGCACCTACGCGGTGGAAGTCGGGCTGTTTGCCTTCGCTGCGCTGTGCATGGGCACCATGGGCAGCACCCAATTGGCGGCGCATCAGATTGCCCTGCAAATCGTCTCGGTGGCGTTCATGGTGCCGGCGGGGATGTCCTACGCGATCACCATGCGCATTGGCCAACACTACGGCGCCGGGCAGTTGCTGCACGCACGCCTGGCCGGCCGCGTTGGCATCGGTTTTGGTGCAGTGGTAATGCTGGGCTTTGCGGCGGTGCTGTGGCTGTTTTCCGACCCCCTGATCGGACTGTTCCTGGACCATAGCGACCCGGCATTCCATGACGTGATCGTGCTGGCGGTCAGCCTGTTGGCCGTCGCGGCCTGGTTTGAACTGTTCGACGGCGTGCAGACCATCGCCATGGGCTGCATCCGTGGGCTCAAGGATGCCAAGACCACCTTCCTGGTCGGCCTGGGTTGCTATTGGCTGATCGGCGCGCCGTCTGCCTGGTTGATGGCATTCACCCTCGGCTGGGGGCCGACGGGCGTGTGGTGGGGCCTGGCGCTCGGCCTGGCGTGTGCGGCGGTGAGTCTGACCTGGGCGTTTGAGGCGAAGATGAAGCGGATGATTCGGCAGGAGCCACAAGTGCGGGCTGATTTCCAGGCGATGCAGCCTGAATAGAGAATGCACACGGCCACTGTGGGAGCTGGCCTGCCTGCGATGGCATCACTTGGTTATGCCTGACACACCGAGGTGCCTGCATCGCAGGCAAGCCAGCGCCCACAGGTTCGATTGGGTTTGCAACTCAGCCCAATAAAGCCTGCTGGCTTTTGCCGAATGTCAGGTACTCCACCAGCTCCGGCAGCGGTAACGGCTTGCTGATCAAATACCCCTGCGCCTGGTCGCAACCGAACAAGCGCAACAGCGCCAACTGCTCCGGCGTTTCCACCCCTTCTGCCACCACTTCCAGGTTGAGGTTGTGGGCCAGGTTGATCATGGCATGGACCAGCTTGCGGTTTTCTTCGCGCTCTTCCATGCCGCCGACGAAGCTCTTGTCGATCTTCAACAAGGCAATCGGCAGGCTGTTGAGGTGCACGAATGACGAAAAACCGGTGCCGAAGTCATCCAGGGAAAACCGCACGCCGAGGCGCCCGAGGGCGTCCATGGTCTGCTTGACCAAGTCACTGCGACGCATCACGGCGGTTTCGGTCAGCTCAAACTCCAGCCATTGCGCTTCCACGCCGCGCTCGGTGATCAGCCGGCTCAATGTCGACAGTAACTGGCTGTCCTGGAACTGGCGAAACGACAGGTTCACCGCCATGTGCAGCGGCGGCAGGCCGCGTTCGCGCAGGTCTTGCATGTCGCGCAGGGCGCGGGAAATCACCCAGTAACCCAATGGCACGATCAGGCCGCTTTGTTCGGCCAGCGGCACGAATTCGCTCGGCGGCAACAGGCCGCGTTCGCCATGACGCCAGCGCACCAGCGCTTCGAGGCCGACGATATGCCCGTCGTCCAGGTCCAGGCGCGGCTGGTAATGCAGCTCCAGTTCGTCACGACGCAACGCACGGCGCAGCTCACTTTCGAGGTCAGCGAGGCTGCGCGCGTTGCGGTTGATTCGCTCATTGAAGATGTGAAAAGTGCAGCCCTGAGTGCTCTTGGCTTGCTGCATGGCGATATGCGCGTGCCACATCAACGGGTCGGCGCCAGCCTTGGCGCGGGCATGCGCCACACCGAGGCTGCAGCCGATCAGCAGGCTTTCGCCATCCACCCAATAGGGCTCGGCCATCGCTTCGGTGATGCGCTCGGCCATCCATTCGGCGCGCTGGGGAGCGCGGCGGGTATCGATCAGCAAGGCGAATTCATCGCTGCCCAGACGCGCCAGTTGGTCGCCGGCTTCCAGCTGGCTTTTGAGCCGCGACACCACTTGCAGGATCAGCCGGTCGCCGGCCTGGTGGCCGAGCGCATCGTTGGCGTGGCGAAAATTGTCGAGGTCCAGATGACCCAGGGCCAGGCCGCGGCCTTCGTTTTCAGCCAGCCGCGCCGCCAGCAAGGTCTGAAAACCCTGGCGATTGGCGATACCGGTGAGCGGGTCCTGTTCGGCCAGGCGCTGCAGGGTATTTTCCAGCACGCCGCGCTCGCGCACATGGCGCAGACAGCGGCGCAATGTATCGGCGTCCAATACATGACGCACCAGCCAATCACTGACACCCAGCGGCGACACCAACGGTTCCTGTTCCAGCAACAATACACACGGCAAGCTGCAGCGACCGGGGCCGGGTTGCAGGTTGGGCGTGGTCAATAGCACGGCACTGTGGTCGTCATCGAACAGACGACTCACCGAGTCCCAGTTGGGCGCACTGATCAGCACAGCCCCTTCGCCCATCGGCGCCAGGCACTCGCGCAACAACGCTGCCCACGCTGGCTCATCGGCCAGTAGCAGCAAACGCAAGGGTTCGACAGGCGTAGACAAGCTGGCTCCCTAGACTCTGCAAGATTTCGTTGGCGGCGGGCATTATGACGCGCGGCCTGAGATTCACCAATGATAGGGGTTATCAAATACGCTGGCTGTAAGCATTCGTCTCAAAAAGCCCCCCACATCCTGCGGCAAAGTATCAAAACCGGCAAATTTAGATCGAGTGGTACGTCACACCGTCGTTCTATGGCAGCAGAATCTTGCCAGCCTGTTAAAATGCCCGCCCTTTTGATCAACGACTCCCTGAACTCTGTATGTCCCGACTCAATCCCCGGCAGCAAGAAGCCGTGAACTACGTCGGCGGCCCTCTATTGGTGCTCGCCGGTGCCGGTTCCGGCAAGACCAGCGTGATCACCCGCAAGATCGCGCACCTGATCCAGAGCTGCGGCATTCGCGCTCAGTACATCGTCGCCATGACCTTTACCAACAAGGCGGCGCGCGAAATGAAGGAGCGTGTCGGCACGCTGCTCAAGGGTGGCGAAGGCCGCGGCCTGACCGTGTGCACCTTCCACAACCTGGGCCTGAATATCATCCGCAAGGAGCATGCGCGGCTGGGCTACAAGCCGGGCTTCTCGATCTTTGACGAGACCGATGTGAAGTCGCTGATGACCGACATCATGCAAAAGGAGTACGCAGGCGACGACGGCGTGGATGAGATCAAGAACATGATCGGCGCCTGGAAAAACGACCTGATCCTGCCGCCCCAGGCCCTGGAAAACGCGCGCAACCCCAAGGAACAGACTGCCGCCATCGTCTACACCCACTACCAGCGCACGCTCAAGGCGTTCAACGCGGTGGACTTCGACGACCTGATCCTGCTGCCGGTGAAGCTGTTCGAGGAACACGCCGACATCCTCGAAAAATGGCAGAACAAAGTCCGCTACTTGCTGGTGGACGAATACCAGGACACCAACGCCAGCCAATACCTGCTGGTGAAAATGCTGATCGGCAAGCGCAACCAGTTCACCGTGGTAGGCGACGACGACCAGTCGATCTACGCCTGGCGCGGCGCGCGCCCGGAAAACCTGATGCTGCTCAAGGACGATTACCCGTCCCTGAAAGTGGTGATGCTGGAGCAGAACTACCGCTCCACCAGCCGCATCCTGCGTTGCGCCAACGTGCTGATCTCCAACAACCCCCACGAGTTTGAAAAACAACTGTGGAGCGAGATGGGCCACGGCGACGAAATCCGCGTGATCCGCTGCCGCAACGAAGACGCCGAAGCCGAGCGCGTGGCCGTGGAACTCCTGACCCTGCACCTGCGCACCGACCGGCCTTACAGCGATTTTGCGATCCTGTACCGCGGCAACTACCAGGCCAAGCTGATCGAGTTGAAGCTGCAGCACCACCAGATTCCGTATCGTCTGTCGGGCGGCAACAGCTTTTTCGGACGCCAGGAAGTAAAAGACCTGATGGCTTACTTCCGCCTGATCGTGAACCCGGACGACGACAACGCCTTCCTGCGCGTGATCAACGTGCCGCGCCGGGAAATCGGTTCCACGACCCTGGAAAAACTCGGTAACTACGCCACCGAACGCAAGATCTCGATGTACGCCGCCACCGACGAAATCGGCCTGGGCGAACATCTGGACACGCGCTTCACCGATCGCCTGTCGCGCTTCAAGCGCTTCATGGACAAGGTGCGCGAACAGTGTTCCGGCGAAGACCCGATCAGCGCGCTGCGCAGCATGGTCATGGACATCGACTACGAGAACTGGCTGCGCACCAACAGTTCCAGCGACAAGGCCGCGGATTACCGCATGGGCAACGTCTGGTTCCTGATCGAAGCGTTGAAAAACACGCTGGAGAAGGACGAAGAAGGCGAGATGACCGTCGAAGACGCCATCGGCAAGCTGGTGCTGCGCGACATGCTGGAGCGCCAGCAGGAAGAGGAAGACGGCGCCGAAGGCGTGCAAATGATGACGTTGCATGCCTCCAAGGGCCTGGAATTCCCCTACGTGTTCATCATGGGCATGGAGGAGGAAATTCTCCCACACCGTTCCAGCATTGAAGCTGACACCATCGAGGAAGAACGTCGGCTGGCCTACGTGGGCATTACCCGCGCGCGTCAGACCCTGGCGTTCACCTTTGCCGCCAAGCGCAAGCAATACGGCGAAATCATCGATTGTGCCCCCAGCCGGTTCCTGGATGAACTGCCGCCGGACGACTTGGCCTGGGAAGGCAATGACGACACCCCGACCGAGGTGAAGGCCGTCCGCGGCAACACCGCCTTGGCGGATATACGCGCGATGTTAAAGCGCTAGAATCGACTACTTTTTAATCTACTTTCGGCGCACGACGCGCCATTAGAGGAAGCTTTCCGTGGAAGCACTGCACAAGAAAATTCGCGAAGAAGGCATCGTGCTTTCCGATCAGGTACTCAAGGTCGACGCCTTTCTGAACCACCAGATCGACCCGGCGCTGATGAAACTGATCGGCGACGAATTCGCCGCGCTGTTCAAGGACTCGGGCATCACCAAGATCGTCACCATTGAGGCTTCGGGTATCGCGCCGGCGATCATGACCGGCCTGAACCTGGGCGTGCCGGTGATCTTCGCGCGTAAGCAGCAGTCCCTGACCCTGACCGAAAACCTGCTGTCGGCGACGGTGTATTCCTTCACCAAGAAAACCGAAAGCACCGTGGCGATCTCCCCGCGCCACCTGACCAGCAGCGACCGCGTGCTGGTGATCGATGATTTCCTGGCCAATGGCAAAGCCTCCCAGGCGCTGATTTCGATCATCAAGCAAGCCGGCGCGACCGTGGCGGGCTTGGGGATTGTGATCGAGAAGTCCTTCCAGGGCGGCCGTGCGGAGTTGGATGCGCAGGGTTATCGGGTTGAGTCGCTGGCGCGGGTGAAGTCGCTGGCCGGTGGGGTGGTCACGTTCATCGAGTAATCGCTGCCTGAATGCGGTTAAAAAATGTGGGAGCGGGCTTGCTCGCGAATGCGGTGG
>NZ_JBARTQ010000404.1:0-2070 GCF_049645325.1 Pseudomonas sp. | reverse complement strand
CCCCGGCGCGCACTCCCTCGCCCACCGCCAATGCCACGGAACCCGCCGCCAGGGACGTATCGCCACAGGCAAACACACCCTGCACGGAGGTCTGGCGAGTCTCGTTGGTCAACAGATAAGGGCCGGTGGGACCCTCCAGCAATTCACAGCCCACTTGCGCCGCCAGCGGGCTGATTCGGGTGCGCGCCATGGTGAAGAGGCCGTCGAGGCCGAACACCCGGCCATCGTTCAACTCCACGTCCGCGCGCTCACCACTGATGCGCCTTACCCCGCCGGCTTGCACCGCCACGCCACGCCGATCCAGCTGGGCCTGTTGTTCGGCATCCGGCGTGAATACGCCATTGGTAAACAACGTGGTGGGCCCCCAATCCGGCAACATCAGCGCGTGGTGCATCGCCAGCGGTGAAGTTGCCAACACGCCGATGCGACCCTGATCCAGCTCATAACCATGGCAATACGGGCAATGAAACACGTGCTTGCCCCAGCGCGCCTCAAGGCCTTCGATGGCGGGTAATTGATCCACCACGCCGGTGGCGAGGATCAGGCGCCGAGCCTGGAATTCTCCGTTGCAGCGGGTGCGAATGCTGAAGCCATCGGGTTGTTGGAGCGCGTCCAGCACCGAGTCTTGTACCCAGGTCACGCTCGGGTACTCCATCAACTGGCTGCGGCCTTCGGCGGCGATGATGTCCGGCGCCTGGCCGTCCTGGCCGAGAAAGCCGTGGGAGGTGGCCGCAAACCGATTGCGCCGCAACCCCGCATCAATCACCAGCACCTTGCGCCGCGCCCGCGCCAATTGCAGGCCCGCAGAGAGGCCGGCATAGCTGCCGCCGACGATAATGACGTCATGCATCATGAATGTGACCTCGGGTTTTCGTGCGCCAGGTTGTCCGGGCGCAATCATGGCACACCATAAGTTACATGAAAATACAGCGTCAAGTGTCTCGCAACTCTTCAGGTTACGAACGATACTTTGCGCTGGTCCAACCTGAGGCTTTTTAATGAGAAACGACACCCGGCTTTCGCGCATGTTGCACGTGCTGATCCACATGGGGCGCCACGAAGAGCGCGCCACCTCGGAAACCATCGCGCACATGCTCGGCACCAACCCGGTGGTGGTGCGGCGCACGCTCGGGCTGCTCAAGGAAAAAGGTTATGTACGCTCGGAAAAGGGCCACCAGGGCGGCTGGACCCTGGGCAAGCCCTTGAGTGAAATCACCCTGCTGGAGATTCACCACGCCCTGGGCACGCCGTCGATCTTTGCCATCGGCCTGTCCACCGACCACCCGCAATGCCTGGTGGAACAGGCGGTGAACGCGGCATTGACGGACGCTTTCGAACAGGCCCAGGCCCTTCTGCTGGAGCGCCTGGGCGATGTCACCCTGGCGCAGTTGGCGGAAGACTTCGACGAGCGCTATCGCGTGGCAATGCTGCCTTAGCGCTGTGACGGAATGCGGATGTCGCCGTCGCGGCACTGCGTCTTCACGCTGCGTGGGCAACCGGCGAACGCCAGGTCTTTGGTCAGGCATACGCGCACTTCCGAGAGCACCTTGCCCTTGCAGATCACCGCCAGCCCGTGGTTGCCCAGGCGCGGGTTGCTGTCGCGGAACAACGCTTCGATCTCGCGGGCCTGCAACGAAGGCGGCGTGTTGAACGGCTGCAACTGCTCGGGGATGTTTACCACGCCCAGCGCCGCATCGGTTTTCTCAAGATAGGCCAACGGCTCAAGCCCGGTGCAGGTGCCATGCTTGGCCCATTCGTGCTTGAGCAGCGAATGCGTCGGGAACAGCGCGGCGCCCTTCTCCATCGCTTCGCGGCTCAAGCGCGACTGAGGGTCACACGACGCCGGCCACCCGCCCTTCGCGTATTGCGGCCACAAGCCGTGCAGCACAAAGCCGTAGCCCTTGCCCGAACACTGTTCGTTGTCCGGGTGCGTGAGGCAAAACGTCGGCGACCACGACAGCGACAGCACGTAAAAATCAAACTCCCCCGGCGTCCCTTGGCTGCGCGGGGCCGCCGTTGCGCAGGTGGCGAACGCCAGCCACAGCACCATCCAGTATTTCATCCGTGTAT
>NZ_JBARTQ010000403.1:0-5145 GCF_049645325.1 Pseudomonas sp. | reverse complement strand
CACACCGCCATCGCAGGCAAGCCAGCTCCCACATTTTTTTCTGCGCTGGCTGCTAGAGAATCGGTGAGATCAAGCGCGCTACCCGCATACCCAATTGTTGCAGGCGGCGAGTCTCGCGGCTCTCTTCCTGGCTGACTTCATGGGCTTGGGCAAAGTCATCCAGCAGCATCTGCTCCACTTGGCTGGCGAATGCTTCATCCACCGTCAGCAACATCACTTCGAAATTCAGCCGGAACGAACGGTTGTCCAGGTTCGCACTGCCGATGGCGCTGATTTCGCTGTCGACCAACACCACTTTCTGATGCAAAAAGCCTGGCGTGTAGCGGAACACCCGCACCCCGGCGCGTACCGCTTCAATCGCATAAAGGCTGGAGGCCGCATAGACGATTTTGTGGTCCGGGCGCGAGGGCAGCAGCAGGCGCACGTCGACGCCACGCAGCACGGCCAGGCGCAGGGCGGCGAATACAGCTTCGTCGGGGACGAAATACGGGCTGGTGATCCACACCCGCTCGGTCGCCGCGTGAATGGCTTCGACGAAAAACAGCGAGCAGGTTTCATACGGGTCGGCCGGGCCGCTGGCAAGCAGTTGGCAGAGCACGCCGTCTTCGGGGTAAGCATCCGGCAGGATCAACGGCGGCAGCTCGCGCGCAGCCCAGAACCAGTCTTCGGCAAACGATTCCTGCAGGCACGCGACCACCGGGCCGGTGACTTGCACGTGCGTGTCGCGCCACGGCGCCAGTGGCGGCTTTTTACCCAGGTATTCATCGCCGACGTTATGCCCGCCGACAAACCCGGTAATGCCGTCCACCACCACGATCTTGCGGTGGTTGCGGAAGTTGACCTGGAAGCGATTGAGCCAGCCGCTGCGCGTAGCGAACGCTTTAACCTTGACCCCGGCGTCGCGCAGCGATTGCACATAGCGGTGGGGTAGGGCGTGGCTGCCGATGCGGTCGTAGAGCACGTGAATGTCTACGCCTTCGGCAGCTTTTTCCTTCAGCAAGGCGTGCAACTGCCTGCCAAGCTCGTCGTCATGAATGATGAAGAACTGGAACAGCACGGCGGTTTTGGCATTGCGAATGGCCGCGAAAATCGCGCTGAACGTGGCGTCGCCATTGATCAGTAAGCGCACCTCGTTGTTGGCCAGGCACGGCATGCGCCCCAGCTTGGGCATCGCGCGCAGCGAGGCGTAGGCGCTGGAGTTGCGCGCGGCCAGGGCCTCTTCGACCCATGGGCGCCAGTTCAGCTCGGTGATCGCGGTGTGCATTTCCTGGTTGGCCTGGCGACGGGCCTGGATGTAGGCGTCGAAGGTGCTGCGGCCAAAAATCAGGTAGGGAATCAGTGTCAGGTAAGGCATGAACATCAGCGACAAGGCCCAGGCGATCGAGCCTTGGGCAGTCCTGACGGTCAGCACCGCGTGGATGGCGGCGAGGGTCCCGAGAAAGTGCAGTGTGGCAATAAAGTAGGCGAGCAGGTGCGGGCCAAAAAAATCCATGAACGACATAACTCCAGTCAATCCAGTGCGTAACAGACCATGAACGGCGGCGAATGTCGCTATTTTATTTGCCGTGCAACACTGGCGCCTTTGCGGCGTCTAACGCCCACAATTACCCAGGAGTTACCCGATGAATGCTCGTCTGCTAGGTTTGGCCATGGTTGTTGGTTTGTCGCTGCCCGTGGCGGCTCAGGCGCAGATGCTGGCGCCGGGCTTGTGGGAATTGACCACCAGCAATATGAAAGTGGATAACCAGGACCTGCCGGACCTTTCGCTGATCCTTGGCCAACTCAAGCAACAGATGACCCCGGAACAGCGCGCCATGTTGGAAAAACAAGGCATCACCATGGCTGGCAAAGGCGTGCAGGTGTGCCTGACGCCGGCACAAGTCGCCTCGGATTCGATCCCGCTGACCGACCCGCAATCGGGCTGCAAGCAGGAAGTGACCGACAAGACCGGCAACCAGTGGAAATTCCGTTTCAGCTGCCCGAAAGCCCAGGGCACTGGCGTGGCCACCTTCAAGAGCCAGCAGGAGTTCACCACCACGGTTAACGGTACCTTCAATGCCACCGGCATCCAGCAGAAGGGCAGCCTCGACAGCCACGCCCAGTGGCTGGGCAACGATTGCGGTACGGTCAAACCCCGCGCTTAACGCAGAAAATGCAGCGGTAAACCCTGGCAGCTGTCGACCACTTGGCCGTTGTGCCACGCCAAGTGGCCGGACACCAATGTGGTGCTGACGCTATGGCGAAAGCTGCGCTCGGCGAAGGGTGTCCAGCCGCAGCGCGCGAGGATCGGCTGGCTGGTGACGGGTTTGCCCTCGGGCTCGGGCTTGATCAGCACCAGGTCGGCCCAATAGCCTTCGCGTAGATAGCCACGGTCCGGGATTGCGAAGAGGTCTGCCACGCGGTGACTGGTCTTCGCCACCAGCGTGGTCAGCGGCAGCAGCCCGTCGGCCACCAGCTCCAGCAACGCCGGCAGCGCGTGCTGCACCAGCGGCAGCCCGGACGGCGCCTCTCGATAACCCAACTGCTTTTGCGCCCACGTGTGCGGCGCATGGTCACTGCCAATCACATCCAGGCGGTCACTCAGCAACGCCACGCGCAAAGCGTCACGGTCGGCGCGGGTCTTGATGGCCGGGTTGCATTTGATCTGGTGGCCGAGGCGGTGATAGTCGCGGTCATCAAAGAGCAGGTGATGCAGGCAGACCTCGGCGGTGATGCGTTTTTCCGCCAGGGGTTTGTCTTCGAAAAGCTCCAGCTCGCGGGCGCTGGTCAGGTGCAGCACGTGCAAGCGCGTGCCATGCCGCTTGGCCAACTCCACGGCAAAAGACGACGAGCGATAGCACGCCTCGGCATCCCGAATCAGCGGGTGCGCGACGGCGGGGATGAGGTCGCCAAAGCGTTCACGCAGTCGTTGTTCGTTGGCGAGGATGCTCGGCGTGTGTTCGCAGTGAGCCAACAGAATGGTCGGCACTTCGGCAAACAGGCGCTCCAGGATCCTTGGATCGTCCACCAACATATTGCCGGTGGAAGCGCCCATGAACACTTTGACCCCGGCCACTTCGCGTGGGTCGAGAGCGGCGACGGTGTCGAGGTTGTCGTTGCTAACGCCGAAGTGAAAGCCGTAATTGGCAACCGAATGCAGTGCGGCGCGGCGCTTTTTGTCGGCCAGCGCTTCGAGGTTCAATGTGGCGGGATTGGTGTTGGGCATGTCCATGAAACTGGTGATTCCACCGGCTACCGCCGCGCGGGATTCGCTGTAAAAACTGCCTTTGTCCGGCGCGCCCGGTTCGCGAAAGTGTACTTGGTCGTCGATCATGCCCGGCAGCAGCCACTGGCCCTGGGCGTCGATTTCAACCGGCTCGTTGTAGCCTTCGAGGCTGGTGGCGATCTTCTCGATGCGGCCATTGGCGACCAACACATCGGCGTCGAATACCTGACCCTCATTCACCAGGCGGGCGTTGCGAATCAGCAGGCGGCTCATGGTTCAAAACTCGTTTTGCAGGGCTTTGTAGCCGCGCACCAGGTCGACGTTGGTGCGCGCCACGTCTTCGGAAAACTCCGAGGCGCTGACACTCACCGGCGGGAATTGCGAGAGGTCGGTATTGGGCCCGATGCGGGTGGTGGAGGGCACGTAGAAGGCGGCGGGCAAATCACGGCCGTCGACCACCGAGTTGTGGCGTACCACGCAGCCGTCGCCGACGGCGCAGTTGAACAGCACGCTGTTGAAGCCGATGAACACGCGATCGCCGACCGTGCACGGGCCGTGGACGATGGAGCGATGGGCGATAGAGGTAAATTCTCCGATCGTCACCGCCGCGCCGGATTTGGAGTGGATGACCACGCCGTCCTGGATGTTCGAGTTGGCGCCGATGGTGATCGGGTCCATGTCGCCGGTGGCGTCGACTTCGTCGGCGCGGATCACAGCGTAAGGGCCGACGAACACGTTCTCGCCGATGATGACCTTGCCGCAGATGATTGCCGTCTTGTCGACATAGGCCGACTCGGCGATCACCGGCAGGTCGCCGGAAGGGTTCTTGCGGATCATGCAGCGGGTTCCTTTAAAGGCTCGGTAATGACGTGAACGTGGTCGCCGTCGATGGCGTTGTAAAAGCAGGTGGGTCGGCCGGTGTGGCAGGCCGGGCCTTGCTGGTCGACGATCAGCAGCACCGCGTCGCCGTCGCAATCCAGGCGCGCTTCGAGCAACTGTTGCCCGTGGCCGGAGCTTTCGCCTTTGCGCCACAGCTGCCGGCGCGAACGCGACCAGTAGCACACTTGGCCGGTGGCCAGGGTTTCGCTGAGGGCCTGGCGGTTCATCCAGGCCAGCATCAACACTTCGCCGCTGCCCTGTTGCTGGGTGATGGCCGCAATCAGGCCATCGCTGTTCCACGCCAGCGCGTCGAGCACAGGTTCGAGCGGAAAGCGGCTGCCAATGGCAGCCTCTTCCAAGTCGAGCATGCTCAAGGTCATGGCTTGCTCAGGGCCGCACACAGGGTGTTGAGGTTGTATTCGAACAGCCCGGTAAAGGTGCTGGCCGGGCCTTCGGCGGCGAGGGCGTCGGAGTACAGCGTGCCGCCGATCTGCGCGCCACTTTCGTCAGCGATCTGCTTGAGCAGGCGCGAGTCCTTGATGTTTTCCATGAACACGGCCTTGACCTTGTCTTTGCGGATCTGGGTGATCAGCGCGGCGACTTCGGCGGCAGACGGTTCACGTTCGGTGGACAAACCTTGTGGCGCCAGGAACTGAATGCCATAGGCCTGGCCCAGGTAACCGAACGCGTCATGGGAGGTCACGATGCGACGGTTGCCCGGCGGCAGCGCGCCGAACTTGGCCTTGGCTTCAGCCAGCAGGCGGTAGATTTCCTTCAGGTAGGCTTGGCTGTTGCGCTGGTAATCGGCAGTGTTGGCCGGGTCTGCTGCGATCAACGCCTTGGTGATGTTGTTCACATAGATTTCGGCGTTGGCCAGGTTGTGCCAGGCGTGCGGGTCCGGGATGGTTTCGCCGTCTTCTTCCATGGTGTGGGAGATCACGCCTTTGCTGGCGGTGACCACTGTGGCTTTGGTTTCGGTGCTGGTGACCAGGCGGTCCAGCCAAGGCTCAAAACCGAGGCCGTTCTTGATGATGACCTTGGCCTTGAGCAGCGCCTTGGCG
>NZ_JBARTQ010000402.1:0-7277 GCF_049645325.1 Pseudomonas sp. | reverse complement strand
ATCGCAGGCAAGCCAGCTCCCACCTTCAGATTGTTGTCAGCTTCAACGCCAGCGCCTTGGCCTGAAGCGCCACGTCCGTCACGGCAGTGCTCTCCCACCACATCCCCCGCAACGGCGGGCCCATGGCGAACAGGCGCTGGCTGACTTGGCCTTGGGCATCGAGCACTGCGCCCGAGGTGTCCGCGGCAATCCCCAACGCCAACGGCCCTGGCGCAATCAGGCCGCGCTTGAGCAATTGCTGCGGCAACGGCCGGGCAACGCGGCGCCAATCGTATTCAATGCCGCTGGAGTTGATCAATGCCGCACCCGACACCTCGATTACCGCTTGCTCGCCTCGCGGGCGTAGTCGAATGGTCACGCCGTTGGCGGCAGGCGCCAACCCTTGGTACGACGCCGCCTGAATCCGCAAGCGCCCTTCTTCGTGCAGCCGCGCCACCAACTGCGCACTCAGCGGCGGCGAACGGTGGTGATGGCTTTCCCACCAGGGCCGAACATGGCGCACGAACTGGCGCTTCTCGCGCTCACTGGCCTGGCTCCATAACCTGCCGATATGCGCACGCACGGTGTCCAGCGGCGCTTGCCAATCAATGCCTTGATCGAGCGCGATCCGGCATTGGCGTCGTACCTCTCGCAGCAATTGTCGCGGGCTGCGCAGGCGCTGGTCCGCTGCCAGAAAGTCCACCCAGCTCGGCGGTTGCCGCCGCACATGGGGCAACAGCCCATGGCGCGAGAAAATCTCGATCGGCCCGCGATGGCCGGCCTGTTCCAGCGACACCACGGCATCCACCATGGTCAGCCCGGAGCCGATGATCAGCACCGTCGACTGCGGGTCGAGTCGGGCCATGGCGTTGACGTCCCACGGGTCCATCGCCGCCGCGTTCAGGCCGCTGGACTCAGTCTGTGGCGTACGCGCCGCCGGGAACATACCCGTCGCCAACACCGCGTAGGCACCGCGCAATTGCTCGCCGTTATCCAGTGTGAGCAACGTCGAAGTTTCATCCACTTGCACGTCGACCACCTCGGCGCGCACATGCTCGACCGTTGATTCAGACAGGGCCTTGGCTTGCGCCAGACGCTGCTGCGCATACAAGCCGAAAAGTCCGCGCGGCGGGAACAGTTCGCTGACGGGCACCGGTTGCTCATGGGCCTGCGGCCAACCACCGGCGCCGATGTAGTCGGTGAGCCACTGGGTCAGGTCGTCGGCATTGTCCGGGTCGACGCTCATGCGCGCGGCGTTGCCGTTCAAGGTGTGGCCCAGCTCGACGGCGCTGTAGGCCTCGCCACGGCCAAGCTCGGCGCGCGGCTCGATCACCAGGATTCGCCGCTGCCCAGGCAAGCGCAGCAGTTGCACGGCGAGCATTGTGCCGCTCAGGCCGCCGCCGATGATCAGGACATCGGCGTTGCGGATGGATTCAGTCATGCACGTTCGCCCTTACTGTTTACCCAGATAAATATCATGCAGATCGCCCCGCGCGAGCAGTTGCGCGGCGCTGCCACTCAAGGCCACGCGCCCAGTATCCAGTACGTAGCCGTGGGACGCATAGGTCAGCGCGACGTTGATGTTCTGCTCGGCGATCAAAAAGCTCACCTGCTGCTCGCGATTGAGCTGCGCGATGATCGCGAAAATCTCCTGCACGATCATCGGCGCCAGGCCCATGGACGGCTCGTCGAGCAGTACCAGGGTCGGGCGCGTCATCAGCGCGCGGCCAATAGCGACCATTTGCTGTTCGCCACCGGAGGTGAGCCCGGCGCGGGTGTGGCGCTTGGTCTTGAGCCGAGGGAACCAGGCGTAGATACGCTCCAGGTCATGTTCCATGTCTTTGCGGCTCAGGCGCCGCACGAAACCGCCGCTGCGCAGGTTGTCTTCCACGCTCAGTTGGCCGAACACATGGCGACCTTCCAGCACGTGGACCATGCCCTGGCGCACACGGCGGCTGGGGTCGATACCGGCGAGGTCCTGCCCGGCATACTCGATCAGGCCCCGGCTGACCTCGGCCCGCTCGGCACGCAGCAGCCCCGAAATCGCCTTGAGCGTGGTGCTCTTGCCCGCGCCATTGGCACCGAGCAAGGCCACAATGGCGCCCTTGGGCACACTCAACGTCACGCCGGCCACCGCCAGGATCGCGCCGTCATAGATCACTTCGATGTCGTTGACCGTCAGCAGCGACGGGCGCGTGTTGTCGGCGGCGGGCTGGCTCATGGCTTATTCATCCCCGGTACAGGTGCGCGGCGTCAGGCCTTTTTCCTTGGCGAAGGCGGCGGATTTTTCGTCGATCAATGGGCGCAACAGCGCACGGTCGGCGGCGATCCAGTCGCTAATCAGCGTCCAGTTGGCGCCGTCCCACTGCTGCACGCGGGCCGAGCCGCCGCCTTCGTGGTCACGGCACGACAGCTTGAGGTTTTGCATCAGGCCCAGGTAACCCATGGCCTTGAGGCGCGCATCGTCAATATTCAGGTGCTCCAGGCCCCAGCGGCCTTCTTCGCCATTGAGTGGGCGCTGGCCAAATTTGGCCTGGCCGGTGCGGATCGCTTCCACCGCCACGGCAGCGTTCACCAGCCCTGAGTTGTAGTAGACGCTGCCGAAGTTCTTCAGGTCCTTGAGGTCACTGTGGCCCTTGTCGAGGATGTATTGCTTGAGGCGTTTGTGGATGTCGAAATCGGCACCGGCCGGGTATGGCGTCAAGGCCAGGTAACCTTTGGCGGCGGCGCCGGCGGGCAAGACGTCTTCGCTGGAACTGGCCCAGATATCGCCGATGATGTGGTCGACCGGGAAACCGAAACGCGCGGCCGTCTTCACCGCCACAGGGGTCGAAACGCCCCAGGTGCGCAGGAACACCCAGTCCGGGTTGGCCTGGCGCACCTGGCGCCACTGCGCCGATTGCTCGTTGCCGGGGTCGGCGACCGGAATCTGGATATTTTCAAAGCCGTATTTTTCCGCGAGTAATTTCAACGGCCCGAGGGTTTCGCGCCCGTAGGCCGAGTCGTGGTAGACCGTGGCAATCTTCTTGCCCTTGAGTTTGTCGAAACCGCCTTCGCGCTGGGCGATGTAGTTCACCAGGGTCGACGCCTCGCTGTAGAAGGTCAGCATCACCGGAAAGTTGTACGGGAACACCGTGCCGTCGGTGGCTTCGGTGCGACCGTAGCCCAGGGTAATCAGCGGAATCTTGTCCACTTCAGCGCGTTCGCTCAGCGCATAGGCCGCCGGGGCGCCATTGGGCTGGTAGACCGCGACCGGCGCGCCATCCAGGCCATTTTTGAAGCGCTCGTAGCACTCAATGCCCTTTTCGGCCGTCCATTCGGTCTCGCATTCCTGCCAGACCAGTTTGACGCCGTTGATGCCGCCTTCGACCTCGTTGATGTAACGCAGGTAGTCGATCATCCCGGCCCACACCTGCACGCCGCTGGACGCGTAAGCGCCCACACGGTAAGTCGCCAGGGGAATGAATTGCTGGTCTGGCGAGGCCATCGCCTGGGGCACAGCACCGGCCAAGGCCGCCAGCGCGAAGGCGGCGCCGACCAGGGAACGTTTCAAGGATGCACGCATGGGAATTCTCTTAAGGGAATGTTTTAGAAACGCAGCGGCCACTGCCGCAGGCGATCACGCAGGTTGTGCAACAGGCGAATCAAGCCTTCGGGTTCCTTGATCAGGAACACGATGATCAACACGCCAAAGATGATTTTCTGCAGGTTCTGCAACTGCCCCGCATCCACCGAACCGCCGAACAGCGCTTGCCCGGCATGGCTGAGGAAGATCGGCAGCAAACTGATGAATGCCGCCCCGACGAAGTTGCCGGCGATGCTGCCCATGCCACCGATAATGATGATGAACAGGATCTGGAAAGACCGGTTGATATCGAAGCTGCTGGCGCTGGCCGTGCCCAGGTAGGCGAAGGCCCACAGCGCGCCGGCGATCCCTAAGTAGAACGAGCTGACCGCAAACGCCAGGCGCTTGTAGCGCACCACCGGGATGCCGACCACGGCGGCGGCGGTGTCCATGTCGCGGATCGCCATCCAGTTACGCCCCACTTGGCTGCGCACCAGGTTGAACGCGGCCCAGGTCAACAGCAGCACCGTGACCAGCGTCAGCAGGTAGCGGCCCACCGGCGTGTTGAGGTCATGCCCGAACAGCGCCAGCTTGGGTGCGGAGATGGTCCCGGACGAACCGTAGTTGTAGAACCAGGGGAATTTGACGAACAGCCATTCGAGGAAAAACTGCGCGGCCAGCGTCGTGACCATCAGGTAGAAGCCCTTGATCCGCGAGCGGGGCAGGCCGAACAGCAAGCCGACCAGCGCACTGATGATCCCGCCACCGAGCAGCGCCACCGGCAAGCCCAACTCCGGCAGACGCAGCAGAAAGCCGTAGGTGGCGAACGCGCCGACCGCCATGAAACCCGCCGCGCCGACCGAGGTTTGCCCGGTATAGCCGGTCAACAGGTTCAGGCCCAACCCGGCCAGGGACAGCACCAGGAAGGGGACCAAAATCGCATTCAGCCAATAGTCGTTGCCCCACCACGGCACCCCGACAAAGGCCAGCGCCAGCAGGCCGATCAGGCCCCAGGGCAGGCGCCGCGGAACCAACAAAAGCGGCGCGGTTTCTTCAGCTACGGGTATCGACATGGTTTCAGACTCGCTCAATGGCGCGCTCGCCGAACAGGCCGGCGGGACGGATATACAGGAAGGCCAAGGCCAATACGTAAGCGAACCATGGCGTAATACCGCCGCCGATCAGCGGGCCGATATACACCTCGGCGAGGTTTTCCGCCGCGCCGACAATCAGCCCGCCGACAATCGCCCCGCCAATCGAGGTAAAGCCGCCGATGATCAACACCGGCAGGGCCTTGAGCACCACCAGCGACAAGGAGAACTGCACGCCCTGGCGCGCGCCCCAGAGCAGCCCCGCCACCAGCCCGACAACCCCCGCCACAGCCCAGACGATCTGCCAGATGCGGTTGAGGTTGATGCCGATGGACAGCGCCGCCGTGGTGTCATCCGCCACCGCGCGCAACGACACGCCGATGCGGGTCTTGTTGAACAGCAGCGCCAGCACGCTCACCAGCAGCACCGCAGCGGCGGCGGCGATCAGGTCGAACTGGCTGAGCATCAAGGGCCCGACAAACAACGGCACGTCGTCGATACCCAGGTCCAGCGCGCGCACTTCAGACCCCATCAAGCCTTGGGCCAGGCCCTCGATAATGAACGACAAGCCCAAGGTGGCCATGAACAGGGTGATCTGCGAACGGTTCACCAGCGGGCGCAACACCAGGCGCTCGATCAACAAGGCGCCGACGATCATCACGATCACCGTCAACAACAGCGCCAGCGCAAACGGCACGCCTTGGTCGTGCAGGCTGACGAAAGTGAGGGCCGCAAACAGCAGCATCGAGCCCTGGGCAAAATTGAACACGCCGCTGGCTTTGTAGATCAGCACGAAGCCGATGGCGACCAGCGAGTACAGGGTGCCGGCGAGCAGGCCGCCGAACAGGGTTTCGAAAAAGAACGTCATCAGTGCACCACTCCCAGGTAGGCCGCGATCACGTCCGGGTTGGCCTGCACTTGGGCAGGCGTGCCGTCGCCAACCTTGCGCCCGTAATCGAGCACCACCACGTGGTCGGACAGGCCCATCACCACGCCTGTCATGTTCGATCAACACCACGGTGGTGCCCAGGTCGCGGTTCACGTCGGCAACGAAGCGCGCCATGTCCTGCTTTTCCTCGGCGTTCATCCCGGCCATGGGCTCGTCGAGCAACAACAGGCGGGGGCTTGCGATCAACGCGCGGCCAAGCTCCACACGTTTTTGCAAGCCATAGGACAGGTTGCCCACCAGCACATCGCGATGGGCTTGCAGCTCGAGGAATTCAAGGATGCCCTGGGCGCGCAGGCGGAAGGCGTCGGCTTCACGTCGCGCACGCGACAAGCCCAGGGCCTGTTCGATGAAGGTGGTACGCATGTGCCGCGACAGGCCGGTGAGGATGTTGTCGAGCACACTCATCTTCTTGAACAGTGCATTGTTCTGGAAGGTGCGGCCGATGCCTCGGCGCGCGGCACCCAGCGGGTCAATGCGGTGAAAGTGCTGGTCTTCAAACACGATCTCACCGGCATCGAAGCGGTACACACCGTTAAGCACATTGAGCAACGAGCTTTTACCCGCGCCGTTGGGGCCGATCAGCGCGCAGATTTCGCCGCGCTGCACCTCGAAGGACAAGGCATTGATGGCCTTGACCCCGTTGAAGGACAGCGAGATATCCCGCACCTGGAGAATGGGCTGGCTCATGCGATGTCCCGTTTGAATTCAGCCAGCCATGCCGGGTCGCTGCTGGTCTTGTGCGTGCTCGGTGGCTGCCAGATGTACGCCAGCCGCTGAAAACCCAGCAGCCGGCGCACGCGGTTTTTAAGCAGGCGACGCAGGCCACTTTGCGGGTGGGCGATGGCCCAGTCGCATAGGCGTCGACGCCAGGTGCCTCGGGGCGCCAGGCGGCTTTCGATCTCGTCGGCCAAGTGCTGCAAGCGTTGAGGCGACAGCAGCAAACCGGTGGGGCTGACTTCGGTGCGATCCCGTCGCGCCGAGGCAAGGCTTTCCGCAAACGCCAGGCCATGACCACTGTTCAGCCACTGCTCCAGCACCACGGCCAGGCCGCCCTGCCAATGGGTGCCCTCCTCGCTCCACAACACGGTTTCGCCGCTGGGCTGCCACCAGCGTTGCAGGTGCTGCGCGGCCTCCACAGGCCCCAGCAACTGGACGAAATCCAGCAGGTTGGCCGCCTGCCAATGCCGCACCTGCTGGCGGTCCTGCACATAGGAATGGGTCGGGCGAATGCGCCAAAGCTGTTGGTAGAGCACCTCGGGTTCAAGGTCATCGGCGAGGGTCAGCGCCTGCCCGCCGATGGACTGCGCCGCCAGCGCGAGCAACAACAGATTGGGTTCGAAAGCGCCGCTGAGGGCCAACCGCGATTGCTCGCTGAAGCCCTGCTGGCGCAGGCCATCGGCCAGGCGCTCGACATCCCGCAACACGTCGATCCAGCGCCATGCATACCACTGGCCCTGGCGCTTGTGGCGCAAGGCAATGTGCAGCGGGGTGATCTGCGCCCAGTGGTGCAGTTGTTCCAGGGCCTTGGGCAGGTCACCGAGCAGTTCGGCAGGCCATTCCAACGCCTGCGGCCGTTTGAGTTCGTGCACGCTCATAGGGGTAATGCTCCTATTGGGTGGTTAAGCGTGCGGTGGTCCGCTGGCTGGATTGTTTGGATCAATACCGGGCAAATGTGGGAGCTGGCTTGCCTGCG
>NZ_JBARTQ010000401.1:0-14109 GCF_049645325.1 Pseudomonas sp. | reverse complement strand
CAAGCAGCTCGCACATTTTTGACCGCGTTCCAAGCCAGGGCTTATCAGTCGACCTTCTCGAACTTCAAATCCCAAACCCCATGCCCCAACCGCTCGCCGCGGCGTTCAAACTTGGTGATCGGACGCTCGGCCGGGCGTGGCACGCATTTGCCGTCTTCGGCCAGGTTGCGATAGCCCGGCGCGACATCCATCACTTCCAGCATGTATTCCGCGTACGGTTCCCAGTCGGTGGCCATGTGCAGGATGCCGCCCACTTTCAGCTTGCTGCGCACCAGTTCGGCGAATGAAGCCTGAACGATGCGGCGCTTGTGGTGGCGGGACTTGTGCCATGGGTCCGGGAAAAACAGCATCAGGCGGTCGAGGCTGTTGTCGGCGATGCAGCGGTTGAGCACTTCAATCGCATCGCAGTCGTAGACCCGCAGGTTGGTCAGGCCTTGAGTGAGCACGCCGTTGAGCAGCGCGCCAACACCCGGGCGGTGCACTTCCACACCGATAAAGTCCTGCTCCGGCGAGGCCTCGGCCATTTCCAACAGGGAATGGCCCATGCCGAAACCGATTTCCAGGGAACGCGGCGCCGAACGGCCAAACACTTGGTCGTAGTCCACCGGCGCGTCGGCCAGCGGCAATACGAACAGCGGCGTGCCTTGCTCCAGGCCTTTTTGCTGGCCTTCGGTCATGCGACCGGCACGCATCACAAAACTCTTGATGCGGCGGTGCTTGGACTCGTCGCCTTCTTCTACGGTGTTCGGCGTTTCGTTTGATTCAGTCATCAATGGCTCTTACTTGATCAGACCATCCAGCGGCGAGGAGGCGCTGGCATACAGTTTTTTCGGCATACGCCCGGCGAGGTAGGCCAGGCGGCCCGCGACGATGGCGTGGTTCATGGCTTCAGCCATCATGATCGGTTGCTGGGCATGGGCGATGGCCGAGTTCATCAGCACCGCGTCGCAGCCCAGTTCCATGGCGATGGTGGCGTCGGAGGCAGTGCCCACGCCCGCGTCCACCAGCACTGGAATCTTCGCTTCTTCGAGGATGATCTGCAGGTTGTACGGGTTGCAGATGCCCAGGCCGGACCCGATCAGGCCCGCCAGCGGCATCACCGCGATGCAGCCGATTTCCGCCAATTGGCGGGCAATAATCGGGTCATCACTGGTGTAGACCATCACGTCGAAGCCTTCCTTGACCAGCGTTTCGGCGGCCTTCAGGGTTTCGATCACGTTGGGGAACAGGGTCTTCTGGTCGGCCAGTACTTCCAGCTTCACCAGGTTATGGCCGTCGAGCAGCTCACGGGCCAGGCGGCAGGTGCGCACGGCTTCGATGGCGTCGTAACAACCGGCGGTGTTCGGCAAGAAGGTGTAGCGCTCCGGCGACAGCACGTCGAGCAGGTTCGGCTCGCCTTCGATCTGGCCCAGGTTGGTGCGGCGCACGGCGAAGGTAACGATCTCGGCACCCGAGGCTTCGATGGCCAGGCGGGTTTCTTCCATGTCGCGGTACTTGCCGGTGCCGACCAGCAGGCGGGACTGGTAGGTACGACCGGCCAGGACGAAGGGCTTGTCGCTACGGACGATGCTCATGGGAAATCCTCGAAATGGGGTGAGGTTCTGCAGAATTCGGGGTGGCGCGGTTGAGCGCCGGGCGACTAGCCGCCGCCGATGGCGTGCACCACTTCGACCTGGTCACCTTCGGTGAGCGCGGTCTCGGCGTGCTGACTACGCGGGACGATATCCAGGTTGAGTTCCACTGCAACGCGACGCCCGGTCAAGTCCAGACGGGTCAGCAGGGCCGCAACGGTTTCACCGTCGGGCAGTTCAAGGGATTCGCCGTTCAACTGAATGCGCATGCCGCGGGCCGCCATCGTTTTTAGGGGCCAGCATTCTAGCCCGATTGGCGTTGCCGGCCCAAGCCCCTCGGTCAGATGGCCTGCAAGCGCCACGCTGCCAAGCCGAGGAAAAACCAGCCAAGCAGGAACGCCAGCCCGCCAAACGGGGTGATGATGCCGAGCTTGCTGATACCGGTCAGCGTCAGCACGTACAAGCTGCCAGAGAACAGCAGGATGCCGACGGCAAACGAGATGCCTGCCCAGCTGACCAGTCGGCCAGGAATATGCGCCGCCAGCAACGCCACGCCGAACAACGCCAGGGCATGCACCAATTGATAGGTGACGCCGGTGTGAAAGATCGCCAGGTAGTCGGCACTCAGGCGGTTTTTCAGGCCATGGGCGGCGAAAGCGCCGAGGGCGACACCGGTGAAGCCGAAAAAGGCAGCCAGCATCAGAAAGCTACGCAGCATGAGGAACTCCAGTCAGACTCAAAGGGCGGTGTCTGTATAATGGCCCGCTCAACGGGTTCGGCCAAGCCATCTCTATGCTGCGTCTCCTCTTCAAACGCTTTCTCAAAGTCGTGAAATGGTTTGCCATCGGCAGCGTGCTGCTGGTGCTGCTGTTGCGTGTCGTGCCGCCGCCGTTCACGGCATTGATGGTGGAGCGCAAGATCGAATCCTGGGTCGACGGCGAACCTATCGATGTGCAGCGCACTTGGGTGGCGTGGGATGAGATCTCCGACGACCTCAAAGTGGCCGTGATGGCCGGCGAAGACCAGCGTTTCCCACAGCACTGGGGCTTTGATTTTGGTGCGATACAGGCAGCGATCCTGCACAACGAGCGCGGCGGTTCGATTCGCGGCGCGAGTACGTTGAGCCAGCAAGTGTCGAAAAACCTGTTCCTGTGGACCGGCCGCAGCTATTTGCGCAAGGGCCTGGAGGCGTGGTTTACCGGGCTGACCGAAGTGTTGTGGCCCAAGCAGCGAATTCTTGAGGTGTACCTCAACAGCGTGGAATGGGATGAAGGCGTGTTTGGCGCCGAGGCAGCAGCGCGACATCATTTTGGGGTGAGTGCCAAGGCGCTTTCCCGGCAACAGGCCAGTTACCTGGCGGCAGTGCTGCCTAACCCACGGGTGTGGAGTGCCAGCCATCCAACCGCGTATGTGGCACGGCGCGCGGCGTGGATTCGCCAGCAGATGAGTCAGTTGGGCGGGGATGGTTATCTGGTTGAGCTGAATAACTCGCGCAAGGCGCCATGGGCTGACTGACACACTGCAATACCAATGTGGGAGCTGGCTTGCCTGCGATAGCGGTGGGTCAATCGACACATGTGCTGGCTGATACTGCCTCATCGCAGGCAAGCCAGCTCCCACAGTAGACCGAGTTGAGTTTGATATTTTCGACTGCAAACAAAAATGCCCCGATCTCTCGATCGGGGCATTTTTGGTTTTATCGCAGCGCTTTAGGCGGCGATCGACAACTTCAGCTTGTTCATCGCGCTTTTCTCAAGCTGACGAATCCGCTCGGCCGACACGTTGTACTTCTGCGCCAGGTCGTGCAGCGTGGCTTTTTCTTCCGCCAGCCAGCGCTGGTAGAGGATGTCGCGGCTGCGGTCGTCCAGCACTTCCAGCGCTTCGTGCAGGTTGTGGTTGGAGTTGTCACTCCAGTCCGCATCCTCCAGTTGACGCGCCGGGTCGTACCGGTGGTCTTCCAGGTAGTTGGCCGGCGATTGAAAGGCGCTGTCGTCGTCCGCTTCGGCGGCCGGGTCGAAGGCCATGTCATGGCCCGTCAGGCGGCTTTCCATCTCGCGCACTTCACGCGGCTCCACGCCGAGGCTTTCGGCCACGCGGTGGACTTCCTCGTTGTTCAGCCACGCCAGGCGTTTTTTCTGGCTGCGCAGGTTGAAGAACAGCTTGCGCTGGGCCTTGGTGGTGGCCACTTTCACGATGCGCCAGTTGCGCAGGATGAATTCGTGGATTTCCGCCTTGATCCAGTGCACGGCAAACGACACCAGGCGCACGCCCATCTCAGGGTTGAAGCGCTTTACAGCCTTCATCAGGCCGACGTTGCCTTCCTGGATCAGGTCAGCCTGGGCCAGGCCATAGCCGCTATAGCTACGGGCGATATGTACGACAAAACGCAGGTGGGCGAGCACCATCTGCCGAGCCGCCCCCAAATCCTGCTCATAGTAGAGACTCTCGGCCAGTTCACGCTCCTGCTCCGGCGTCAGCAATGGAATGCTGTTGACCGTGTGCACATAAGCTTCCAGGTTCGCACCAGGAGCCAAGGCATAGACAGGTTGCAAAGAAGTGGTCATACGAAAAAACCTCCGACTCACATAACTCGTGCAGTTCAGCACTGCGAAAATTGACCGGGAACCGTAGGACAAGTTCCCTAAACCACCAATACGGTCAATACAAACGAAACCACATTAATCAGGCATTAACGCCTTCAAACTACTTCGGTGCCAGCTCTCGTAAATGGCGTGCTACCGCAATCCAAGCACCGATATACCCCAACAGGACCGCGCCAAGCAAGAGACTCAGACCATCGGCTACCGGCACCCCGGCCAGCGCAAAATCACTGCCGTACAAGCCGGCAAGCCCGATAACCGCGTCGTTCAGCCAGTCCAGGCCAAATGCCAGCACGCCCCAGGACAAAACCCCGGCGCCCAAGCCATACAGCGCGCCCATGTACAGAAAAGGACGACGCACATAGCTGTCCGTGCCGCCGACCAGTTTAATCACTTCTATCTCGGTGCGACGGTTTTCGATATGAAGACGAATGGTATTACCTATCACCAAAAGTAATGCAGACACCAACAGCACCGTCAGGCCAAACACAAAGCGGTCGCCGAGCTTGAGGATCGCCGCCAGGCGCTCTACCCAGACTAGATCAAGTTGTGCCTGTTGCACCTTGGGCATCTCTGCGAGTTTTTGTCGCAGGGCTTCAAGGGCTGGCTTGTCGACTTCATTCGGCGTCACCAACACCACGCCCGGCAGCGGGTTTTGCGGCAGCTCTTTCAGCGCCTCGCCCAGGCCGGACTGCTGCTGGAACTCTTCCAGGGCCTGGTCGCGGCTGATGTACTCAGCCTCCGCCACACCCGGCAAGTTCTTGATGTCATCACGCAAGGACTCGCCGTCTTTGGCGCTGGCGTCGATATTCAGGTAGAGGGAAATCTGCGCCGCACGCTGCCAGGAGCCGCCCAGGCGCTCCACATTATTAAGCAGCAGCGACAACCCCATCGGCAGGCTCAAGGCCACGGCCATTACCAGGCAGGTGAAAAAGCTGCCAATCGGCTGCTTGCCCAGGCGGCGCAGGCTGTCGAGCAGGCTGGCGCGGTGGCTTTCGATCCAGGCGCGCAGCAGGGTGCTGAAGTCCGGACCGTCGTCTTCGTCGCGTTTTTTCTTCTGCGGTTGCGGATCGGCCGCTTTTGGCGCCACGCGCTCCGAAACTTTAGGGCTGCGGGTTGCACTCATACGCCGGCCTCCCCGTCGCCGATCAGGCGGCCGCGTTGCAAGGTCAGCATGCGATGGCGCATACGCGCGATCAGCGCCAGGTCGTGGCTGGCGATCAACACGCTGGTGCCCAGACGGTTGATGTCTTCAAACACACCCATGATCTCGGCCGCCAGGCGCGGGTCGAGGTTACCGGTAGGTTCGTCCGCCAGCAGCAACGCCGGGCGGTGCACGATGGCGCGGGCAATACCGACGCGCTGTTGCTGGCCGGTGGACAGGTCGCCTGGGTAAAGATCGGTCTTGTCCGACAGCGCCACGCGCTCCAGGGCCGAATCCACACGCTTGACGATTTCAGCCTTGGACAGCCCAAGAATCTGCAGCGGCAAGGCAATGTTATTGAACACGGTGCGATCAAACAGCAGCTGGTGGTTCTGGAACACCACGCCGATCTGGCGACGCAGAAACGGAATCTGCGCATTGCTGATGGTCGCCAGGTCCTGGCCGGCCAGCAGCAGCTTGCCGGTGGTCGGGCGTTCCATCGCCAGCAGCAGGCGCAGCAGCGTGCTTTTGCCGGCGCCGGAGTGCCCGGTCACGAACAAAAACTCGCCCCGCCGTACGCGAAAGCTCAGCTCATGCAAGCCCACATGCCCGTTGGCATAGCGTTTACCGACCTGTTCGAATCGAATCATGAACGCTCCCGCTCGGCAAACAGTGCCTGTACAAAGGGTTCGGCTTCAAACGTACGCAGGTCGTCGATGCCTTCACCGACGCCGATGTAACGAATCGGCAACCCGAACTGTTTGGCCAGGGCAAAGATCACGCCGCCCTTGGCCGTGCCGTCGAGCTTAGTCAATGCCAGGCCGGTCAGCTGCACCGTCTGGTTGAATTGTTTGGCCTGGCTGATGGCGTTCTGACCAGTACCGGCGTCGAGCACCAGCAACACTTCGTGCGGCGCCTCGGCGTCGAGCTTGCTGATCACGCGGCGGACTTTCTTCAGCTCTTCCATCAAATTGTCTTTGGTGTGCAGGCGACCGGCGGTGTCGGCGATCAGCACGTCGATATTGCGCGCCTTGGCGGCTTGCACGGCATCAAAGATCACTGAGGCAGAATCGGCGCCCGTGTGTTGGGCGATCACCGGGATCTTGTTGCGCTCGCCCCAGACTTGCAGCTGCTCCACGGCGGCGGCACGGAAGGTATCACCGGCGGCCAGCATGACTTTCTTGCCTTCCAGCTGCAGCTTCTTGGCCAGTTTGCCGATGGTGGTGGTCTTGCCGGCACCGTTGACACCCACTACCAGGATCACGAACGGCTTGTTCGGGGTGATCACCAGCGGCGCTTCCACGGGTTTGAGCATCGCGGCGAGTTCGGCCTGCAGGGATTTGTACAGCGCGTCCGCGTCGGTCAGCTGCTTGCGCGCGACCTTCTGGGTCAGGCTCTGAATAATCACGGCCGTGGCTTCGACGCCCACGTCGGCGGTGAGCAGGCGGGTTTCGATGTCTTCCAGCAGCTCGTCATCAATGACTTTTTTGCCCAGGAACAGGCTGGCCATGCCTTCGCCAATGCTGGCGCTGGTCTTGCTCAGGCCTTGCTTGAGGCGGGCGAAGAAGCCGGTCTTGCTGGTTTCGACGACAGGCTCATCGGCGACGGGCGGCTCGATAACGGCAGGCGCAGCCACGACGACAGGGGCAGGCGTTGGCGTTGGCTCAACAATCGGCGGCGCAGGGGTTTCGATGACGGGCGGTGCTTCGACCACAACGTCTGGCTCGACCACGACCGGAATCGGCGGCGTGACGTGCTCGGCCTGTACATCCTCAACCAGCGCCACAGGCTCTTCGGCCACCGGCAGTTCCAGCCACGGTTTGTGCTCTGGCTCTTGCTCTGGTTCCGGCTCCGGCTCTGGCTCAACCTCGGCCACCGGCTGCAACACGGGCTCGGCCATCGGCAACACGATCGGCGCCGGCGTTTCAGCAACCGGCTCGGCTTCCACTACGGGCTCAGGGATAGGCTCAGGTTGAGCCTGTGGCTGTTCGACGACGGTTTCCTGCGGCTTTTTGCGCAGCCATCCGAACAGGCCTTTTTTCTCGCCAGCCGCAGCTGGGCTCTTCTTGTCGTCGTTGGAACCAAACATGGAGGACGGCTATCTCAAAGTAGCGATGCGCCAGGGCGCCTCGGTAAATAAATTCGATGCAGAACAGACTGCTTTAAAGCTCGCTTGTTCATGCGCAACATTTTGTAAGGCGTAAATAAAGGCCTTAACGAATCGTTTCAATAAAGGACTGAAGCGATAAAATCGGCGAAAAGTGGAAGATCGTCGGGGAAACCCACGCTCTATTCCAGCATTCCTACGACTGGATCCAGGACAAGATGACTGCCGCAGTGGCCGTCCCTAAATCGGATCAGTATCCTAGCACCTCCTCGCCCGCCGACGCTAAGACCTAGCGGGCAGCCCAACAGGTTTAAAAACGAATGAATGCTCTAGCCCGCCGCGCTGCAGGCCTGCTGTTCAGCACAGTTTGTCTGCCCCTTTCAGCCTTGGCTGCCGACCCACAACCCACCCATGAATTCACCCTGGATAACGGCCTTAAAGTGGTCGTGCGCGAAGATCATCGCGCGCCGGTGGTGGTTTCCCAAGTCTGGTACAAGGTCGGTTCGAGCTACGAAACCCCGGGCCAGACCGGTTTGTCCCACGCCCTGGAACACATGATGTTCAAGGGCAGCGCCAAAGTCGGCCCCGGCGAAGCCTCGCTGATCCTGCGCGACCTGGGCGCCGAAGAAAATGCGTTCACCAGCGATGACTACACCGCCTACTACCAAGTGCTGGCCCGCGACCGCTTGGGCGTCGCCTTCGAGCTCGAAGCCGACCGCATGGCCAGCCTGCGCCTGCCGGCCGACGAGTTCAGCCGCGAAATCGAGGTCATCAAAGAAGAACGCCGCCTGCGCACCGACGACAACCCGATGTCCAAGGCCTACGAGCGCTTCAAGGCCATGGCCTACCCGGCCAGCGGCTACCACACGCCGACCATCGGCTGGATGGCCGACCTTGAGCGCATGAAAGTCGAAGAACTGCGCCACTGGTACCAGTCCTGGTACGTGCCGAACAACGCCACGCTGGTGGTGGTTGGCGACGTGACCCCGGACGAGGTGAAGAACCTGGCCCAGCGCTACTTCGGCCCGATTCCCAAGCGTGACGTGCCACCGGCCAAGATCCCGCTGGAACTGGCCGAGCCCGGCGAGCGCTTGCTGACCCTGCACGTGCAGACCCAATTGCCGAGCGTGATCCTCGGTTTCAACGTCCCTGGCCTGGCCACCGCCGAAGACAAACGTTCGGTTCAAGCCCTGCGCTTGCTCTCGGCGTTGCTGGATGGCGGCTACAGCGCGCGGATTTCCGAGCAACTGGAACGCGGTGAAGAACTGGTCTCTGCAGCCTCCACCAGCTACGACGCCTACACCCGTGGCGACAGCCTGTTCACCCTGACGGCCACCCCGAACCAGCAGAAGAAAAAGACCATTGCCCAAGCCGAAGCCGGCCTGTGGCGCCTGCTGGACGAATTGAAAGCCAAACCGCCGACCACCGAAGAACTGGAGCGTATCCGCGCCCAAGTGATTGCCGGCGTGGTCTACCAGCGCGACTCCATCACCAGCCAGGCCACGGCCATCGGCTCGCTGGAAACCGTCGGCCTGTCCTGGAAACTCATGGACACCGAACTGGCTGATCTGCAAAGCGTGACCCCGGAAGATATCCAGAAGGCTGCACGTACCTATTTCACCCGCGAACGTCTGAGCGTCGCCCATGTTTTGCCTGAGGAGACCGCTCATGAGTGATCGTAAAAGCAGCCGCCTGATCCTGCCCGGCCTGATCGTCGTCACCCTGATCGCCGCCAGCGCCGTGTACTTTCTGCGCCCAAGCGAGTCCGTCGCCAGCCCGGCGCTGGACAAGGCGCAATCGGCCAACAAACTGCAATCCCTGGCAGAACTGGACGGCAAGAACCCGACCAACCGCACGCTCGACGTGCAAACCTGGACCACCGCCGAAGGCGCCAAGGTGCTGTTCGTCGAAGCCCATGAACTGCCGATGTTCGACATGCGCATCCTGTTCGCCGCCGGCAGCAGCCAGGACGGCAATACCCCTGGCGTAGCCCTGCTGACCAACGCCATGCTCAATGAAGGCGTGCCGGGCAAGGACGTCAGCCAGATCGCCAGCGGCTTTGAAGGCCTGGGCGCCGACTTCGGCAATGGCGCTTACCGCGACATGGCGCTGGTGTCCTTGCGCAGCCTGAGTGACAGCGACAAGCGCGATGCCGCCCTGGCACTGTTTGACGATGTGATCGGCAAGCCGACCTTCCCGGCCGACTCACTGGCGCGGATCAAGAACCAGATCCTCGCCGGCTTTGAATACCAGAAACAGAACCCGGCCAAGCTGGCCAGCCTTGAGCTGTTCAAGCGCCTGTACGGCGACCACCCTTATGCGCACCCGAGCGAAGGCACGCCTGAAAGTGTTCCGGCGATCACCCTCGCGCAATTGCAGGCCTTTCACGCCAAGGCGTATGCCGCAGGCAATGCCGTGATTGCCGTGGTGGGCGACCTGACCCGCGCCGAGGCTGAAGCCATGACGGCCAAGGTGTCGGCGTCGCTGCCCAAAGGCCCGGCGCTGGCCAAGATCGCCCAACCCACCGAACCGAAAGCCGGTTTGAGCCATATCGAGTTCCCGTCCAAGCAGACGCACCTGTTGTTCGCGCAACTGGGTATCGACCGCGCCGACCCGGACTACGCAGCCTTGTCCCTGGGCAACCAGATCCTCGGCGGCGGCGGCTTCGGCACGCGCTTGATGAGCGAAGTGCGCGAGAAACGCGGCTTGACCTACGGCGTCTACTCCGGCTTCTCGCCGATGCAGGTGCGTGGCCCGTTCATGATCAACCTGCAGACCCGCGCCGAAATGAGCGGCGGCACCCTGCGCCTGGTGGAAGACGTGCTGGCTGACTACCTCAAGACCGGCCCGACGCAAAAAGAACTGGATGACGCCAAGCGCGAGCTGGCGGGCAGCTTCCCGCTGTCCACCGCAAGCAACGCGGATATCGTTGGACAGCTGGGCGCCATGGGTTTCTACAACCTGCCGCTGAGCTATCTGGAAGATTTCATGAAACAATCCCAGGCCCTGACCGTAGAGCAGGTCAAGGCTGCCATGAATAAACACTTGAGCGCCGACAAGATGGTCATCGTGACCGCCGGCCCGACGATTGCGCAAAAGCCACTACCGCCCCCCACTGATAAACCTGCCGAGCAGCCGCTCGGGGTTCCGGAGCATTAATGGCCAGTTCATCTCGCCCGAAAAAACCTGTCCACAACGTGCATAACGGTGTGGGCCAACTACGCATCATTGGTGGCGAATGGGGCAGCCGCAAGCTGAGCTTCCCCGACGTCGTAGGCCTGCGCCCGACGCCAGACCGTGTGCGTGAAACCCTGTTCAACTGGCTCGCGCCGTACATCGCGGGCGCCAAGGTACTGGACCCGTTTGCCGGCAGTGGCGCGCTGTTCCTCGAAGCGCTGTCCCGTGGCGCGGCCCAGGCCCAGGCGCTGGATGCCAGCAACGTAGCGGTTTCCAGCCTCAAGGAACACTTGGGCACCCTGCGCTGCACCAACGGCCAAGTGCAGACCGCAGACGCGTTGCGCTACCTGGAAACCCAGGCCGCCAGCGAATATGACGTGGTGTTCCTCGACCCGCCGTTCAACCAGAACCTGCTGCCGACCGTGTGTGCCTTGCTGGAAGAGCGCCAATGGCTGGCGCCGGATGCGTGGATCTACACTGAAAGCGAGACCGCGCCGTCTACCCTCGGCCTGCCGGGCGCCTGGCGCCTGCACCGGGAACAGAAGTCCGGCCGGGTGTATTACGCGCTGTGGCACCGTTTCGTCGAAAGCGCTGCCTGATCTGAAATAAGCGCGCCCGCCAACAGCGGGCGCGCTCGGCACAGAGAACGTCATGACCCCCAGCGCTGAAACATTCACCCCCGCCTTCGGCCTCGGCAACCCTCACCTGCAAACGCTGTGGGGCCCGCTGTGGCGCCCTACCACCCATATCGAACGCCAGCGTGAACGCCTGTGGCTGGACGACGGTGACTTTCTCGACCTCGACTGGCATGGCCCCCATGACGCGCAAGCGCCATTGGTGCTGGTGTTGCATGGGCTGACAGGTTCGTCCAATTCGCCTTACGTGGCCGGCTTGCAAAAGGTCCTTGCCACCCAAGGCTGGGCCAGCGCGGCGCTGAACTGGCGCGGCTGCTCGGGCGAGCCGAACCTGTTGGCGCGCAGCTATCACTCGGGCGCCAGCGAAGACCTGGCGGCGGCGATTGCACACCTGCGCGCCAAGCGGCCCTTGGCGCCGCTGTACGCGGTGGGTTATTCGCTGGGGGGCAATGTGCTGCTCAAGCACCTGGGGGAAACCGGCGCGGCATCAGGGCTGCAAGGCGCGGCTGCGGTGTCGGTGCCGTTTCGCCTGGACCAATGCGCGGACCGTATCGGGCTGGGGTTTTCGCGGATTTATCAAAAGCACTTCATGCGCGAGATGCTCGCGTATATCCGCGTCAAGCAAAGCCGCTTTCTGCAGGACGGTCGCGCCGACGGGCTGAAAACCCTGGAAGACCTCGGTTCACTGGAAAAGATGCGCACATTCTGGGACTTCGACGGGCGAGTCACCGCGCCGCTGCACGGGTTCCTGAGTGCCGAGGACTATTACCGCCGCGCGTCGAGCCGTTACTACCTGGGTGAAATTCGCACGCCGACCCTGATTATCCAGGCGGCGGATGACCCGTTCGTGTTCGCGCACAGCCTGCCCGAGGCCAGCGAACTGTCGGATTGCACCGAGTTTGAACTGCTGGCCAAAGGCGGGCATGTGGGGTTTGTGGAGGGCTCGCTGAAGCAACCGGGCTACTACCTGGAACGCCGCATTCCCCAGTGGTTACTGGCACAACACGGTTAAACATGTGGGAGCTGGCTTGCCTGCGATAGCGGTGTGCCAGCCAATCATCAGGTGACTGACACGCCCTCATCGCAGGCAAACCAGCTCCCACATTTTGATCGGGTTTACAGCTCCGAAAATTCAGTCGCCCGTCGCAACTCCCCGCGCCGGATCGGTAATCCACTCGCTCCACGACCCCGCATACAACTTGCCCAACGGATAACCCGCCAAACTCAAGGCAAACAGGTTGTGGCAGGCCGTCACGCCCGAGCCGCAATACGCCACCAGCTCATCCGGCGAACGGCCCTGCAACTGTGCGGCAAAACGCTGCTTGAGCTGTTCGGCCGGAAGGAAACGCCCGTCGCTGCCCAGGTTTTCGCTGAAGGCTGCACATTGCGCCCCCGGGATATGCCCGGCGATCGGGTCGATGGGCTCCACGTCGCCACGAAAACGCGCCTGGGCGCGGGCATCGATCAACGTCAGGCCCGGCTGGCCCAGGCGTTTTTGCAGGTGCTCGGCGTCCAGCAGCAGGTGATTGTCCGGCGTCCCGGTAAACGTACCCGGCTCAATCACCGGTGCGTCCAGGCTCAGCGGGAAACCCGCGGTGTGCCAGGCCTTGAGGCCTCCGTCGAGGATAAACACACCCTCACGCTTGCCCAGCCAGGCCAGCAGCCACCAGGCGCGGGCGGCATAGGCGCCGGGGCCGTCGTCATACAGCACGATGTCCGTGCCGGCGTTGATGCCCCAGGCGCGCAGTTGCGCGGCGAAGGTGTCCGCCGCCGGCAAGGGATGACGCCCGGTCACGCCTTTGGTCACCGGGCCGCTCAGATGGCGCTCCAGGTCGGCGTATTGCGCACCCTCGATATGCCCTTCGGCATAGCTGCAGAGCCCGTAGTCCGGGTCTTCCAGGGCAAAACGGCAATCGAGTATCACCAGCCCGCCACGTTGTTGGCGCTCGGCCAGTGACTGGGGGCTGATCAGTTGGGCAAGCGGCATGACGGGCTCCTGTGAACAGATTCGGGAAAGGTCCTACTTCACTTCTTCCAGTGCCTGGTTCAGCGGCACGTAAAACTCTTTGAACAAGGCATCCACCGCCGCTTTCGCCTGCGGCGTGACAAACCCGGCTTCCAGCACCAGCACCTGATACACCCCGCGTTTGATCGCTTCGGCGCTCAAGTGGGCAGAATTTTCATTGGTGGTGCACAGGAACCGCACCCAGGAGGTGAGGATGATCCACGCATTGAGGGTCAGGGCTTCGGTTTGCACCGGGTCCATATTGAGAATGCCGGCGTCGACAAACCCTTGGTAAATGGCACCGCCCTGGGTCAGGCAGCGCTGGGAAAACCGTCGGTAGCCGGTGGCCAGTTCCGGGTCGTTTTCCAGCAAGTGTTCGAGGTCGCGGTGCAGGAAACGGTAGCGCCACATGCCGGCCAATACGGCCTGCAGGTAAAAACGCTTGTCTTCGATGGTGACGGCGCGGCCTTGGGGTGGGCGCAGGAAACTGTCCACCAGGGCTTCGTACTCACGAAACAGCACGGCGATGATCGCCTGCTTGTTGGGGAAGTGGTAGTACAGGTTGCCCGGGGAAATTTCCATATGGGCGGCGATGTGGTTGGTGCTGACACTGCGTTCGCCCTGCTGGTTAAAGAGCTCCAGGCTGGTTTGCACAATGCGCTCGCTGGTCTTTACTCGTGGTGCCATGGGAAATCAACTTCTAGACCCGTGATGGCGGCATCTTACGGACTATCCTTGTCCGGATAAATCGGCACGTTGTGCAATGTTATTTGACAATTTAGAGCAATGACTCTAAAAACTGAAGCATTCCAATAACAATCGGGAACTTCGCCATGTCTGCCAACGTTGCCTACCTGCAAGATTCCCAGG
>NZ_JBARTQ010000400.1:0-11996 GCF_049645325.1 Pseudomonas sp. | reverse complement strand
CTGCTGGGTTCGGCCACTGAAGAAGGCCTGACCCGCACCCAAGGCGTGGAAATCACCGTTCGCGAAGACGACGGCAGCATGCGCGCCTACGTCCAGGCGGTTGAAGAAAACGAAATCTTCCGCATCGGCGACCGCGTGCGCATCATGACCGTCAACGGCACCAGCCGCGTTACGCGTTAAGCGTCGGTTGTAGAAACACAAAACCCCAACCGGGTGACTGGTTGGGGTTTTTTGGTTTCAGGGCCAGTTTTCATGCTTTGCTGTAAACGTGGAAACGCAGGCAATAAAAAACCGCCTTAGTAGGGCGGTTTTTTAGTGCAAACCCAGAGAGTGGCTGGGGTTGCTATCTCAAACGACGCATTGACCCGCAGGCAGATACTACTGCCGGTCACGTCGCCACGCAAGGCGGAACGATCGTTGGTATTGGGCGCAGTTTGGCATCTTTCTCCGCCCTGATTGGACTGCAAAAGCTTGTAATGAATCTATCGGCCGATACTGGATATTTGACCATGCTCCGACACACCTTCGACGGGCATGTTGGATAGGATCACCCCTGTTCTGCGTTTGTCGCTTTTCAGGTGCGCCGGGTACGCGCGCGAATTCTGGACCGACCGCCACGGGCTAGTAATCCGTGCCGGATTGATGCGGAAGGACCATTAGCCCGGCCACCTTAAAGGGCGCATTGACCCGCGTCTGAAGGCTCACGTGTTCCGGTAAGTGCGCTGGAGGTAAGGCCCAACTCAAGGAGGGCCGAGTATGTCCAAGTTTGCACGACGTACGTGGAACCTCGCAGTGAATGCCTTGCGTGTTTATCACGTGTGGGTGTTTCTGCGGGACAGCTTCGATGACCTGTAAGGTCTGAGAAGTGGAGCCGTCTCGGCTTAAACCGAGACGGCTTTTTGGTGTTTCAAATGGTCAGACCTGGAAGTGCTTTACCATCGTATTCAATTCATGGGCCAGGCTGGCCAATGATTGTGAGGCAGCTGTCGTCTGGGTCGAGCCTTCTGCAGACTGAATCGACAGTTGCTGAATATTCAGCAAGTTGCGATCCACCGCCCGGGCAACGTCAGCTTGCTCCGCCGCCGCCGTGGTAATCACCAGGTTGCGGTCGTTGATCTCATCGTTGGCCGCCAGAATATCCGCGAGTGCCTGTTGTGCCAGTTCGGCCAGTCCCAGGGTTTGCTGGGTCATGGTGCTGCTGTCGAGCATGGTGTTAACAGTGCTGGCGGTATGGGTCTGGATGCTGCCGATCATCTGTTCGATTTCTTGAGTCGACTGCGCGGTGCGATGCGCCAGCGCACGCACCTCGTCGGCGACCACCGCAAAACCACGCCCGGCTTCACCCGCGCGCGCGGCTTCGATAGCGGCATTCAGCGCCAGCAGGTTAGTTTGCTCGGCAATGGTGCGGATCACATCGAGTACCTTGCCGATCCCTTTGGCTTGTTCAGCCAGGCCGCTCACTTGGCCAGAGCTGACTTCAACCCCACGGGTCAACGCCTGGATCGAATTCAATGCCTCGACCATGCGCTGCTGGCCTTTCAAGGCGATGCTGCGTGATTCCTGGGAAAGGTCGGAGGTCGATGCCGCATTCCGGGCGACTTCCTCAATAGCGGTGGTCATCTCGGTGACCGCCGTTGCCGCCTGCTCGATTTCCCCGTGTTGCTGTTGTAAGTCGCGGCTCCCCTCGGCGGTGACCGCATTCAACTCTTCGGCCGCAGCGGCCAGTTGGCTGGATGATCCGGTGATTTGCCGCAGGGTCTGCACCAGGTTGTTACGCATGGTTTCTTGTGCCCGCAGCAGGCGCGTGGCTTCGTCGTTGCCCGTCGGGTTGATAGGCTGGGTGAGATCGCCCTTGGCAATGGTTTCGGCGACTTGCACCGCTTCATTGATCGGCCCGGTGATGCTGCGGGTCAGCAGCCACGCCACCAGGACAGTGCCGGCACTCACCAGTAGGATGACAATCGCGATGCCCTTCACCGCGTGCTGGTACGCGTCCTCGGACGTCCGGCCGGCCAGTTCTGCGCCTTTATTGGCGAGGTCGATCAACTGGTCGAAATTCTTGGTCATCTGCTCGTAGCTTTCGCGGATGCTGTTGAGGAAGTCGCGGGCGCTGGCCTTGTCGCCTGAGCGCGAGCGCTTGAGCATCTCGGTGTGGTTTTTCGCGTACCCATCGAGGCTCTGGTTGAACACATCGAGGCGTGATTTTTCTTCAGCGGTGCGTAGTAGGCCTGCGTATTGAGAGAGTTGCTCCTTGACGGCTTTCAGGCGACCCGCAGATTTGTCTTCGTAGGTCTGCATGTCTGCGTCGCTGGAGGACAGGATGTGCGCCATTTCGCCCAGGCGAAAACGGTCGAGCGATGCATTGGCCAGGGCCAGTAGTCGCACGCGCTGCATCCAGTTGTTCTGAATATCCGCCGCCTGGGACTGGACTTCGCCAATCTGCTTGAGGGCGAACAGGCCGAGAAACACACTCAGCGAGGCAATAGCGGCGAAGCCGATGAAGGCTCTGGCCGCGATTCTTATATTTCTCAGGAACATGGGCTTGTCGCTCGGGCTGGAAACGCGTTGGGGAGCAAGGTCGGGCGCGCGTCCCAGGAAGGGGACAGCTGGATCGCCACACCAGATAGTCGGCGGGAGGGGGGAAGTCTTTAGGCGGGGGCAGGCGGATTATTGGTTAAACGTCAGCGACAAACAAAGAAAAACCCCAACCGGTCGCCCGGGTGAGGTTTTCAGGTGCTTCAGGTGGCTCAGGCTTTCTTGCGACTCGCCATCGCCGTCACCGCATAACCAATACACGCCGCCAGGATCGAGCCGGTCAGGATGCCCATTCGGTCCTCGCCCGCAAACTCGCTGGCGCCCGGCACGAACGCCAGGGAGCCGACGAACAGGCTCATGGTGAAGCCGATGCCGCACAGGATTGCCACGCCGAACACCTGGCCCCAGTTGGCGCCGCTGGGCAGCGCGGCCAGGCCGGTTTTAATTGCCAGCCAGGTGAGGCCGAAGACACCGACGGTCTTGCCGATCAGCAGGCCGGCGGCGATGCCCATCGGTACGTGATGGGTGAAGCTGTCGAGGCTCACACCGGTCAGGGACACGCCGGCGTTGGCAAAGGCGAACAGCGGCAGGATGCAGTAGGCCACCCACGGGTGCAGGGCGTGTTCGAGGGTGAGCAGTGGCGACGGCTCCGCATTCTTGGTGCGCAGCGGGATGCAGAAGGCCAGGGTCACGCCAGCCAACGTGGCGTGCACACCACTTTTGAGCACGCACACCCAAAGAATGAGCCCGATGATCAGGTACGGCCCGAGCTTGATCACGCCCAGGCGGTTCATCGCAATCAAGGCAATCAGGCACGCGCCTGCGCCCGCGAGGGCGGCGCCGGACAAGTCGGCGGAATAGAACACGGCGATGACAATGATTGCGCCCAGGTCGTCGATAATCGCCAAGGTCATCAGGAACAGCTTCAACGACACCGGCACCCGTTTGCCCAGCAAGGCCAATACGCCCAGTGCGAAGGCAATGTCGGTGGCCATGGGGATCGCCCAGCCGGACAGCGCAGCGGGGTAGTCCTTGTTGATCGCCCAGTAGATCAGCGCCGGCACGACCATGCCGCCTATCGCGGCAGCGCCCGGCAGCACCACTTGCGACGGCTTGGACAGATGGCCGTCCAGCAGCTCGCGCTTGACCTCCAGGCCGATCAGCAGGAAGAACAGGGCCATCAGACCGTCGTTGATCCACAGCAGCGCGGGCTTGGCGATTTTCAGTGCGCCGATTTGTGCGACCACCGGTACGTCAAGAAAGGCGTTGTACAGGTGCGACAACGGCGAATTGTTGATGATCAGCGCCAAGGCGGCAGCGGCGATCAGTAACAGACCGCTGGCGGCTTCCAGCTGGAAGAAACGGGTGAAAGTGCTACGCAGAGGCACAGGATGCTCTCCAATCAAGGTTCAATAGGTGGGTACCCTAACCCGTACCGTTAGTTGTTAAAACAAAAGTTATATTCTTATTTGTTATAAGCGATGGTCAGGCTGGTGGATGCGCCACAGCCTAGCAATTGTGTGTCTAATTGAGTCGTCACTGTATCTGTGTGCAGTGTAGGAAACCCCCTAAAATCAGGGGTGAAATCTTTAGAGACTCACCTTATGAGCGACCACCGTACCTGGGCCCGCGAAGCCATTCGCATCATCGAAGCGGACTTCCAGCGTAGCGCCGACACCCACCTGATTCCTTTGCCGTTGCCGGGGCTGCCGGGAGTCGAGTTGTACTTCAAGGATGAGTCCAGTCACCCCACCGGCAGCCTGAAACATCGGCTGGCCCGTTCGCTGTTCCTGTATGCCCTGTGTAACGGCTGGCTCAAGCCCGGGGCGCCGGTGATCGAAGCGTCCAGCGGTTCGACCGCGATCTCGGAGGCTTACTTCGCCCGCCTGCTTGGCTTGCCGTTTATCGCAGTGATGCCCGCCACCACGTCGCAGGAAAAGATCGCACAGATCGCCTTCTACGGGGGCAAGAGTCACTTGGTAAAAGATCCGACGCAGATCTACGCCGAATCCGAACGCCTGGCGAAGGAAAGTGGTGGCCACTTCATGGACCAATTCACCTACGCCGAGCGGGCCACCGACTGGCGGGCGAACAACAACATCGCTGAATCGATCTTCCAGCAACTGCGCTTTGAGCATTACCCCGAACCGAGTTGGTTGATTTCCAGCCCCGGCACCGGCGGCACCACGGCCACCCTTGGACGTTATGTGCGCTATCGCCAGCATGGCACCCGCGTGCTGTGTGCCGATGCCGAGCGCTCGGTGTTCTTTGAGTTCTACCAGACCGGCGACGCCAGCTTGCGCCTGGACTGCGGTTCGCGCATCGAAGGAATCGGGCGACCAAGGGTCGAGGCGTCGTTTTTACCCAAGGTGATTGACGCGATGGTCAAGGTGCCGGATGCCCTTTCCCTGGCCGCCATGCATTACCTGGCAGAGCGTTTGGGGCGTCGGGTTGGCGGTTCCAGTGGCACCAACCTGATCGGCGCGTTGGTGGCGGCGCAGCAGATGAAAGCGGCGGGGGAATCGGGTTCGATCGTGGCGATCTTGTGTGATGGCGGCGAGCGCTATGCGACCACCTATTACGATCAAGCGTGGCTCAAGGCGCAGGGGTATGAGCTGGAGGGTTTGATTGCGGCGGTGGCGGCCAGTGTCGAGCGCGGCGAGCCGTTGCCCGAAACGGTCTTGCGCGCAAACATCTGAAACAACGCGCAAGCCAGCTCCCACCATTGAGGGGGGCTGGCTGCGGTCGCGCTTAGGCTTCGAGGCCGAGCATATCCCGCGCCAACGCTTCGGCAATCCGAATGCCGTCAACGCCCGCCGACAGAATCCCGCCGGCATAACCGGCGCCTTCACCGGCTGGGAACAGGCCTTTCACGTTCAAGCTCTGCATGGTTTCGTTACGGGTGATTCGCAGCGGCGACGACGTGCGGGTCTCGATCCCGGTCAACACGGCGTCGTGCAGCGAGTAACCCTTGATCTGCTTTTCGAATGCCGGCAGCGCTTCACGGATGGCTTCGATGGCGAAGTCCGGCAGCGCCAGGGCCAAATCGCCCAGCGCTACGCCCGGTTTGTAGGACGGTTCCACACTGCCAATGGCCGTGGACGGTTTGCCGGCGATGAAGTCGCCCACCAACTGCGCCGGGGCTTCGTAGTTGCTGCCGCCGAGGATGTAGGCGTGGGACTCCAGGCGTTCCTGCAGTTCGATGCCGGCCAGCGGGCCGCCCGGGTAGTCCACTTCAGGCGTGATGCCGACCACGATGCCGGAGTTGGCATTGCGCTCGTTACGCGAATATTGGCTCATCCCGTTGGTGACGACGCGGTTCGGCTCGGAGGTGGCGGCAACGACGGTGCCGCCCGGGCACATGCAGAAGCTGTAGACCGAACGCCCGTTCTTGGCGTGGTGCACCAGCTTGTAGTCGGCGGCGCCGAGCTTCGGGTGCCCGGCGTATTTGCCCAGGCGCGCGGCGTCGATCAGCGATTGCGGGTGTTCGATGCGGAAACCCACCGAGAACGGCTTGGCTTCCATGTACACGCCACGGCTGTGGAGCATGCGGAAAGTGTCGCGGGCGCTGTGGCCCAGGGCCAGGATCACGTGTTTGGAGAGGATCTGCTCGCCGTCAGCGACCACCACGCCGTTCAGTTGGCCGTCTTCGATCAGTACGTCGGTCACGCGCTGTTCGAAGCGTACTTCACCGCCCAGGGCGATGATCTGCTCGCGCATGTTTTCGACCACGCCGGTCAGGCGGAAGGTGCCGATGTGTGGCTTGCTGACGTAGAGGATTTCTTCCGGCGCGCCGGCCTTGACGAATTCGTGCAGTACTTTGCGACCGTGGAATTTCGGGTCTTTGATCTGGCTGTAGAGCTTGCCGTCGGAAAAGGTCCCGGCGCCGCCCTCACCGAACTGCACATTGGACTCTGGGTTGAGCACGTTTTTACGCCACAGGCCCCAGGTGTCCTTGGTGCGCTGGCGCACTTCCTTGCCACGTTCGAGGATGATCGGCTTGAAACCCATCTGCGCGAGCAGCAGCCCGGCGAAGATGCCGCACGGCCCAAAACCCACCACGATTGGCCGCTCGACCAGGCCTTCGGGCGCCTGGCCCACCACCTTGTAGCTGACGTCCGGCGCGGGGTTGACGTTGCGGTCATCGGCATACTTGAGCAGCAGGGCTGCTTCGCCGTTCACGTTCAGGTCGATGGTGTAGATGAAGCACAGTTCAGACGATTTCTTGCGCGCGTCGTAGCTGCGCTTGAACAGGGTGAAATCGAGCAGGTCATCACTGGCGATGCCCAGGCGCTGCAGGATGGCAGGCCGCAGGTCTTCTTCGGGATGGTCGATGGGCAGCTTGAGTTCGGTGATTCGTAACATGACAGGATCCGGTAGGCGGCGGGCTTCGATGCCGGCTGTTTTGCAAACCGGCGATTATAAGCCCCAATGGCAGTTTCCCGTCATGTTAAAACAACGCGGGGTGCAATCAGTCGTCGCGGGAACCGCCAAACGCCGCGCAACCGCGCTGAACCTGGCCATTGACGCGCAGCTCGGCGGTCATGTGCTGGAGGCTGCCGCTGACCGGGTCAACGCAGCGCTGCGGGGCAACCCACAGTTCGACGTGCTGGTTGTTGGCTTCGGTCATCAGGTTGAAGCGGCCGTCACCGATCTGCTCTTCGACATACGGTACAGCCAGTGGCGGTTGGCCTTCACGTTCCAGCACCATGCCTTTGGCCGTGACGTTCATCGCCCACGCCGGTTTATGGCCGTTGGCGCGCAGGATCATGCGTTTGAAGTCGGGGTCATTGCAGGCCGAGGTGGAGCGTTCGACGCGGTACAGCTGTTGCAGGTCGACCGAACCCTGGGTGCCGCTGGCAACGCCGGAGAACTTGCCACGCAAGTCGGCAAACAGTGCGCCTTGCTGGCCCGCCAGGGAGGCGGCTTCCTGCAGGACGCTGGTGCCACCGGTGTCGTTGACGACGTAATTGCGCTTGTCGTTGCACGGCTGGAACAACAGCTTGCCGCCCACGGCCGTCAATTCGCCCTGCATACGGGTCATCCCGACGGTGGACGGTTTGGCCGGCTCGCTCTCGAAAACCTGGCAAGCGGTGAACAGGGGCAGCAAGGCACATAGAACTAGGGTACGGGCGGCACGCATTATCGGGTCTCCAAACAAGTGCCGCCACGTTACGCAGGCTGGCGCCGCATCACAAGCCCGCCGCCCGGCTTCAGGCAATTCTGACAGACGCCAGCTTCAGCCGACGATAAACGTCTGACCGGTCTGCAAGCCCTCGACGCTTTTCGCGTAGGCCAACGCCACCTCGGCACCCGGCGCCGGTTTGTAGCCACGGAAGTAAGGGGCATAGCTGCCCATGGCTTCCAGCAGGACGGTCGGGCTTACCGAGTTGACGCGCAGGCCGCGTGGCAGTTCGATGGCCGCCGCTTTGACGAAGGCGTCCAGTGCGCCGTTGACCAGTGCGGCTGAGGCGCCGGTGCGAATCGGGTCGCGGTTCAGAATGCCGCTGGTGAAGGTGAACGAGGCGCCGTCGTTAGCGTATTCGCGGCCGATCAGCAGCAGGTTGACCTGGCCCATCAGTTTGTCACGCAGGCCCAGTTCAAAGTCGGTTTCGCTCATGTCGCCCAGGGCGACGAAGTTGACGCTGCCGGCGGCGCAGATCAGCGCGTCGAACTTGCCGGTTTGTTCGAACAGCGCGCGGATCGAGGCGCTGTCGCTGATGTCCACCTGGAAGTCGCCGCTGCTGCGGCTGATGCTGATCACCTCGTGACGCTGCGCCAGTTCCGCCTTGACCGCCGAACCGACCGTACCGCTGGCACCAATCAATAGGATTTTCATCGTGCTGTTCCTCCAGGGAGTAAGTGAGGGTTCAGTCTAGAGTGGCTTTTTCAGCGGATAAACGTGCTAATAGGCAACCTTTGGTTTTCAAATGGAAACAATCCATGAGCGAGATGGATGACCTGGCGGCCTTTGCCGTCCTGATTGAGGCCGGCAGTTTCACCGTGGCAGCCGAGCAGTTGGGCTGCAGCAAGGGCCAGTTGTCCAAGCGCATCAGCCAATTGGAGGCTCAATTTTCCGTGGTGCTGTTGCACCGCACCACGCGCAAGCTCAGCCTCACGGCTGCTGGCGCGGCGCTGTTGCCCCAGGCCCAGGCGCTTGTCGTTCAAGTGGAACGCGCGCGTCAGGCGCTGGCGCGGCTAAAGGATGACTTGGCCGGCCCGGTGCGTATGACCGTGCCGGTGTCGTTGGGGGAAACCTTCTTCGATGGCTTGCTGCTGGAGTTTTCCAAGCAGTACCCGCAGGTGCAGATCGAGCTGGAGCTCAACAACAGCTACCGGGACCTGGCGCGGGACGGCTTTGACCTTGGCGTGCGCATGGGTGCGCTTGAAAATGAGCGCCTGGTGGCCAAGCCGCTGTTGGCCTGGCACGAGATGACGTGCGCCAGCCCGGACTACCTGGAGCAATATGGCGAACCGTTGACCCCGGCGGACCTGGCAGCGCACAGCTGCCTGCTCAACAGCCACTACAGCGGGCGCGAAGAATGGCTGTACCACCAGCAACATGAGTTGCTGCGGGTGCGGGTCAGCGGCACGTTTGCCTCTAACCACTACAACTTGCTGAAAAAAGCCGCATTGGTCGGCGCGGGTATCGCGCGCCTGCCGTCCTACGTGTTACACGCGGAATTAGCTGACGGCCGATTGCGCTGGCTCCTGCGTGATTATCAGACGCGGAGCATGCCGATGTACCTGGTTCACCCTTATCAGGGCGGCTTGCCGCGCCGTACCCAGGTGCTCGCCGACTACCTGGTGGACTGGTTCAAGCGCAGCGGCGAAGCCTTGGACCGTCTTTAACGGTAGCGGCGTGCGATCAGGTGATCGATGGACAGGCAGCCCGGGCCCTTGGCAACCAACAGCAGCAGCAAGGCGATCCAGGTGCCGTGGGTCGGGTAGGCTTCCGGGTAAACGAACAACTGGATCGTCAGGGTCATGCCGATCAAGGCCAGGGCCGAGAAGCGCGTGGCAAAACCCACCAGGATCAGCACCGGGAAGAAGTGCTCGGCAAACGCAGACAGGTGCGCCGCCACTTCAGGTGAGAGCAACGGCACATGGTACTCGCTGCGAAACAGCGGCACCGTGGAGGCTGCGAGGCGCGGCTCGCCGAGTTGGAAGGTGCCGTTGATCAAGTCGATGGCGAACCCTTCGACCTTGGTTTGCCCGGACTTCCAGAACACTGCCGCAATAGAGAAGCGCGAGAGAAAGGCGATCAGGCTGTAGGGGATTTTCTCGAACAGTGCGATGACCCGATTGATCAGGTTCGATGGGGACGTGTTCATGGCGATTCCTTGGGGTCCAGGTGCAAATGGGTGATGGCGTCGTGGCTGATCAGCAGCGTCAGACATTGGTTCAGGTCGAATTCGCTGGAGGCTTCGAGGGCATCAGCCACTGCCGTCTCCAGTGCTTTACCTTGGTTCAGGCTGTGGATGAACGCGACTGAACCGCTGTCGAGGGTGAAGACCTTGACTGCCAGGCCTTGGCGCAAGACCAGGGCACCTTGGGCATGCCAGGGGTTCAAGGTGGCCATGGCGCCTTCGGTTTGATGCGCAGCCCAAACGGCCACCACCGCATAGGCGGAATTCAACACGGCCAGGGAGGGATGCAGTTGCAGGCGCAGTTTTCCCAGGTCCGCTTGGCCCTGCAGGGCCTGAAGAACGGCCTGCTGGTCCAGCGGGGGGATATCCGCTGCGTGATAGGCGCCTACCCGCAGCCGTTCCAGGCGAGCAACATCAGCCAGGTAAGGCACGCTGGCGGCGGGCTCAAAGTTCTGGATGAATGCGGCAAACGTACTGCCGTACTCGCTGATCAGCGGGCTGGTGGGCGGGTTCGCCTGCACATACACGCCACTCATCGCGCGGAAGAACGCCTCGCCGACCAATTGCAATGTCACCGGGTAGGCCGCGGCCAACGCGTTTATCAGGGAGCTGTGGACATTGTTACGGTACACCGCAAAGCGGCTGGCCGGATCGGCGCCGTTGCTGCTGAACAGCCCCTCAGGGCAGATTGCGTCCGATGCGAGCAGAGCGCTGGCAAACGCTGCTTGATGGCTCATACGTTGACCTGCGAAAGGTGCCAGTCGGCTTGCAGTGCTTCGGCGTGCAGCACGCTGAAGGCCGGCACCTGGTTGTCCCGCTCGATCAGCGTGGCCACCGGCCCTGTGCGCGCCAGTACCTGTTCGTACAGTTGCCACACCGCGTTATCGATGGGCGAACCATGGTCATCAATGAGCAGCCGGTCGCCCAGGCTGTCGGTGTCTTCGGCAAAGCCTGCCAGATGAATCTCACCTACTGCGCGCAAAGGCAGCGCATCAATGTAGGAAAGCGCATCGCGTTGGTGGTTGATGCAGGACACGTAGACGTTGTTGACGTCCAGCAACAGGCCACAACCGGTGCGACGGATGATCTCGCTGATAAAGTCGGTTTCATCCAGGGTGGAGTGCTGGAACTGCAGGTAGGTCGATGGGTTTTCCAGCAGCATTGGCCGCTTGAGGGTGCTTTGCACTTGGTCGATGTGTTCGCACACACGGTTCAGGGTGGCCGCATCGTACGCCAGGGGCAGCAAGTCATTGAGAAACACCGGGCCGTGGCTGGACCAGGCCAGGTGTTCGGAAAAAGAGTGGGGTTGATAGCGCTCGATCAGCGTAGCCAGGCGTGCCAGGTGCTCACGGTTCAACGGCCCTTCGCCGCCGATGGACAGGCCCACGCCGTGTAACGACAGCGGGTACTGCTCGCGGATCAAACCCAGGTAGTGATGAAAAGGGCCGCCGGCCACCATGTAGTTTTCGGCGTGCACTTCAAAAAAACCGATGTCGGGCGAAGTCTCAAGCACTTCGAGGAAGTGCTCGTTCTTCAGCCCCAGCCCGGCCCTGTAGGGGAGGCCGGGCACCTGAGCTGGAGAGACCGTATGTTGGGGTGAAAGCGTCATCATCAGTACTCAGGTTGCGCAGGGTTCAGGACTTGGCGGTGAAGGCTGCTACTTGGCCGAACCCAGTTGGCGAGGTGGCGCTTGGGGTTTTGGCGCACGTGCCGGCTGGGACCAGTTTCCAGGCGTTGGCCTGGTCTTTGACTTTCGAGGTGCCGGCGCAGGTAGTACCGGCGCCTGCGGCGCAATCGTTCTTGCCGGCTTCAGCGACGCCGAAGCATTTCTGCATATCGTCGGCAGCGTGGGCGGTGGTGGTCAGGGCGGACAGGCTCAGGGCCGAGCCGAGGGCGAGGATCAGGGTAGCGGCGGACAGTTTAGTGGTCATGGTGTAGCTCCAGCAGTGGGTTGAGGTAGCGGGCTTGATTGCCTGCTTACACCACTAGAGGCAGCAGGACGAATTTCGTTACACCCGTGTCGAAAATAATTTAAAAGAATTCAAATTTAACGCTTCGCCCAAAGCAAATGTGGGAGCTGGCTTGCCTGCG